>JBDTCO010000056.1:0-11796 GCA_039923495.1 Polyangia bacterium
GACGTACGCCCTGCCCGAGGCGCAGCTGGATCGCTTCATGCTCATGATCAAGGTCGGCTACCCGCAGAAGAGCGAGGAGCGCGAGATCATGGACCGCCAGACGTCGGGCGCAGGCAACGCGAAGCTCGAGGCCGTGTGCTCGCCCGAGGACCTCCAGTCGGCGCGAGAAGCCATCAACCAGATCTACATCGACGACAAGATCCGCGACTACATCGTCAACGTGGTGCACGCGACGCGCGATCCCGCCGCGTACGGGCTCCGCGATCTCGGCGTCTTCATCCAGTACGGCGCCAGCCCCCGCGCGTCGATCTTCCTCAACCTCGCTGCGCGCGCGCACGCGTTCCTCCGTCGCCGCGGCTACGTGACGCCCGAGGACATCAAGAGCGTCGGCCTCGATGTCCTGCGCCACCGCATCAACCTCACGTACGAAGCCGAAGCCGAGAACGTGACCTCGGAGGAGATCGTCCGTCGACTCTTCGAGCACGTCGAAGTTCCGTAGCAGGTTCTCCTAAAGATGCTCACCCGCGAGCTGCTCAAGAAGATCCGGCGCATCGAGATCGTCACCGCGCGGCAGGCTCAGAACCTGCTGGCCGGTGCGTATCACTCGGTCTTCAAGGGCCTGGGGATGGCGTTCTCCGAGGTGCGTCAGTATCAGCCCGGCGACGACGTGCGCATGATCGACTGGAACGTCACGGCGCGCATGGACGACGCGTACGTGAAGCTCTTCGTCGAGGAGCGCGAGATGACCGTGATGCTGCTCGTCGACGCCTCGGGGTCCGAAGGCTTCGGATCGCGCGAGCAGAAGAAGCGCGAGGTCGCCGCCGAGCTCGCCGCGGTGCTCGCGTTCTCCGCGATCAAGAACAACGATCGCATCGGGCTCGTCATCTTCACCGACAGGGTGGAGCGCTTCGTGCCGGCGATGAAGGGGCGCAAGCACGTGCTCGCGATCGTCAGCGAGATCCTCACGTTCCAGCCGTCATCGAAGAAGACGGACCTCAGGGCGCCGCTCGAGCTCCTCGTGCGCATGATGCGGAGGCACGCGGTCGCGTTCCTCGTGTCGGACTTCGTCGTCGACGGTGGCATCGCGAGCTACGAGAAGGCGCTGCGCATCGCCAATCGGCGTCACGATGTGGTGCCGGTCACCATCACGGATCCGCTCGAGGAGGAGCTGCCTGCGCTCGGGCTCGCCAGCTTCGAGGACCTCGAGACCGGCGAGCTCATCACGTTCGACACGAGCGGTCCCGGGCGCGCGCGCTTCGCCGCGCTCGTCGGCAAGGAGAAGCGCGAGCGCGAGGCGCTGTTCCGTCGGTTGAGCATGGACTCCGTCGCCGTACGCACCGATCGGCCGTACATCGGCGCGCTGCTCGCGTTCTTCCGCGCGCGCGAGAACAGGTTGCGTCGATGAAGGCGCTCACCCTCGTGCTATCGCTGCTCGCGAGCGTCGCGTATGCGCAGGATGCTGCGCCGGCCGTGGACATGGCGACCGCACCGGACCTCGCGTTGCCGCCCGATCCGGACGCGCCCACCGTGGGGGCGTCGCTCGACAAGGCCGAGGCCTACGTCGGCGACAAGCTCGCGCTGACGATCACCGCGATCGCGCACGCCGGCATCGCGGTGAACCTGCCCCAGAAGCTGGAGCTCGGGAAGCTCGAGCTGCTCGAGCGCGACGATGGTGAGGCGCAGGGTCGCGACCTCGGCGATGGGCGGCGCTCGTTCCGCTTCGTGCTCCACGTCGCCGCCTACGAGGTCGGACCCACGGAGGTGCCACCCCTGCCGCTCACGTATCTCAGCCCACGCGGCGACGTGCGGACGGTGTCGACCGATCCGGTGTCGCTCACGATCCGCGCGCTGGTCGACGAGAGCCAGACCAAGCTCGAGCCGCAGCCCGAGCGCGGCCCGCGCACGGCGATGATCGAGGATCGTCGCGTCGTGCGTGCGATCTGGGTGACCATCGGGCTGCTCGCGCTCGGAGCGCTGGCGTTCCTCGTGCGGAGGCTCGTGCGTCGCGTGCGCCGCACCGAGGCCGAGCTCGCGGGGCCTGTCGTACCGTCGCGCCCGCCGGGCGAGGTCGCGATCGAGCGCCTCTCTGCGATCCGCGCGCGTGGCGACTTCGCGCGTGACGGCTACCGCCCGTTCGCGTTCGAGATCGCAGAGATCGTGCGCGCGTACCTCGGTGCACGCTATGGCTTCGACTCGCTCGAGCTCACGTCGACCGAGCTGCTCGCCGAGCTCGAGCGGTTCGCGGCCCACCTCGTTTCACCCGAGTCCGAGGTCGTGCGCTTCCTTGAGGACACCGACCTCATGAAGTTCGCGAACGCCGGCTCGTCGGATGGCACCGCGCTCCTGCTCCTCGACTCGGCGCAGCGCATCGTGCTCGCGACGGCGCCGAAGCTCGAGAGCGCGGAGGAGATGCTGTCGGGTCCCGTGCGTCCGCCGATGCCGCTCGATGGAGGCAAGTCGTGAAGGCCCGCCTCGAGAGGGCCACTCCGTACCTCCTGCTCCTGGCGCTCTCGGTGCCGGTCGCGGTGCTCACGATCGAGCTGTTCCGCCAGCCCGACGTGCACCTGAGGCAGCGGTGGGCTCTGAGCCTGCTGCTCGTCGTGCCGTGGCTCGCGTGGCGCAAGCTCGGACGGCCGCGCGGTGCGGCGCTCGCCTTCTCGCGCGTCCGAGAGCTGCGCGAGGCGGAGCTCGGCTGGGTCGCGCGCTTCCGTCAGCTACCCGACGTCGTGCGCATCGTGGCGATCGCCTGCGTGGCGCTCGCGCTGTGCCGCCCCCAGCGGCTCTCTTCGGATGCGTCCGAGGTCGACGGCATCGACATCGTGATCGCGCTCGACGTCTCGAACTCGATGGCCGAGCAGGACCTCCTCCCC
Source organism: Polyangia bacterium (assembly GCA_039923495.1). Taxonomy (GTDB): domain Bacteria; phylum Myxococcota_A; class Polyangia; order Palsa-1104; family Palsa-1104; genus JBDTCO01. The sequence continues at coordinate 2,871 of JBDTCO010000056.1, forward strand.
AACCGCATCACCGCGGCCAAGCGCGTCCTCGATCGCTTCATCGCGCGCCGTCAGAGCGACCGCGTCGGGCTCGTGATCTTCGGCAGCGAGGCCTACACGCAGGTGCCGCTGACCCTCGACACCACCGCGGTCCGGCTGCTGCTCGACGACGTGACCCTCAAGCTCATCGATGGCCGCGGCACCGCGATCGGCAACGCGATCGGCACGGCGCTCAACCGGCTACGTTCGTCGACGGCGCGCTCGCGCGTCATCGTGCTCGTCACCGATGGCGAGGACAACGCGTCCAAGCTCGATCCGTTGCAGGCCGCGCGCTACGCGCAGACGTTCGGCGTGCGCATCTTCACGATCCTCATCGGGCGCGACAGCGAGGACGGCGCGGCGCACCCCGTGAACCCGAAGCTCCTCGAGGAGATCGCCGGCATGACCGGCGGCTCGCCGTACCTCGCCACCGATGCCGAGGCGCTCGATCGCCGCTTCAACTCCATCCTCGAGGACCTCGAGCGTTCGCGGCTGCGCTCGCACACGCCGCGCTACGTCGATCTGTACGAGCTGTTCCTCGGGCCCGCGCTCGCGCTGCTGCTCCTCGAGGTCGCGCTGTCGCTCACGCGCTTCCGGAGGTTCCCGTGAGCCTCGCCGATCCGAAGCTGCTCTGGTGTGCGGTGGTGGTGCCGCTGCTCGTCGTGGCCTACGCGCTCGACGGCCAGCGCCGCAAGCGTGTGCTCGAGCGCATCGGTCACCTCGCCACCATTCGCCAGATGATGCTGACGCTGTCGACGGCGAAGCGACGCCTGCAGATCATCTGCCTCATCGTGGCGGTCGCCGCGCTCACCGTGGGGATCGCGCGTCCCCAGGTCGCGGGCCGGGCGCGCCTCACGGAGAGCCGCGGGCTCGATCTCGTGATCGCGCTCGATCTGTCGCGCTCGATGCTGGCGAAGGACATCTATCCGTCCCGCCTCGAGCGCGCGAAGGCCGAGGTGTCGCGACTCCTCGACGAGCTGCACGGCGATCGCGTCGGCATGGTCGCCTTTGCCGGCGAGACGCTCGCGTATCCGCTCACGTCGGACTACGAGGCCGCGAAGCTGTTCTGGCGCGACCTCCAACCGTCCGACATGCCCGTGGGCGGAACCGACCTCGGCCGCGCGATCAGCGCCAGCCAGGAGCTGCTCGATCGCTCGGCAGCGCGCGCGCCGGCCGGCAAGCGGAAGCCTGGCCAGGTCATCTTGCTCATCACCGATGGCGAGGACACCGAGGGTCGTGGGCTCCAGGCCGCGAAGGCTGCCGCCGCGCACCACATCCGCATCTACACGGTCGCGATCGGCTCGAAGGAGCGCCCGTTCGTGCCGCTCACCGACGAAGACGGCAAGTCCGCCGGTTACCTCGCCGGCGCCGATGGCGAGCCCGTGCGCGTCGGCCTCGACGAGGAGGGCCTGCGCAAGATCGCGAGCGTGACCGGCGGCGACTACTTCACCATGGAGCCGCGCGGGTTCGGTGTGGAGCGCGTGCAGAAGGCGATCGCCGGGCTCGAGCGCACCGAAGAGGAGGCGCGCCTCGAGCGCGAGCCCGAGGACATCGGTCGGTGGTTCGTCCTCGGCGGCTTCGTGCTCCTCGTCATCGGCACCGCGTTACGCGATCGGCGCTCGCCCGCCGTGGTCGCCAAGGCGGTGAGCGCGCGCGCCACCTTGCTCGTGCTCCTGTGCCTGTTCCCGTTCCTCGGCGGCTGGGATCTCTTCACCCGCAAGGACCCCGACATCGAGGCCGGCAATCGTGCCATGGAGGCCGGCCGGGCCGACGACGCGCTGAAGGCCTACGATCGCGCCGTTGCTGCGCGGCCCGAGGACGACACTGCTCACTACGATCGCGCGTCCGCGCTGCTCAAGCTCGACAAGCTGCCCGAGGCCACGCGCGAGCTCCAGCGCGCCGTCGAGACGCACGATCCATCGCTCAAGGCCGACTCCTACTACAACCTCGGCGTCGCCCAGCACCGCCAGGAGCACTATCGCGAGGCCGTCGACGCGTACAAGCGTGCGCTCGGGCTGCGGCCCGACGACCGACGCACCAAGTGGAACCTCGAGGTCGCCCAGCGCATGCTCGCGGAGCAGAAGAAGCAGCAAGATCAGAAGCAGTCGCAGGATCAGAAACAGGACCCGAAGCAGGACCAGAAGCAGCAGGACCAGAAACAGGATCAGAAGCAGCAGGACCAGAAACAGGATCAGCAGCAGCAGCAGCAGGCGCAGGATCAGAAGCAGGACCAGAAACAGGATCAGCAGCAGCAGCAGGCGCAGGATGAGAAGCAGGACCAGAAACAGGGTCAGCAGCAGCAGCAGGCGGGCGATCAGCAGAAGCCGCCTCCGGATCCCAGGCAGCAGGCCGCCATGGCACACCCCGACGACAAGGCGACCGACAAGCAGGACGCCGAGGCCGTGCTCGACTCGCTCGAGCGCAGTGAGCCCACCGTGCAGAAAGACCTCGCTCGTCGTCGTGCCGGGGATCGCAAGCCGAAGAAAGACTGGTGAACGTGAAGCGCGCACTCTCGACTCTGGTGCTCGTGGTCGTCGGTCTGGCGTCGGCGCGTGCGTCGGCGAATCGCTTCACCGCGACCGTGGTCTCCGACAGCGTCACGATCGCCGACACGGTGCAGCTCACGGTCTCCATCGAGCGCGACGGCAACAGCGTGCTCGAGAGCTATCGAGCGCCGAGCGCGCCCGACTTCGACATCGTCCGCGCGATGGAGGGCGGGCAGCAGATCTCGATGACGATCATCAACGGTCGTCAGTCAGTGACCTCGACCGACGAGCACGTCTACCTCCTGCGGCCCAAGAAGAAGGGCGCGCTCGTCATCGGGCCTGCCGTCGCGCGCGTGGGTGGACAGGAGCTGCGCACGCAGCCCATCACGGTCCGCGTCGGTGGGGTGCCGAAGAACATGGTCGGCAGGATGCCGGGGTCCGCGACCGAGCCGCTGCCCGAGCCGGAGAGCTTCCGCGGCGACGGGGACACGCACGTGGAAGCGACCGCCGACAAGACGCGCGTCTACGTCGGTGAGCAGGTGAACATCGACTGGCGCCTGTGGGCCGGCAGCCAGGTGCTCAACTACCGCAGCGTCGCGGATCCGAAGACCGACGGCTTCTGGTCCGAGGACCTGACGCCGCAGCAGCGCGAGTGGCAGCGCCAGGTCACGAAGGGCCGCGAGTACCAGGTGACGCTGCTCCTCGAGAAGGGCCTGTTCCCGCTCAAGCCGGGCAAGCTCGTCGTCACGCCGCTGTCTGCCGAGATCACGACGATGCAGAACGCGTTCTCCGCGAACGCGTCGGCCGTGGCGTCCTCGAAGCCGGTGGAGATCGATGTGCGTCCGCTCCCGGCCGAGGGACGTCCGGCGAACTTCCCATCGGTGAACGTGGGTCACTACGAGATGAAGGCCGCTGTCGATCGAACGCGCGTTGCGGCGGGCGACGCGGTCAGCCTCAAGATCACGCTGTCGGGTGTGGGCAACGTACACGGTCTCAAGGGACCGAGGCTCTTCGACAAGGGCGAGGGTCCCGATGGCTGGCGGGCATACGAGCCCACCGTGAAGGAGAACATCGAGCGCGGCACGCAGATCCGCGGCGAGAAGACGCTGACGTACCTGCTCACGCCGCTGCGCGGCGGTCGCCTCTCGCTGCCCGCGCTCGAGCTTCCGTACTTCGATCCGAGGACGCAGCACTACGAGGTCGCCCGCACCGCCGAGCTGCTCGTCGACGTGGATGGTGATCCGAAGCGAGTCGAGCCGGGCTCGTCGGGCAGCGCGACCGAGAACGTGCTCGCGCGTCAGGTGCGACCGTTGCGCACGCACGGCTCCCTGTCGACGCACCTCGGCGCGAAGCTCTTCGAGCGGCCGCGACTTCGCGCGATCGTGCTCGCGGTTCCGCCGCTGCTGTGGCTGCTCATCGTCGTCATCGACTCGGTACGCCGTCGCTGGACGCGCGACACCCCGAGCAGCCGTCGCCGCCGCGCCCGTGCGAACGCGCGTCGTCGCCTGCGCATCGCGGACTACAACATCAAGGCGAACCGTCCGCCGGCTTTCTTCGCGGAGTGCGCGCGCGTGATCTACGAGCACCTCGAGTTCCGCCTCGGGACGAAGGTGGAGTCGTACACGCTCGATCAGCTGCGCGGGCTCCTCGTCGAGCGCGGGTTCACGAAGGAGACGTCGGAGGCAATCGTGCAGGAGCTCGAGAACTGTGACTTCGCGCGCTTCGCACCATCGGCGTCGGGGCCGGGTGAGATGAAGGCCGCGGTGCGTCGTGTGAAGGCCTTGCTGGGCTTCATCGAGAGCGAGCGGCTCGACGCCGCGAAGAGGACCGCATGAGGACGCTGATCGTGCTGCTCGCCCTGGTCGGCAGCGCGCATGCCGGAGGTGCCAACGCACTGCTCGGCGCCTCGCAGGACGCAACGTTCCAGCGTGGCAACGCGGCCTACCTGAAGGGTGACTTCCATCAGGCGGTCCTGAGCTACGAGCAGGTCGCTGCGCTCGGGATCTCGTCGGAGGACCTCTACTACAACCTCGGGAATGCCTACTACAAGGAGGGCGCGCTCGGCCCCGCCATCTACAACTACGAGCGTGCGCTCGACGTCGATCCGAGCTCGGCTTCTGCCGATGACGTCCGCTTCAACCTCGACGCCGCGCGAGAGACCGTGAAGCGTCGCTCCGAAGACAGGCTGGTCGGCGCCGAGGTCGCCGCGTTCTGGGTGCGCGCCGTGTCGCCGTACTCCACGAGCATCCTGAGCTGGACGTTCCTCGCGATGTACGTCGCGCTGTTTGCCCTGCTGCTCGCCCTGCGCTTCGTCGGGCCTGGCTTCCTGCGCGTCTCGCTGTGGGTCGTGTTCGCGTTCTGGATCGCCGGCACCCTCGTGTCCGGATGCCTCCTCGCGGGCCGCGTGTACCTCACGACGCGGGTCGAGCGCGCGGTCGTGCTGCCGGACGCGCTCGCCGTACACGAGGGCCCGGACGCCAACTACCAGACCACCTTCACGGTCCACGCCGGGTTGCTCGTCCGCATCACCGAGCACGACCAGGACTGGGCCCGCATCCGCCTGCAGAACGGGCTCGAGGGCTGGGTCCAGGTGTCGGCGGTGGGGAAGCTCTAGACCGCCTCAGAGTTAAAATGAGTCGATGTCGCAAGCGACATCGAGCAGTGGCGGTCTAGTCGATCTAACGGGGACTGCGTCCCCGCCCCGTCGGCAAAGCCGCCGAGGCCCCACCCCTGCTACGCAGCGACTCCGCCGCGACGGCGCCTTTGGCGCCTCGGACCGCAGGATCATCTCGGTGTGGAGGCGGTCTAGTCAGGATCCTTTTGTAAGCGGAACTTACGAGCAATCGCCGGACTCGCCGGTCATGGTCTCCGTGTACGTAAGGTCGAGCGTGAGTGTGCCTTTTACGACCACGACGGCGCCTGTGCTCGGGGTGACGGTCGCAGAGAAGTCGAGGGTCAAAAGCGGCGCCGGTGCGCTCGTCGCGGCAACGACGTCGATGCTCCCCGAGGCCGCGGCACCGACCCACAAGCCGTTTTCCAGGCAGTCGCCATCGAGCTGGCGCGAGCATTCGAGATCGAAGTGTGTGCCGACCAGGACCGTGCCACCTGGTGCTTTGCGCAGGTCGAGGTGCGTTCCGACCAGCGCATCAGCGACCGCGTGGCCGGAAAGGAAGACCCAGCCCTCGGGGTCACCCGTCGTGGACACCAGGAAGTCACCCACTGTGGCGATCGACTCGTCGGCGCGACCTTTGCCATCAAGAGAGACGAGATGCTGGATGAGGACCGATGTCATCGCCTCCGAACCTGCCTCCGGCGTGAACGAGTCCGACTGCAAGGTCGTGCTCTTTGTGTACAAGTGTTGGCAGCCGAGGTTGCAGCCCCCGGACAGCGTGATCGCGAACAGCGAAACGCTCGCAGCGAGGAGGGAGCATACGGAACCGGTTTTGCGCATGCCGAAGATTGAAGCAGGGTGCGTGCCGAAGCGCATCTCTTTGACTCGACCTGCGCGTGGGCCTCGAGGTGTCGAAGCTTCGACACCAGCTGTCGAATCCTTTGCGACACGTCTGGTCGCCCATCGTCAGGTCGTCTTCACCTGACGAGCGCCTGGGCGCGCGCCCAGCGAGCTTCGTGCTCGACGGCTCGCCCCTCGTGCACGAGCTTGCGCAGGTGTGTCTTCAGCGAGCGCTTCGCGAGCGGATGGATCGCGGGCGGCGTGTCGGCGTAGGCGAGCAGCACGAGCTCATCGAGCGTGCGCGGCTCCTCGGTGAGCGACGCGACGACCCTGGCCTCACGACCGAGCCGATGCGCGATGTAGTGCGCGAGGTGCGCGTCCGCATCGAAGATCGGCGGCCCGTGTGCCGGCAACAGCACGCTCGGATTCCACGTGCGCATGAGCGCGAGCGACGCGAGATAGATGCTCATGTCGCCGTCGTCGTCCGCGTCGACGAGGATCGTGCCTTCGGAGGCCACCATGTCGCCGCACACGAGCGCGAGCGAACGCGTGTCGAGAAGGCACAGATGACCCGGCGCGTGACCCGGCGTGAGGCGAGCGACGACGCTGCGTGTCCCGGTCGGGAGCGCATCTCCATCGACGACCGCGTGATCGACCGTGATGCGTCCTGCGAGTCGCGAGGCCGTCTCCGCGTGCGCCCAGATCGGCGCGCCCGTCGCACGCTGCAGCACCTTCGCGCCGGACACGTGATCGAGGTGCTGGTGCGTCAGGAAGATCGCAGCGATCTTCTCGGGCCGCGAGGCGAGCGCCTCCGCCAGCGCGGCCCGCTCCTCGGGATACGGGCTGGCGGGATCTACAACGACCAGCTCACCGTCTCCGACGATGTAGACGTTTGTGTGTGTGGCCGGCGGGAGTGTCGGCGTCCGCACCTCGAAGCGCCAAATACCGGGGATCCCATGAATGGGAAGCAGCGATCGGGTCACCACCGGTTGCTCGTCGCTCTGCGTCACTCTCGCTTGCCCCTTTTTCTCCGTGACGACCCATGAAGTGGAGCGCTAAGCTTTAACGAGTCGAGAAGCGGACGCAAAGGCCATGACGACAGTCACTGCCCGAAAGATTCGTGATCATGGAGCGCCCCCGTCGGCGCCTGGTGGTACGCGCGCGAACCTCGGTCGCGTGTATCGCGGCTTCCTCGTCGGCTATCCCGTCGTTGGTCGCGGCATGGTGATCTTCCGCGATCCCAACGGACACCGCATGGTCACGACGGCCGTGAAGCGCGTGCTTGCCGATCGCGACACGCTCTACGTCGAGACGGAGAACAGCGTCTACTGTCTCACGTTCGACGCGTTGCCCATCGCGCAGGCTGCGTAGCCCGCGCGGTCCATCGTCGCAGCTACACGACGCGGCAGAGCAGGACCTTGAGGTAACGGCCCTCGTCGAAGGCGGGCGGGAGCGGATGGTCCGCACCCTGTGACCGCGACTCGAGCACCTGCACGCGGCGACCGGCATCGCGCGCAGCCGCAGCGACGATGCGCTCGAGCTCGTCCGCCCCCACGAGCTGCGAGCAGCTCGCGCTGACGAGGAGGCCACCGTCGGAGGTGGCGTTCATCGCCAGCTGGTTGAGGCGCTGGTAGCCCTTCGTTGCGGCGGCGAGGTCCTTCTTCGCGCGCGCGAACTTCGGTGGATCGATGACGACGAGATCGTAGCCGCGCGGCTTGGCGGTCTCGAGGAAGCGGAACGCGTCCGCCTCGACGGTCTCGAGCTGCGGCAGGTCATTGAGCTCGGCGTGGCGACGCGCGCGCTCGAGTGCACGGCCCGAGGAGTCGACGGCCGTCGCGCTCTTCGCGCCGTGCTTGAGCGCGTTCAACGAGAAGCCACCGGCGTACGTGTACACGTCGAGCACGCGTGCGCCCCTGGCGAGCGACGCGACCATCTTACGGTTCTCGCGCTGGTCGAGGAACATGCCGGTCTTCTGACCGCGGAGCGGCTCGACCTCGAGGATGATGCCGTTCTCGCGGCAGGTGACGGTCTCGACGGCGTCGCCACGCACGACGCGCGTGGCAGAGCCGAAGCCCTCGAGCTGCGCGAAGCCACCAGCAGACACCTCGACGATCGCGCGCGGCTTCTGCGTGAGGCCAACGCCGTCGGCGAGCGCCTCGACGATCGCGAGCTCCATGCGCTTGGCACCGAGCGCCGTGAACTGGATGGCGACGACGTCCGCGTACACGTCGATGATGACGCCGGAGAGGCCATCGCCCTCGGAGTTCACCAGGCGATACGCGTCGGTCTCGGCGGACGGCAGGCCCAGCGTGCGACGCAGGCCGCCCGCTTCTTCCAGACGACGACGGATGAAGGCCGCGTCCACGGCCTCCTCTCGCTGCGTCACCATGCGGACGCGGATCTGCGAGCGCGCGTTGTGGAAGCCGCGGCCGATGAAGCGACCCTCGACGTCGCGCACGTCGACGACGTCGCCCGGCTCTGGCGTACCTTCTTCGCGGAGCACGGCCCCGGAGAAGACCCACGGGTGACCCTGCCAGAGTGGATTTGCGCGGCCGCGCTTGAGGTAGACGGTGGTGGCGGACATCGGGTCGCGGAGGCTACGCACGCACGCTGCTTTGGTCAAGCCACGGTCGTCATCATCCCGACGTACCGGGCTCGACCTCGAGGCGCGGTGGACCGGGGTAGTCCGAGACGGATTGTGTCTCGTTTGCCATCGGGCGGCAGCGTAGCTCGTGTCAGGATGCGCGCATGTCCCGGCAGCTCCTCGGCGCGTTGCTCTGTCTCCTCGTGGCGCGCGGCGTCGCGTTCGGTCAGGCGGAGGAGGCCCCCGAAGGCTACGTGCCGCCGAACGGCGTGCCGATCACGTACGACCCTCGTCCCGCCGCCGCGGACGCCGAGAACGCGCGCGTGAAGTGGATCGTCGCCGTGAACCCGCGGCTCGTCATCGCGCTCGGCACGCCCGCGGGGCTCC
>JBDTCO010000057.1:0-12215 GCA_039923495.1 Polyangia bacterium
GGCTCACGGATCTCTCGCGGCTCGGCAAGATGTCGTTCGCGGCGTCGTCGTCGCTTGGCGCCGCACCCGCACCCCTCACGATGGGCCGGCGCATTCGCTGCGGTTTCGCGGGCGCCAACCTCCGTACCAAGATCCTGGTGCAGCTCATCCAGGCGCTCGCCCGTTACACCACCGGCGACGAGCTCTCCGCGCACTTCTTCGACACGATGGAGCAGGCGCAGGCGTGGGCCCTACGCGAGGCCGCGCGCATCACTTCTTGAGCAGCTCCGCGATGCGGCCCGGCAACGCGCGCGTGTCGACGGGCTTGGTGACGTAGTCGTCGCATCCGGCCTCGCGGGCGCGGACGTCATCGCCCTTCATCGCCGATGCTGTCACGACGACGACCGGGATCTCCTTCGTGCGCGGATCGGCCTTGAGCCGACGTACGAGCGTGAGCCCATCGGGGCCGGGCATGCACACGTCCACGAGGATGACGTGCGGGATCACCTCGGCGAGCGAGGCCTCGGCCTCCGCTACACTGGTGGCCGAGCGGATCTCGTAGCCGTGCGCCGCGAGCAGGAACGAGAGCAGCTGCACGTTGAGCGCGTTGTCGTCGATGATGAGCACGAGCGGGCTCGTCACGTGGCGGACTCGAGCGTGACGCGCGGGAGGATCGCGTAGAACGTGCTCCCCTCGCCGACCACGCTGCGCACGCCGACCCGACCACCGTGCGCCTCGACGATGCGCTTCGTCACCGCGAGCCCGAGCCCGGTGCCGGCGAACTTACGGGTCGTACCGGTGTCGAGCTGCTGGAACTCGACGAAGAGCTTGTCGATGTCGGAGGGTGAGATGCCGATGCCGGTGTCCTCCACCTCGAGGCAGAGGTTGGCTTCTCCGTCGGGCTTGAGCCGCACCGTGACGTGGCCACCGGCGGGCGTGAACTTGAGCGCGTTCGACACGTAGTTGTAGATGATCTGCTTGAGTCGCGCGGCGTCGACGACGATCCGGTCGATCGACGGGTCGAGGTCGGTACTGAGCGTGTTGCGCGTCTGCGCCGCGGTGGCGCGCAGCACTGCCACGACCTCGCCGATGATGCGCGCGGGATCGACGGTCTCGGGTCGCAGCTCGATCTTCCCGGCCTCGACCTTCGACAGATCGAGCACGTCGTTGATGAGCTGGAGGAGGTGCTTGCCGCTCGTGAGGATGTGGCCGAGGAACTCCTTGTGCTGCGGCGACTCCGGTTTCACGTGGCCGTCGTAGAGCAGCTCCGCGAACCCGAGGATCGCGTTCAGCGGTGAGCGCAGCTCGTGCGACATGTTCGCGAGAAACTCGCTCTTCAGACGACTGGCCGCCTGCACGCGCAGGTTCTGCTGCTCGAGGTGCGTCTGCGCCGTGAGCAGCGCGCTGTTCTTGTCCTGCAGCTCGGAGAGCAGCTGCGCGCGCGTATCGGCGAGCTCGCGCTGCGCGCGCGACTCCGCGGCCTCGAGCTCCTTCTGCAGCTGGCTCTCGCGCAGATCGCGGCTCTCGTCCTCGAACTGCCGGCGACGCAGCTGCGCACGGAGGCGCGCGCGCAGCACCTGAAAGTCGGCCGACTTGGTGACGTAGTCGTCGGCACCCGCGTTGATCCCGTCGATCATCGAGCCCTGCTCGTCACGCGCGGTGTGCATGATGAGCGGCACGTCTCGCCACCGCGGATCGTTCTTGATGCGGCGGCATGTCTCGTATCCGGAGAGCCCGGGCATCAACACGTCGAGCAGGATGCAGTCGACCTCGGACCCCGCGAGCAGCGCGAGCGCCTCCTCGCCGGACGACGCGAGCACGACGTCGTAGCCGTCGCGTCGGAGCTGCGCGCCGATCTCCTGCAGGTACGTCATGCTGTCATCGACCGCGAGGATCTTCTTCGGACCGTGGAGGCTCGCGTTGTGCGAGCTCGACTGCGCGCCCGAGCGTGGCCGCAGCACCGCGCCGATGCGCGCGAGCACGAGCTCGGCGCTCGCGTCCTTCTGCATGTACGCGTCGGCGCCCGAGTCGAGCGCGAACACCTCACCCTTGCCCTCGCTCGCGGTGAGCAGGATGCACGGCGTGCGACGCAGGAGCGCGTCCTCGCGAACGCGTCGGATGAACGTGGGTCCGTCGATGCCCGGCAAGATGCCATCGACCACGATCGCCGCCGGTCGCGCGTCGACGGCCATGTGCAACGCCTCCTCGCCGCTCTCCGACAACAGGACGCTGTAGCCGGCGCCCTCGAGAGTCTCGCGCAGCTGCTCTCGGAACGTGAGGCTGTCATCGACGATGAGGATCTGGCTGCCGTTCTCCCCGCGCGGCGAGACGAGGCGGATGAGCTGCCGTGCCCTGGCGAGCACGTAGCTCATGTCGTACGGCTTGCCGACGTACTCGTCTGCGCCCGTGCGTAGGCCGCGCAGGCGAGCCGCGACCTCGGCCTCGGCCGAAAGCAGCATCACCGGCGTGCTCGGCCAGCTCGTCTTCACCTCGCGCAAGAGGTCGAGCCCGTCGCCGTCGGGCAGCATCACATCGATGATGACGAGCGCGTACGGCCGCTGCTCGAGCGCGCGCTTCGCCTCGGCCACGGTGGAGGCGAGCGTCGGCGAGAAGCCGGCCGCCTGGAAGGCGTCGCCGAGGTCCATGCGGACGGTGAGGCTGTCGTCGACGATGAGGACGGACGACGACATCAGCACTCCCTCCCGTGCGCGTGCGTCAGCAGCAGCGGCGCCATCTGGTCGAGCGGCAAGATCTGCTCCGCCGCGCCGAGCAGGATCGCCTCGCGCGGCATGCCGAAGATGACGCTCGTGGCCTCGTCCTGCGCAACGGTGAGCGCCCCGCGCTTGCGCATCGCGAGGAGACCCTCCGCTCCGTCTCGACCCATTCCCGTCAGCAGCATCCCGAGCGCCTCTCTGCCCAGCTCCGCGGCGACCGACCCGAACAGCATATCGACGGATGGACGACACGAGAAGACGGGCGCGTCCTTGGTGAGCCGCAGCTTGCGATCGCGCACGACGAGGTGCACGTCGGGCGGCGCCATGATGACCCCGGGCGTGCCCGGACGGGGCAGCGGCTCGCCGTCGACCGCGTCGCGGACGGGGATGCGGACCTGGCCGTCGAGCCAGTCGGCGAACGCGCTCCCGAAGGTCTTCGCGATATGGATCACGAGCAAGATCGGGATCGGGAAGTCCGCCGGCAGCGACGACAGGATGACCTCGACCGCAGCGGGTCCTCCGGTCGATGCGCCGATGACGACGAGGCTACGCGACGCGCCGGCCAGCCTCGGCGCCGCCAGGCCGGGCGTGCCGAACGCCGGCAGCGGCGGGTAGAGCTTTGCGCGTGGGTGGGTGATGACCTTGATGCGCGAGACGAGTCGAACGGTGGAGACGAGCTCGACCGCCCACGCGTTGCTGTCATCGTGCGCGCCCGGCTTGTCGAGCACCGCGAGCGCGCCGGCCGCGAGCGCCTCGTACGTCTTGTGCAGCTCGCCGCGGTTCGTCGACGCGGACACGATGAGGATCGGCGTCGGAAAGTACGCCATGATGTACTCGGTCACGGCGACGCCCGTCATGATCGGCAGCATCATGTCGAGCGTGACCACGTCCGGTCGCAAGAGCCTGCACTGCTCGATGGCGTCGCGCCCATCGCCGCACTCGCCGACGACGATGATGGTCGGATCGGCGCGCAGCACCTCGACGATGCGCGCCCGCACCGTCAGCGAGTCCTCGACCACGAGCACGCGAATCAGCTTGGTCACGCGCCACCTCCGAGCAGCTTGCGGATGGTCGTGAGCAGCTTGCCCTGGTCGAACTCGCCTTTCACCACGTAGGCCCGCGCGCCCGCATCGAGGCCGCGCTGCTTGTCCTGCTCGGCGTCGCGCGAGCTCACGAGGATCGCCGGGATGTCGCGCAGCGCGGGGTCGGCGCGCTTCATCTCGAGGAAGCTGAAGCCATCCATACCCGGCATCTCCACATCGCAAAGGATGAGTCCGTAGCGCCGGGCGTGCGCGCGCTGCAGACCCTCTTCGGCCGACGCAGCGACGTCGACCTCGTAGCCCGCGGACTCCAGGATGGCTTGCTCCAGCATGCGCGTCGTCAGCGAGTCGTCGATGACGAGCAGCGGTGCGCGCGCCGCTTCGATGGTGCGCGCCTGCGTGCGCTGGCTGCGCGCCGCCCGGACGAGCGCGTCGGGATCGAGCACGAGCCGCGGGTTGCCGTGCTCGTCGAGCGCCGAGCCAGCGACGATCGCATCGACGGCGGCGAGCCTCGGCGGCGCCTTGAGCATCACCTCGGCGGTCCCGTACAGCCGATCGACGGCGAGGGCAGCGAGGCCATCGGCAGCACCGACGACGATCGCCGACCACGTGCGCTGCGGCGCCGGCTCGGGCTGGTCGAGCAGGCGCGCCAGCCACGAGAAGGGGATGGCGGCACCATCGAACACGAGCGACCGCTGCTCGCCGGTCTGCGCGAGCTCGGCGTCGGCCACGCGGACCGTGCGGCGCACGGCATCGAGCGGCACCGCGACCTGGCTCTCGCCCACGCGCACGACGAGCGCCGTGACGGACGCGAGCGACACCGGCACGCGCAGCTCGAGCGTCGCGCCCTTGCCGCGCTCGCTGCGCAGGAACACTTCACCCTTCATGCTGCGCGCGATCGAGCTGACCGTATCGAGGCCCACGCCGCGGCCCGACAGCTCGTCCACCTGCCCGGCCGTGCTGAGGCCGCCGGAGAGCAGCAGCGTCGCGGCGGACGTCTCGTCGAGGCGCGCCGCCTGCTGGGCGTCGAGCTTGCCGCGCTCCACGGCCACACGCCGCACGGCGGCGACGTCGATGCCGCGCCCATCGTCGCGACACGAGAACACGAGCCACGTGCCGTGCCGTTGCACCTCGACGCGGATCGAGCCGGACTCGTCCTTGCCGATGGCGCGCCGCTCGATGGGCGATTCGACGCCGTGCGTGACCGCATTGCGCACCACGTGCAGCAGCGCATCGCGCACGCCCGTGAGCACGTGGGCATCGAGCCGCACGTCGCCACCGACCAGCGTGAAGCTCGCCTTCCTGCCCAGCGCCCCCGTCGCGTCTCGCACCGCGCGCTCGAGCGCGGTGCCGATGCTGGAGACCGGCAGGAGGCGCAGGCGCCCGGCGGCCTCGCGCGCCTGCGTGACCTCGGCGCCGAGCTGCGCGAGCTGTTGCTGCAGCTCACGCTCGTGCCTGGCGAGCTGCGACCGCAGCACCTCGGCGGTCGCGCGCGCGCGCACCACGCCACCCTGCGCGAGCTGCTCGACCAGCGTCTTCGCGAGCTGCCGTGCCTGCTCCGCTGCGAGAGAGGCCTTGCGGAGGCCGCTGATGCTGACCTGCGTCTCGCCGAGCACGTCGAGCAGGCCGTCGACCTCCTCGACGTCCACGCGCAGGCTCTCGAGCATCGGCGCGGGCACGAAGACCGGCTTCGCCACGACCGCCGGCCTCGGTGCGGGGACCGGCACGCTCATCGGCGGCGCGACGGGTGCATCCTCCTCGAAGGGCGCGGCCAGCGCCGCGAGCTGCGTCGTCATCCGATCGACGAAGCGAAGCAACTCGTCGATGTGCGGCTTGTCGATCGGACGACCGTCACGGTACGGCTCAAGCAGGGTCTCCGTGGAGTGCGAGAGGTCCGCGATGATCGGCTGCTTCACGACGCGCGCCGCGCCCTTGAGCGTGTGCGCGAGCCGAAGGATCTGTGTCACGGGCTCCGCGCCGCCGCCGACGCGCTCCAGCTCGAGCGCGCCTCGGGAGAGGCCGTCGATCAGCTCACGGGCCTCGATGCGGAAGTAACGGTATGGGTCCTTCGCCATCGAAGCTTACGAGGCGTCGGACCGGACCAGGCGGTTGAGGTCGCGCGACTGCGTGGAGATCTGCGTCGCCGTGAGCACCGTCTCGGACGCCGAGGTCTCGTTCTCACGCGTGGCCTTCGCGACGTTCGAGACCGCGAGGTTGACCTGCTCGACCGCCGTGGACTGCTGCTTCGTGCTGAGCTGGATCTCGCGTGCGGACTCGGCCGTCGTGACGATGAGCGCGTTGATCTGCTGCAGCGACACCGTGACCTCGCCGAACTGGCGCGCGCCCAGGTCGACGGCCTTCGAGCCCGACTCGGTGGCCATGACGGTGGTGTTCACCGCGGCGCGGATCTCCTCGATGAGGACGCGGATCTCCTTGGTGGAACCGCCGACGCGATCGGCGAGCTTGCGGATCTCCTCGGCGACGACCGAGAAGCGCTTGCCAGCCTCGCCCGCGCCCGCGGCCTCGATGGTCGCGTTGATGGCCAGGATGTTCGTCTGCTCGGAGAGCTCGTTGATGATCTCGAGGATGCTCCCGATCTGCTGCGACTTCTTCCCGAGGTCCAGCATGTGGGTGACGATCTGATCGACCTGCCGGCGGATGCTGCCCACCGATTCGTGCGCGCGCTGCGCGGTGGTATCGCCGGCCTTCGATGCGGTCGACGTCTCGGCGGCGACCTGTGCCACGCGTGCGGCGCTCTCGGCGATCTGTCGAGAGGTCGCGAGCAGCTCGTTGATTGTGGTCGTGATCTCGTTCATCGCGGTCGAGCTCTCGCGCGCGCCCGAGGCCTGTTGCGCGGCCGCGGCCTGCAGCTCCGCCGACGAGCTCTGCAGGTGCTGCACGGCCGTGCCGATGCGGGTCGTGAGCGTGCCCGTGAGCCACACCGCGATGATGACGACAGCGAGGAGCGCGACGATGGTGCCGACGATGATGGTGACGCGCGACGAGCTCGAGGCCTCGGCCACGTCCTGGGCACGCTGGGCGAGCGTCTCGCGCTCCGCGTGGTCCATCGCCGACAGAGCGACGCGAAAGTCGTCCATCAACGCCTTGCCGGCACCGATGGTGATCTCCTTCCTCGTCTCCTCTAACCCGGCAGTGCGACGCCTCTCGATGGTACGCTTCAGCTCGGCGAGCTTCGAGGAAGCGAGGCGATCTGCATCGGCGACACGCGCGAGCTGGGTCGGGTTGTCGGCGACGAGCTCGTGCAGCTCGCTCTGGATGCGTGGGACCGCCACGATGGCCGCGTTGTAGGGCTCGAGGTAGTTCTCTTCCCCGGTGATGACGAAGCCGCGCTGACCGGTCTCCGCGTCACGCAGCGCGCCCATGTACGCCGCGAGGTGCTCGAGCACCTTGTGGCTGTGGTCGACCGCGACGGCCGTGCTCGCGAGGACGTTGATGCGGCTGTACGACACCGCGCCGACGACGAGCAGGAGCGCCCACGAGAGGGCGAAGCCTGCGAAGATCCTTTTTCCGAACGTCCACATGCGTCAGGGCTCCTGGGAAGCGCGTGCGAGCTCGATCTCGCGACGCTCGATGAGTGCAATGAGGGAAGGCAGGTCGACGATGGCGCGTTCGCTGCCTTCGAGCGTCACGGTCGATGAGAGATGCGGACAGCTTCGCTCCGCGAGCGGGTGGACCTGCGATGCGGAGGCGGACGCGTAGCCCTCGAGCGCGTCGAACGCGAGCCCGATGGGCGCGGTGCGCGGGCCACACATCGCGAGCCATGCCGTAGAGCCCGGCGCGTGTCCGAGCAGCGCCGCGATAGAAAAGACCGGGACCGAGTCGCCGCGAAAGCCACAGAGCCCGAGCAGCCCGGGCATCGGGCTGGGCACGCGCACGATCTTGCGATCCCCGGCCAGCGCGATGGTCTCGTGGACGCGCAGCGCGTACGGCACGCCGCCCACGCCGATGAGCAAGAGATCGGTGAGCCGCTCGCGACCGGCGGAAGGCGCGCCTTCGAAGCCTCGGTCGAAGGCGGCGCGCAGCTCGGCGACGCGCGCTGCCACGGCGAGAGTCCGCTCGCTCACGAGCCGACCTCGCGCAGCGACTGACGCTCGGCGACGCACAACCGCACGAGGCCTTCGCGCGAGAAGCCCCCGCCGAACAGGAGCACGCGCGTCTCGCTCTCCTCGTCGAGCAGCGTGAGCGCCTTGTCGAGCTCGCGCCGCGCCGCGTCGAGATCACCGCTACGCTTGGCGAGCAGGCCCAGCTGCAGACGCGGCATCGCGAACGTGGGATCGAGGTACGCCGCCGTGCGCCCGTGATCGATGGCGCCCTTGTGATCACCGCGCTGGTTGCAGCCGAACGCGATGAGGTAGTGCGCCTCGGCGTCGAGCTCGTCGAGCTCGAGGAGCCGACGGCACACCGCCTCGGCACCATCCAGATCGCCGCGGTTCGTGAGCAGCACCGCCTCGATGAGCGCGGCCGCGGGCTCGCGCCGCGCCGCCTCGCTCATCGCCTGCAGGTGCAGCATGGCCTCGGCGTAGCGCTCCTCGCGCAGGAGCTCGATGGCGACGTCGAGGCCGGGCGGCGGCTGTGGGACGGGCAGCGGCGTCGCGAACTTCGGTGCGGTGATGTCGGCGATCCGGCCCGAGGCCTTGGCGATGACGTTCACCCACGTCTGTCCATCGAACGCGGGCGAGAGGTCACGACCCGGCTCGCTCGCACGCTGGTAGTAGAACGCCTCGTGCGAGTGGTGCAGGTGGAACGAGTGCGATACGCCACGCAGCGTCTCCGCGTGGCCGAGGAAGAAGTAGCCGTCGGTGACGAGCGCCTTCGCGAACCGCTCGACGAGCGACTTCATCGTCTCGGGCGAGAAGTACATCATCACGTTGCGACAGAAGACGACGTCCCAGCGACCGTGCTGCCAGAGCTCCGAGTCCTCGTGCAGCAGGTTGCTCTCCTCGAAGCGCACCATCCGGCGGATCTCGGGGATGACCTCGTACTCGTCGCCCTGCTTCTCGAAGAAGCGCAGAAGGACGTGCTCGGGCGTCTCGCGCAGCGCCCACTTGGAGTAGCGCGCGCGACGCGCCTTCGCGATGGCGGTCGGGTTCACGTCGAAGCCGACGATCTCCACGTTCCAGCCCGCGATCGGCGCGTGCATCGTGAGCAACATCGCGAGCGTGTACGCCTCTTCTCCCGAGGAGCTGCCTGCCGACAGGATGCGCAGCGTGCGCTCCTCGCTGCGTGCTCGCATGCGCGCAGGCACGGAGGCCTCGCTGAACGCGTCGAGCTGCCCGTGGTTGCGGAAGAAGTAGGTCTCACCCGTCGTGAGGAGGCTCGCGAGCACGCGCAGCTCCTCGCGATCTTCGAGCAGGCTGTCGAGGTACAGCGTGCGGTCTCCGATGCGCTTCTTCTTCACGCGCTCGTCGAGGATCCGCTGCAGCTCATCGTGAAGGACGATGTCGAGCTCGAGCCCGAGCCCTCGCGCCACGAGCTGACGGAGGCGCTGCACGGAGATGAGATCCGTCGGGTTCACGACGCCATGCCCTCGAGCGCGCTCCACACGTCGTCCGGCATGCGCAGCCCCGAGTCGAGGACGCGCACGAGCTCCTCATCGAGGAGGGCGAGCTTTTCGACGGCGTTGCGCTCGGCACCGGCGAGCAGGCTCGGCAGCGCGCTCAGCACCTCGGCGGCCAGGTGTCGCACGCCGCGCACCGAGTCGACGGAGAGCACCAGTGATCGGCCGCGCAGATCCACGCGGATCCACCGACCATCGGGCCGCGGGAGGGCGGGCCCATCGGCGATGAAGCGCGCGAGATCGACGACCGGCGCCGGCTCACCGCGCACCCGCGTCACGCCGAGCACGAACGACGGCGCACCCGCGACGACCTCGGTGGACAGCGGTCGCATGATCTCCCGTACGTGGCCGAGGCGGATGGCGTAGATGCCGCTCTCCAGCCCGACGACTAGCACGGGCTCGTCGCTGCTCCCCGGCATGGGTGTCACAGTTCCCCCAACCGGAACTCCTGTCAATCGAGGCTATTGACGACGGCGAGCTCCACACGTCGACGAAGGCGCCAGGCGCCCTCTAGGCGGCGAACGGCGGTGCTTCGATCGCTGGCGTCGGCAGGATGACGTCGGCCTCGTAGCCGCTCTGCGGATCGACGAGCTTGGTCGGCGTGCCGTAGATGCGCGGCGTCGTCATCAGCTTCCACATCGCGGTCATGAAGGGCAGCGACTGGTAGCGGTCGGGGAACTTCTCCTTGAGAACCGCGCGCACCTCGGGCGCACGCGCCGAGCTCATCGACGGGAACAGGTGGTGCTCGACGTGCAGGCCGAAGTGCAGGTGATACCGGTTCACGAAGCTCGGCACCTCCACCGACAGCGAGTTGAGCAGCGGATCGTTCACGTCGGTGAGCGGGCTGAGGTTGTGGTTGGTGAGGATGTACGAGATGACGACCAGGTTCCCGATGTACAGCGGGATGAGGAAGCAGAAGACGAACGTCGACAGCCCCACGAGCCATGCAACCGCCGCCCACGTGCCCCACTGCAGCGCCGCCTCGACCATCGTCCAGCGACGCTCCGCCGGCGTGAGCGCGTCCGTCTGGCGCGACCACACGAGCAGCATCTGGGTCGACTGCCCCGTGAACCCGAACAGCAGCGTGAGGAAGCCGAGCGGGCGGTGCCGACCGAAGACGAGCTTGTCTGCGAGCCGCGCCGTCCACGACACCTTGTACGTGGCGAGCGTGGGGAACGCGTCGGGATCGACGCCGTCGCGCATCGTGTTGCCGTGGTGCGTCTTGTTGTGCCAGGCAACCCACAGCCGCGGCGAGAGCGAGAACGGCAGGAAGCATAGCCAGCCGACGAGGTGCCGCACGACCCGGTTGCGCACGACGGCACCATGCAGCGTCTCGTGCCCGACGAACGCACAGCCCGCGAAGCTCGAGCCGATGAGCAGCGACCACAGGAGACGCGCCCACGGCCCGCCGACGTGGTGCACGAGCGCGAGGGTCCCCGCGACGATGACGACGACATGCAGCGCGAGCCACGCGAGCCGCGACGGCACCGGATCGAAGACATCCGGCGCAAGAGATGGCCTCACGGCCTTGGCGTAGAAGGAGAGCGGTCGGGCATCCACGTGCCCATGATGCGAGCGGAGTGTCACCACCTCGTCACCGCGTCACCACAGTAGGAGCAAAGAGGCCTGTTCCATCGCGGCGTGAACCGAGATCATCGTTATTGTCGCGTTGCACGTGTAGCTTGAGCCCGACAAGTTACACTGTCGCATGAATGCAACAATCGAATGGCTGCCCTATTTTCTGGCCGTGGCCGAGACGGGCAGCTTCACTGCCGCCGCCACGTCACTCGGGCAGACCAAGTCGCGCGTCAGCCGCGCCGTCTCCCGCCTCGAGAAGATCCTCGACACCGAGCTGTTCCACCGCACGACGCGCGCCGTCGCGCTGACGACCGCGGGCGTCGCGCTGTTCGAGCGCGCGGCGCCGCTGTTCGCTGCGCTGCGCGAGGCGGTGGGCACTTTACCCGAGCGAACGGAGGAGCCATCGGGCGAGCTGCGCATCAGCGCGCCCGTCGATCTCGGGGGTCCGCTCGCCGAGGTGGTCGCGCGCTATACGCTGCGCTGGCCCCAGGTGCGCGTCGACATGAACCTCACCGGACGACGCGTCGATCTCCTGCGCGAGGGCTTCGACCTCGCGATCCGCGCGACGGCTGGCGCGATGGTGGGTGGCCCGTCGCTCATCGCGCGCCGTCTCGGGAGCACGAGCGGCTCGCTCTACGCCTCGCCCGGCTACGTCGCGCGCCGCGGCAGCCCACGCGACGTCGACGACGAGACCCACGACTGGGTTGGCTTCGCCCCGACCATCAAGTCCCGCGCGATCTCGAAGGCCACGCCGCGCATCCGCGCAGACGATCTCACGTTCATCCGTGACGTCCTGCGCGGCGGCGCGGGCATCGGCTGGTTGCCCTCGTTCCTCGCCGCGCCTTGCGTGGAGTCGGGCGAGCTCGTCCCCGTGCTCGGCTCCTGGCGACTCTCACAGGGCTACTTCTACCTCGTGATGCCGTCGCGGAAGCGCCTCCCTGCGAAGGTCACGCGCTTCCGCGAGCTGCTGCTCGAGCTCGTCCGCTCGGGCCGCTTCACCGCGTGAACGTCACGGCAGCGCGGCGCGCGCGCCGCCCGTCGTCGCGGCGTTGCCGAGCGACACGCTCCACGGGAACGAAAGATCCGGCAGCGACACGCGCAGCGTGCGCGCCGACGTGACGAGGCAGGTGGACAGCGCGGAGTCGACGCTGGCGCCGTCGACGACGGCACTCACGATGGCGCTCGGCTTCTTCGCGGTGATCGTCATCGCGAGCGTCACCTGCCCGTGCAGCGACGGGTTGCGACGCTTCGCCTCTGCAACGCAGCGGTCGAACGCCGGCGCGTTGCGCTCCATCTGATGATTGACGAGCTCCTCGAGCACGCCGG
>JBDTCO010000058.1:0-6961 GCA_039923495.1 Polyangia bacterium
GCCCGGCGAGTGCGCGGACGCCGGCCTCGTCGAGCGCGCGCTCGGCGGCGAGAAGATCCTCCCTCGACTCGAAGCCGTGCGGCGGCAGGCGAGCGACGCGGCCGAGCAGCACGCACTCGGTGACCGTCATCGGGAACAGCGTGGGCTCGTCCTGCAGCATCGCTGCGATCGCGCGGGCCACGTCGCGGCGAGACAGCGTGCGCACGTCGGCGCCATCGATGCGGACGACCCCGCGTGTCGGCGCGAGCAGCCCGAGCACGATGCGCAGCAGCGTCGACTTGCCGGAGCCGTTCGGCCCGAGCACGCCGCATAGCGCGCGCGGCTCGATGCGCAGGCTCACGCCCTGAAACAGTACGTGTGAGCTCCACGCGAACGCGACGTCGTCGAGCTCGATCATGGAAGCAGCCTCGCGAGCGCCTCGATGCCCTCGACGACGCGCGGACCGGGCCGGAAGAGGAGATCGCCATCGATGGTGTGGACGCGGTGGTTCTTCACGGCGGGGATCGAGTCGAGCGCGAGGAGTGGATCGAGCGAGGGTGCGCCCGTGGCGTGTGTGCCGACGAAGACGACCTCCGGTGCCTTCTTCACGAGCCGCTCCGTGGAGTACGTGGGGAAGGGCTGCGAGCCGTCGTCGACGACGTTGCGGCAGCCCGCGACGCGCAGCAGATCGTCGACGTGGTTGCCGCGCCCCGCCACGACGAGCGGCGCTGGCCACACGACGATCGCGCAGGGGATCGGCGGCGCTCGCACGGGTACCTTCGCGACGCGCGCACGCAGCGCCGCGACGAGCGCGGTCGCGGCGTCGGTGCGCTCGAGCGCGCGGCCGATGCCCTCGATGTCGGTGAAGATCTGCTCGAGCGAGTCGGTCCGGCTCACGTACACGGAGAGGCCCACAGCCGCCATGTTGTCGACAGCGCGCTGCGCGTTCGCGGTCGTCGCAACGAGCACGAGGTCGGGGTGGAGCGTGACCATTCGCTCGAGGCTGGGCTCCATGTCGGTGCCGACCTGAGTGACCTTGCGCGCGGCCTCGGGCCAGTCGCTGTAGCGGTCCACCCCGACGACGCGGTCGCCCGCGCCGAGCGCGTAGATGATCTCGGTCGAAGATGGCGCGAGCGAGATCACGCGCTGCACGTGCGCCACGGTGATGCTGCGGCCGAGGCCGTCCGTGACCGTGCGCGTGCCCAGCTTCGGCGCGCGGTGACAGGCCGACAGCAGCGCGATGGCGGCGAGCCACTTCACAGCGATGCGCCGCCGAGGCCGCGCTGGCGCAACAGCACGAGGAAGAAGGGCGCGCCGATGAGCGCGGTGAGCACGCCGACGGTCG
Source organism: Polyangia bacterium (assembly GCA_039923495.1). Taxonomy (GTDB): domain Bacteria; phylum Myxococcota_A; class Polyangia; order Palsa-1104; family Palsa-1104; genus JBDTCO01. The sequence continues at coordinate 1,325 of JBDTCO010000058.1, forward strand.
GCTCGACGCCGATGACGAGGAACGACATGCGCGTGAGCGTGTCGGCGAAGACGAGGAATACCGCGCCGCCAAGTGCGGAGGCCACGAGCAGTGCGCGATGATCGGAGCCGACGAGGAGGCGCAGCGTGTGCGGCACGACGATCCCGACGAAGCCGATGGGCCCGGCGAGCGCCACCGCCCCGCCCGTGAGGAGCGACGCGCACAGGAAGATCGTGCGGCGCGTGCGAGCGACGTCGACGCCGAGGGCCTCCGCGGCCTCGCCACCGATGGTGAGCGCGTTCATCGCCACGGCGTTGCGCTGGAGCACCACGAGGCTCACGACGACGTAGATCGCGAGCGCGAGGAGCGCGATGGGCTGCGCGGGCTGGATGCTGCCGCTCAGCCAATAGAGCGCCTCGTGCGCCGCAGAAGGCCGAGCGACGACGCGGATGCCGACGATGATCGCGCTCATCAGCGCGTTGAGCACGACGCCCGCGAGCAGCGCCACCGTCGGGACGAGGACGCCGCGCACGCGGCCGAACACGAGCACGAGCGCCACCGCGCCGAGCGCACCCGCGAACGCCGACATCGGCAGCACGAGCGCCGACGAGAGCCCGCCCGCACCGAACAGCACGAGCGCTGCCGTGCCCGCCGCCGCTGCGCCACCCGAGACGCCGAGGACGTATGGATCGGCGAGTGGGTTGCCGAGCAGCGCCTGGAACGCGACGCCCGATGGTGCGAGGGCAGCGCCGATCAACGCGGCGAGCAGCACGCGCGGCAGGCGGGCGCGAAACAGGATCGTCGCGTCGTCGGAGCCCGGATCGCGCAGCGCGCGGAGCAGCGAGACGTGCTCCACACCGACGAGAGACGCGCCCGCGAGGACGATCGCGACCCCGAGCCCGAGCAGCAGCGCGAGGCGGACGACCGCCGCGCGAGTCCAGCGTGGGCGCAACGATGACACTAGGGAAGCGTGATGGACGTCGGCGTCATGCCGACGTCGATGGATGGCGTCGTCAGCATGCTACCGTCGGTGGGCGCGCTGTAGAGGCCGCGCGGCTGCGTAGCGCCCGCGCGCGCGCCCACGAGCAGTCGATCGCCGTAGGTGCGGAAGAAGGTCATCGGGCCGAGCCCGGCGGCGACATCGGCGACGAGAGATGCGGTCTTGAGGTTCAGGTGTGCGATGCGGTCGTCGACGGCGATGTAGAGGTCGTGGCTGCCGTGCGTGGCGACGAGCGTGGGCCTGCCGCCGAGGACGGTGTCTGTCGCGAGGACACCCTTCGAGAACCCGCGACTCAGGTCGAGGCGCTCGACCGTGCCGCTGCCGTCGAGCGCGGTGGTCGGGCTCCCGGCCTCGGCGACGACGACGTCGTTGCAGTCGTCGCCCACGCGCGTGAGGTCGGAGATGTTTTGCCCCGAGAGAAAGATGATGCCGCCGGCCGTTCGCGTGTCGGGATCGATGATCGCGATGCGTGCCTGGCCGTAGCGGAGCGCGCCGGTCACGTCGGTGCTCGAGCTCTTGAGCGTGACGTAGAGCTTGCTGTTGCAGCTGTAGAGGCGATCGGGCTCGGGCTTGCCGTCGCTGTCGGCAGGGTCCTGCGGCAGGCCGAGGTACAGCACCATGCCTGGCTGGTTGCGGTCGACGATTGCGAGCGACGCGTTGGCGTCGTTACCCGAGAGCGATACCCAGATTTTGCCATGCTCGTCATCGACCCAGAAGTCGCGAGCGAGCGCGGTCGTCGCCGGGTGCGTGCTGTCGCCGAGTGGCAGCTCGACCTTCACGCTCATTGTCGACGGGTCGTAGATGCGGAGTGTGCCGGTGTTGCCTGCCAGCACGTAGAGCTCGCCGCCGTGCACATGCATGCGTGTGTCGGGGTCGAGCGAGGCGACGTCGAGCTTGGTGGTGGTCGCGTGGAGGTCGACGGTCGCGAGCGAGCCCGTCGTGCCGTCGTCGCTGGTGGTGCCCACGGCGGCGCACGGACCGCCGGAGCCCTGGCAGAGCAGGCGCGGATCGGCACCGGTGCACGCGGAGGCGGACAGGACGAGCGCGAAGGCGAAGAAGAGGCGAGGCATCTGAAATCTCCTGGCGCATCAGGGCACGATTCCGGCCGCTACTCCAGCGCGACCGGAACCGTGCGACGCGTCGGCCGGCTACTGCGTGAACGCGATCGCGGAAGGCGTGAGCTCGAGGTCGATGGGGCTCGCGGTGAGCGCGGCCCCGTTGGCGGGCGTGATGTAGAGACCACGCGGCAGCTTTCCGGTTGCCTCCATGTTCGAGTAGATGCCCGCGCCGAAGTACAGGCTGGCTCCGTCGATCTGCATGAAGTTGATGTTGCCGAACTTGCCGGTGACGTCGATGCCGACCGTCTTGGTCGCGACGTCGAACGCGATGATCTTCACCGACGAGAGGTACACGGCGCCGGTGCCGTTGGGCTGCGGATCGAAGTACTCGGCGACGTAGAGCGTGGAGCCCGTGCTCGCGAGCAGCGTCGGACGACCACCGAGTTGCATGTCCGTGGCGAGGACCGTGCTCGTGCCGGCCGCAAGGTCGACGCGCTCGAGGTCGCCGGTGCCGTCGGGCGAGGTGGTGAGGCCGGACGCGGTCGAGACGACGACATCGCTGCACGTCGCGCCGACCTGCGTGATATCGGAGGGGTTGGTACCGGTGAGCACGATCGGCGTGCCGACCGCCTTCGTCGTCAGATCGACCGAGACGATGCGACCAGGCGTGTAGTGGATCACGCTGTCGCTGCCGAAGTAGTAGCTCTGCATCAGCACGTAGAGCTTGCCGTTGCACGGGTAGAGCTTGAACGGCTCGGGCTTGCCATCGGTGTCTGCCGTGGCCTGCGGAAGCGCGACGTACGTGATGACACCGGGCGCCGTCGTGTCGACGATGCCGAGCGAGCTGGCCGCGGGGTTGCCGGCGAGGGTGATCCAGAGCTTGCCGTCCGCCGCGATGTAGAGGCCCTGCGAGTACGTGCTCGCGCTCGGATGCGCGCTGTCACCGACGGGCGTCTCGGACTTCACCACGAAGGTGCTCGGGTCGTAGATGCGGACCGACCCGCTGTCTCGCTGAAGCACGTAGAGCTGGCCGTTCTGGTACTTGAACGTCGTGTCGGCGTCGAGCGACGTGTCGAGGTTGAGCGACGCCGCGCCCGTCGTCGTGTCGACCGTGTTCAGGTTGCCGGAGCCGGTGAAGTCCGAGTTGAAGATGGACGTGGCCACGGCGACGCAGTTGCCCGGCTTGCCTTTGCACAGCGGCCCGGAGGCGGCGTCGGGCGAGTCGACGGCCCCGTCGCTGGCGATCGCGCCATCGGTGGACGACGTCGTCATGTCATCGGTGCCCTTGCTCGAGCTGCCGCCGCAGCCGACCGCGAAGCTCGTGGCGAGAGAAGTCAAGGCGAGGAATGCGAGTGCTGTGAAGCGGGTCATGTGGTGCTCCTTAATTGTTGATGCGTGCGGTGGCGTAGAACGAGCGTCCGGGAAGCGGGAAGTTGTAGAAGTCGACGAGCGGGTAGGGGACGCTCTGCCCCGCGTTCGCGCTGCCGCCGAGCGGCAGGCGCACGATGCGGGTGTCGGCGATGTTGCGGACCTCGAGCCCGAGCTCGAAGCGGCCGATGGTGGCCGACGCGACGATCGCGTGGAGCACGCGCGCGGGCAGCGAGTTCAGGCCGAGCGAGTCGCGCGGCACCTGCGAGAGATAGTCGAGCTCGTAGCCGATGTGCAGCGGCCCCAGCGAGCCACCGACTCGCGCATCGAAGGCGTGTGGCGCGCGACCGGAGAGCAGGTGCCCGCTCGACGGCACGTCCTTCGTGATGTCGCGCGCGTCGAGGTACGTGTACGAGATCGCGATGTCGACGTGCGAGAACAGCTTGCAGTCGGCACGTGCCTCGACGCCGAGCACGCGCGCGTCGCCGACGTTGATGGGCATCACCGTCGCTCCGCCGGGCACGTACGAGATGAGGTTCGTCGAGCGACGTCCGAAGAACGCGCCTTCGAGGCCGCCGGAGAGGTGCTTCCGATCACCGCGCAGGCTCACCGCGACGTCGCCGCCCCACGATGCCTCCGGGTGCAACGCCGGTGCGCCGAGCAGGAACGCGCCATCGCCGAACTGCTCGAGGATCGTCGGAAAGCGGACGTAGCGACCCGCTGACGCGCGCAGCGTGACGAGCTTGTGCGCCGCGTACTTCACGTTGATGCGCGGCGAGAAGAAGGTGTCGAGCTGCTTCTGCCCGGGAATCTTCACGCCCGCATTCCCGAGCAAGAGCGAGCTCCGGCGGAGGTCGAAGCGCACCCCGCCGTAGATCGTCAGGCGATCGTCGAGCAGCGTGACCTCGTCGGCGGCCGCGAGCCCGAGCAGACCGCGTACGGCCGGATCGAGCGGTGACGTGGGCTTGAGCAGATCGTAGGGGCGGCGGTACTCGATCTTGCCGTTGGCGAGGAACGTCAGCGTCTGGATGCGACCCACGGGTACCGCGAGACGCGGGCCGAGCCCTGCAGTGATCGCCTCGCTATCGGTGATCGCGGGGCCGTATGGACCCACGGCCTCGCCGAGTGGGTTCTGGAAGTGGTAGCGCTCGTACAGGAGCGTGGACTGCACGTCGACGTTGACGCGGCCATGATGGCCCGCCTGGCCGGTGAGCAAGAGGCGCCCCGTCTGGAGTCGCGCGTGCTGCGTCTCCTGTCCGAGCGTCGCGGTGCCGGGCGCGCCCTGGTCCTTGATGAAGCCGTGCACGCCGAGGTGGAAGGGCCGCGTACCGCGACGGTCGAGGTTGACGTCGACGTTGCCTTGGTCGAAGTCGTTGTTCTTGCGCTCGCGCGTGCTGTCGTCGCCGCGGTAGAGCAACGTCCCCGCGTTCTGGAAGTACGGGAAGTCACCCTCGGCCCCGCGGTACGACGCGGACACCTGCGCGACGATCGCGTCGCTCACTCGATGGGGCTGTGTGACCGGGCCACCCGCGTGCATCGAGATGTTGCGCGCACCGAACGAGCCACCGCCGAGCTGCGCGCCGCCGGCCCACGTCTTGGTCGCGCGACGGCTCACGAGGTTGATGACGCCACCGACGGCCTCGGCGCCGAGCTGGATGGGCGGTGCGCCACGATAGATCTCGATGCGCTCGAGACCATCGGCGGGGATCTCGGAGAGATCGATCGCGCCCGACGCCGCGCGACTCAGCGGGACGCCGTCGAGAAAGACGGCGACCTCCGACTCCTCGGAGCCGCGCAGCGACACGGACGTGAAGCTCCCGAGGCCGCCACGCGATCGCACGCGCACGCCGACCTCGCCCGAGAGCAGATCGGCCACTGACGCCTGCGCGGCGGTCGCGTGTCGCGCGTCGATGATGGTCGCGAGCGGTAGAGACTCGCGCTCGCGGCGCTGCGCGTCGGTCTCGTCCGCGGGGCGCTCGGCATCGACCACGACGGTGCCGATCGGCGCCGCGTGGGCCACCGAGCACGCAAGCGCGCACGCGAGCGCGTGGCTCGTGGCGAGGCGGCGAAGGTGGGCGCAGGTGGCGATCAACGAGCTCCTGGAGACGCCCGTCGGAAAAAGAGAAACAGAGGCCGTGCGAAAAATTCGCGCGGATCCGCTCCCCCTCCCTCCGAAGGGTCAACGTGATCGCGCGCAGGTCGGTCTCCTGGCTCGGACCCCGCAAACCGGCC
>JBDTCO010000059.1:0-5682 GCA_039923495.1 Polyangia bacterium
AGCTGCCAGGACCACAGCTGCGTCGCGCCCGTGGTCTGCGGCGCCGCGAACTGCAACGGCTGCTGCGACGACACCGACACCTGCCAGCCGGGCACCGCCGACGCGAACTGTGGCACCTCCGGCGGCCGCTGCGCGACTTGCACTGGCGCGACCTGCACCGGCGGCGTCTGCGAGATGCCCTGCGGACCCGGCAACTGCACCGGCTGCTGCGACGGCACGGGCACCTGCGTCGCCTCGGTGCCGTCGAGCTGTGGCATCAACGGCGCCACGTGCAAGCAGTGCGACACGAGCGACCTCTGCTCGGACGGCGCCTGCATCGGCACCACGTGCAAGTCGACCTGCCCCGGCTGCTGCGCGGGCAACACCTGCGAGCTCGGCAACACCGTCGCCCAGTGCGGCACCACCGGTAACGCGTGCGGCGCTTGCCCGTCGACCCAGGTGTGCTCGAACGGCGCGTGCGCAGTCGATCCCAACTCGCTGTGGGACTTCCTCGTCTTCACCGGCGAGGCCCCGCTCTACGAGAACCCGCCCACCAACGACTCGACCTGGGACCCGTTCGGCGGCCTGCCCGACCCGTACATGGAGCTCGATCTGTCGTACGGCCAGGCGGATCAGAGCATCACGTACAGCCCGGCAGTGAGCAACACGATCACGCCGAACTACATGGGCGCCAAGCTCGTGAGCGGCGTCAAGGCGAGCCTGCTCTTCGAGTCGAGCTACCTGCAGATGTGGGACTCCGACGGGTTCGCCGTGCCGGCCGGCGCCGACGATGACATGGGCTTTTGCCCGTTCAAGCTCACGCAAGCGATGTTCGACGGCAACCTGCGCTCCTCGACCTGCTCGCCGGCCTACGGCAACAGTGTCGGTGTGACCTGGAAGATCAACTGGAAGATCGTCCCGCACACCTGAGCGCTCTCCTCGGCGATGTCACGCGGCGCTGGTCCGACACCGGAGCCGTGCCGACGCGCCTGTGAGCCGACCGTGACGTCGAGCAGGAGGCCCTCGTCCTCCGACGCGAACGCGGCTGGCTTCCGCCCGACCCCTCGAGGTCGATCCCCGCGACAAGAACGGCGATCGTTCATCGTATCCAAACACCAGGTCGTCCCGACGGTCATTGGCGCCGCATTCGAGGTATTCTAAAAAAATGCGTTCGCTATCGATGGGCCTCCTCGTGTGTGCGCCGCGGCTGGCGTCGACAGCGGCTGCGCGTCGGCCCGACCCCGACGACGAGGGCGACTACGGCGGCGCGCTCATCGAGTTCGAGCGCGCGCAGAAGGTGAAGCCGTTCCCCGCGCTCGACTACAACATCGGGCGCTGCCACGACCGGCTCGAGCACCTCGACCAGGCGATCGCTCACTATCGGAGCAATCTGAGCGCCGCGCCGGCCGGCGCCGCGCGTGCCGAAGTCACCGCGCGCATCTCTGCGCTCGAGGCCCACGCCGCCGAGGCGCGACGACCGGCCCCACCTCCCGTCCCGCCCCCAGCCTAACCCCCAGCGTTGATCGTCGAGAGCGCGGCTTCGATCCGGCCCGTGGCGTCGCATCGCTACCCCGTCGTTATCCCTGCGGTGATCGCGCGGACGCGCACCCTCGAGCGCGCGGGCATCGACCTCCTCGTGGCCGGCGGCGTCGTGGCGGCGGTCGACATCGGCCTGTGGGCAGCATGGAGGAAAAAGTGAGCCACACCAGAGCAGCAGCAGTCCTTGTGGTGAGTGTGGCACTCGTGGTGCTCGCCGCCGGGTGTCGCGACTACAACCGCTTCGGGAGTACCGACCTGAGCGTCACCACCGTCGAAGATCTCGCTATCGGCGAGATGGACGGTGGCGCCGGAGACGCCGCCTGCGCGGCGCCGACCGACCTGTTTCCCGCGGTCGCGACCGCGACGCGGAGCGACGGCGCGGTGTCGAGCGAGGTCTCGACGATCGAGATCGGACGCTTCACCGGCGCGGCGGACCTCGAGGTGGTGGCGCTGCACCCCGCCGTCGGCATGACGCTCGGTGCAACCCAGCTCGCCCGTCGGACGACCGGCAAGAATTTTATCCCCATCACCGCATCGACGCTGTGCGCGACCGTGATGACCTCGGGGCGGATCCTGCAACCGGGGCTCGACGACGTGTTCTCCGGCTGTGATTGCGTGAACGTCCCGACCGCGGACTGCGAAGTGCGACGTCTCCACTGGGACGCGGCGAACGGGACCTGGGGCGTGCAAACGCTGAAGACGCCCCTGCAGCGGCCCTCGGCGCTGGCGGTCGGATACGTCGATGGCGACTCCTATGCCGATCTCGTGATCACGTTCAACAACTCGCCCATGCCCGCCGACATGGGCGCGACGTACGCGAGTGGCACGGTCGAGGTGCATCTCGGCAAAATGGACGGTTCGTTCGATGACGCCCCGAGCGCGGTGGTCTCTCTCCCCCAGGACCCCTCGATGCAGGCGCTCGTGAACCCGTCCACGGTCAAGCTGGGCGACTTCAACGAAGATGGGCGCACCGACCTCGCGGTGCTCGGGCAAGACGGCAGCTCGTCCCGGCTGGTGCTCCTGTTGAAGACGAAGGCCGGGGGCTTCGACGTGTACGAAGACGCCTCCACGACGGGCCTGTCCTCCGCCATATCCGGCGTCGCGGTCGGCGACGTGACGGGCGACGGCCTCGTCGACCTCGTCCTGTCGAGCACGGGCACGCCGCCTCTCCTCGTCCTCGAGCAGAAGGCCAACGTGGGACCCGGCATGGATCGCTTCAATCGTGTCGCCGTCGACATCGGCGGGCTGGCTCGTCGCGCGACGGTGCTCGACTGGGATGGAGACGGTCGCCAGGACATCTTCGTCTGGCTCGAGCCGGCCGCGCCAGCCGACGTCCTGCGCCCCCTGCTGATCCGTCGACTCGCCGATGGCTCGTTCCTGCCGACGACCCCCGGGGACACCCCCCAGCTCGTGCGCTCGGAGCAGGTCCCGGCCATGACGGTCTACGGCGGGATTGCGGCGCCGCGCGCGGTCGACCTCGACGGGGACTGCCTGCCCGAGTTGCTGTTCGCGGACTTTGCGCTAGGGGGCATCACGGTCTACGGTCGGTGACGGCTGCTGGTGCGTCGGGCCTGGGTGCGCGCGAACCGCGAAGAGGCGCTCGGCTGGCTCGGCTGCAGAACCTCGCCCCGGCCCGGAAGGAGGATTTCCACTTCGCGCTCCTGCGTCACGGCAACGAGCGGCACCTACCGGAGGCGCACCGCGTAGCGCGTGAGGTCGGATTGCTGGGCCACCTTTCCTACCCGGCGTCGGGGAACACGTTCGCGACCTTGTTCTTCACCGGCGGGACCGTGCGGAGGTAGTCGTACATCGCGCCGAGCTCCGCCTCGGACATCTGGCTGTAGTTGACCCACGGCATGATCGTGTTGCGCCCCGGCGGCGCAGGCGGCGGCGTGGTCATCGACTCGAAGGCCTTGAAGCGGCCGATGAACGCCTCGCGCGTGGTGTTGCCGATGCCCGTCTCCGGATCGGGCGAGATGTTCGGCGTCACGATGCGACCCCACGGCATCGTCATCACCCAGCCGCCGCCGTACTCCATGCCCGCGACGGCCTTGCCCCGCTCGTGGTTCGTGTGGCAGTCGACGCAGCCGGCGAGCGTGACGAGGTACTCGCCCCACGCCACGTGATCCGACTCGTTCGGCATGGGCACGGGCGCCAGCACGGGCTGCGGCGCCAGGCGCACGAGCAAGCTCACGGGGAAGTCGAGCTGCGGATCCGGGATGGCCTTCTTCGCGGGAGGCAGCGAGCGCAGGTACACGACGATCGAGCGCGCGTCCTCGTCGCTCATCTTGCGCAGCGCCTCGTACGGCATCATCGGGAACAGCGCGCGGCCGTTCTTCGCGATGCCCTCGCGCATCGCGCGGAGGATCTCGCCGTCGGTCCACGCGCCGAGGCCCGTCTCCGGATCGGACGTGATGTTCTGCGCCTGCACGGAGCCCGGCATCCCGAGCTTGCGGTCGAACGCGAAGCCGCCGCGACCGTACGTTCCCCGGATCGCCGGCCAGCCGAACAGCTTGTCGTCGTGCTCCGAGTGGCAGTGCATGCAGTTGATGACGACCTCGGCGAGATACTTGCCGCGCTCGAGGCGCTGCGGCGTGCGCTCGATCGTCGCGGCGTCTGCCGACCGCACGAGCGGCCGCGCGAACCGCAGGAACCCGAGGCCGCCGAGCAGCAGCATCACCAGCAGCACGCAGAGGACCCCACCCACCACTTTAGCGATTCGCATGGGGCGGCACTGTACACGGGCGCGCTTTCGGCCCGCAGCTGCGGAACACTGGCGTTTTGCCATGGCACGATCCGGCACGTGCTGGTGGACGAGCTATTCAACTCTGTCCGCGCCCCGCGACGGTAGCGCGACCTCCGCACGATGCCGCCGGCCGCGCTCTGGTTTCACGGCCGGCGGTCGAGTTGACCTCGGGTCGTTCCGGTGGCCTAGTACGCCCCCTGCGCGAAAAGCCAATCGACCGAGATTGTTCGTCTTCCGCTCTGCGACGAGCCGATCTTGTCCGCTCCACTCTGTCAGCCTGCTTCCCAAATTGACATCCTGTCCGAACAGCGAGCCTGCATGACCCGTCCGACGCGTCTCTCCTTCGTCCTGGCCCGCCTCGCGCTCGGGGCCACCTGTCTGCTCGCAACCCAGCGGCCCGCGCGCGCCGTGCTCGGGGTCGACGACGACCGCTCGAGCCTGCCCGAGGGTCCCGGCTCCGTGAACGGGTTCGCCGACAACGCGGACGTGAGCGTCGCCACCGGCGGGATGACCTATTCGCTGCCGTTCGAGGTGCCGGACGGCTTCGCCGGCGCCACGCCGTCGATGTCGCTCGCGTACAGCTCGGGCAGCGGCAACGGTCCGTGGGGCATGGGCTGGAGCGTCGCGATGCCGTCGATCGAGCGCGGCACCGCGTTCGGCCTGCCCGCGTACACCACCGACGACTCGTTCTACGCCGACGGGAGCGAGCAACTCGTCCGCGTCGACGACACCGGCGCCACGTACTTCGAGTACCGCGCGCGCTTCGAGAACGCGTTCATCCGCTACCGCTGGCACAACCCGTTCGCTGCGGCGTCGAACGGCGACTACTGGACCGCCGAGCTGCCCGACGGCTCCATCCGCTACTTCGGCGCCGATCCCGCCGGCACCATCGACACGCTGTCGCGCGAGCAGGGCGGAGCAGGCACGTTCAAGTACGGCCTCGTCGCCTCCGTCGATGCGCTCGGCAACCGCGTGCACTACACGTGGCAGCAGCTCGTCGGCACCGCCAACCCGGACCGCGCGCTCGAGTCGGTGTCCGAGCCCGTGCTCGCGTCGATCGAGTACGCATTCCACGCCGACGGCACGCCGCGCAACAAGGTGGTGTTCGGCTACGAGGAGCGTCCCGACGCCGTCTCCGACTGCAAGGCCGGCTTCTGCGCGTACCTCGAGCACCGGACGATCGAGGTGAGCGTCTTCACCGGGGCCACGAAGATCCGCAGCTACCAGCTCGCGTACGATCCGACGCCCGTGGCCTCGCCGCTCAGCCGCCTGCGCTCGCGCAAGGTGATGGGAAAGGACGGCGGCGCGTACCCCGCCGCCAACGCGTTCGACTACACGCAGGCGCTCGGCGTCGGCTGCAGCGTGAACGACTGCGGCATCCCTTCGCTCGTCACGATGACCGGCGCGATGCTCGGCGC
>JBDTCO010000060.1:0-35759 GCA_039923495.1 Polyangia bacterium
TGCAACGAGCACATCAAGTTCACTCCGCTGCTCGACGCTGCCAGGGCGCTCGGCGCCGACCGCCTCGCGACCGGCCACTATGCTCGCATCTCCGAGCACGACGGCACGCTACGCCTGCGTCGCGCGGTCGATCCCGAGAAGGACCAGTCGTACTTCCTCTTCAACATGCCGAAGAGCGCGCTCGCTCGCGTCGTGTTTCCCCTCGGCGGCCTTCGCAAGGCGGAGGTCAGGGCGCACGCGCGCCGGCTCGGCCTCGTCAACGCGGACAAGCCCGAGTCGCAGGAGATCTGCTTCGTTCCCGACGGCAACCACGCAGGCTTCGTGGCCGCACGCACGCTCGTGCGTACCGGTGCGCTCCGCGGGGCCGACGGCGGAGAGCTCGGTCGCCACGACGGCATCCATCGCTTCACCATCGGCCAGCGCCGCGGCCTCGGCATCGCGGCGTCGGCTCCGCTCTACGTCACGGCCATCGATCACGAGACCGGCGACGTCACACTCGGTGGCGCCGATGCGCTGCTCAAGGATGCGCTCTCGGTCGATGCGCTGTCGTGGGCTGGCCCGTCACCCACCGGTCCCGTGCGCGCGTCCGTGCAGCTCCGCCATCGTCACACGCCGTCGCCGGCCACCATCGAGCCCGACGGTGACGTCGCGCGCATTCGCCTCGATCGCAAGGAGCGCGCGGTCACGCCGGGGCAAGCCGCGGTGTTCTACGGTGGCCCCGACGGCGACGAGGTCCTCGGCGGCGGCTTCATCTGCGGGGCGTCCACGTGAGCTACACGCTGCTCGAGGACAAGCTCGGCCACCACTTCACCGACTCGAGCAAGCTCGAGGTCGCGCTCACGCACAAGTCGTTCCTCAACGAGAACCCCGACTGCGGGCGCGCGCACAACGAGCGCTACGAGTTTCTCGGCGACGCCGTCGTCGATCTCGCGGTCGGCCACCTGCTGATGGAGCAGGCCCCGGAGTCGAGCGAGGGTGACCTCTCGCGACGTCGCGCCACGGTCGTGTCCGAGCCGACGCTCGCACAGGTCGCGCGAGGGCTCGATCTCGGCCAGTGGCTCTTCCTCGGACGAGGGGAGGAGCAGTCGGGTGGTCGCGGCAAGCCGTCGGTCCTCGCCGACGCGCTCGAGGCGATCCTCGGCGCCATCTACCTCGACGTGGGGTTCCCGGGGGCGCTCGAGGTGGTCGCTCGACTCTTCGCGGCACGGCTCGCGTCCGCCGGCAGCGCTGCCAACGAGGACTGGAAGACGCGCCTCCAGGAGTGCGCAGCGCGTCGCAAGCTCACCGTCCGCTACCAGCTGCTCGGCACCACGGGCCCCGAGCACGACAAGCGCTTCGAGGTCGCGGCGCTCCTCGATGACGTCGAGCGCGCGCGCGGCGAAGGTCGCTCGAAAAAGGAAGCGGAGCAGCGTGCCGCCGAGGTCGCGCTCGCGTGGCTCGCGCCGCCCACGCCGCCGTCGTCGCCCTCGCCGCGCGACGACGACGACGACGCCTCCTCGCGCATGAGCAGTTGATATCTGGCGCCACGGCGCCTACGTTCCCGTCCGTTCTCGGTGTCTTGGAACCTCGGGGCGATCCCCCGCGGGCATATGAAGGAGCAGCTACGTGGCGCGAAGCGATCTGGTTCAAATGGAGGGCGTGGTCAAAGAAGTCATGGTCGGCGGCAACTTTCGCGTCGAGGTGGCCGAAGGTGGACACAACGTGCTGGCGCAGCTCGCCGGCAACATGCGGCGTAACCGCATCCGCGTCGTCCTCGGCGACTCGGTGACCGTCGCGGTCTCCCCGTACGATCCGACCCGCGGCCTGATCGTCTTCCGGGCGAAGTAAGCCCGAGGCCCGCTAGTTTCGGCCCATGCCCGGCGGCATTCCGCCGGGGTGCGGTGCGGCGCCGGGGTGCGGTGCGCCGGGCGGTGAGGGCGCGAGGTCAGCGGGCTTCTTGAGCAGCCGATCGATGGCGAAGCGCTTCACGAGGACGACGTCCTTCGAACCGTCCTTCTGCACGTAGTAGTCGCCCGAGTCCTTGGTGAGCGCGCCCACCTTGATGGTGGCCTTTCCCACGGTGGTCTCGATGGTGATGGTCGCACGCGGCTTGTCGAGACCCGACTTCACCGTCGTGTCGGTGAGGAAGCTCGAGCCGGCGAGCTCGGTGCCGGTGACGAGCGTCTTTGCCTTCGCCTGATCGAGCGGCGTCGCGGCCGAGAGCGTCCACGCGTCGCCGACCTTCACGAGCGTCGTCACGTCCTTGCCGTTGACGATGTGCACCTTCGTGACCTCGGTCGACTTCCAGGGCACGAGCGTCTTGTCGCGGTAGTCGACGGGGCGATAGACCACGTGCTCGAGCAGGTACTTCTTCACGCGATAGATCGTGGGCGTGCCGACCTTGCGCACGAGGTAGTCGTCGCCGTCGAGCGCGCCGATCTGCAGCGCGAACGTCTTGCCCGACTCGACGAGGGTGACGGTGAGCGCAGGCGGCTCGAGCCCGGCGCTCTTCGGATCCTTGTCGTCGGCGAAGTCGTTGGCGCGCAGGGAGGCGAGCGCGTTCGCGACGGTGACCGGCTGCGACTGATCGAGGACGTCGCCGGCCTTCGGGGCATCGCCGCTCGACTCGAGGACCTTCCACTCGACCTTCTTGTCGACGGTCGTCTTGTCGAGCGTGAGCTTGCCTTCGGGACTCTCGACGGTGAGCTTGTCGACGAGCCCGGGTGAGAACGTGAAGATCGAGTGATCGCGCCAATCCTTCGGCGGCTTGTTGATCTGGTACGGGAAGAGGTTCGACGCCTGCCAGACCTCGTTCTTGCCGGCGACGCGCACCATCGTGAAGCCACCGACCGGGTTGCCGAGGATGAGGCTCGCGCTCGTCGTGGGCGTCGTGATGACGAGGCGCACGCTGCCGGTGTCGGGGACGCCGAGCTCCGACTGCTTGGTGGTGGTCTCGGTGACGACGTCGCCGAACGTGAGCTTGCCGATGGCCTCGGTGAGCGACTTCATGGCCTGTGCATCGGCGCCGGACGAGAACGGGGCGACGATGTGCCAGCCATCGCCGTTGCGCTCGATCGTGGTCTTCTCGTCCTTGCTCGTCGTGATCTCGAGCTTGGTGATGTCGTCGGGCTTGATGACCGGGATGGGGCGGGCCTTCGTGCCGGTGCGCTGACCCTTCTCGGGGCTTCGCAGCACGGCGAACGACGCGACTCCGAGCAGGACGACGACGAGTGCAGCGTAGAGCGTGCGCTTCTCCATGAGCTCCTCAGACCTTCGCCGAGCGACGACGCGACGTGCGCAGGCGCCAGCGCGCGATGCCGAACAGGATGAACAGCAGCGGCACGCCGATGACGTTGCCGTACTTCACGATGAGGGGCGTCAGCGCGCTCTCCACGTTGATCGGACGCGACTGGATCACCTTGTGGCGCAGCTGCGCGATGGTGTCGTCCTGCACGAGCCAGTCGAGGATCCCGAGCGCGAACGCCACGTCGACGCGATAGCTCGGCGCGTAGTTGATCATCTGCAGGTACTGGTCGGAGATGAAGCCCGAGCTCGAGACGACGACGATGCGCGAGGTGCCCTGCGTCGCGTCGATCGGCGTCTCGGGACCCGTCGGTGCCGACACGTTGGCCGCGGGCGGTGCGATGACCTCGCCCTTCTCACCGGGGTGCGGCCTGCCCGCGAAGAACGAGGTGAGCTTGCCCTCGGCTGCGAACGCGTAGTTGAACGGCCCCCTGTCGGGCGTCGGCTTGATGGGCGCCTCGGGATCGAGCACGAACAGGCCGGCCTGCCGCCACGCATCCGACGAGCTCCGCGCGAGCGTCGTCACCTTCATGCCCGGCTGCTTGCCCGCGACCTGCTCCGACGACGACGTGAACGGGAAGATGATGCCCTTGATGCGATCCGTGATGGGGTGCGTGGCGTCGATGTTCGTGGAGACGACGAACGTCGGATAGTTCGCGGCGACCAGCTTGCCGCGGACGAGCAGGGGACCCGGCGCGTTGAGCTGCGGCTCCATGACGATGTCGTCGTGGATCTTGTAGCCGTAGTGCTCGAGCAGATCGTCCATGCCGTGATCGTTCTTGCGACCGAGCTGCGGCGGGTTGGAGCCCGGCATCTGCATCTGCATGCCGTTGGCTGCCTCGACGATCATGCCGTCGACGAGGAACGCGACCGACTTGCCCTTCATGAGGAACTGGTCGACCACCCACTTGCCGCGCTCGCTCATCGCGGTGCGCGGGCCGGCGATGACGAGCGCGTCGACGTCGTCGGCCACGGGCTTGTCGAGGCCGATCGGCGTCACCTGGTAGTCGGCGAAGAACTGCCCGACGATCGACATCGACGCGCCGTGGCCTCCCTGTGCCTGCTGCAGAGGGAGCTCGCCCTCCGACTGCGCGAACGCGATCTTCTTCTTCTTCACCGACAGCATCTTGATGAGCGACGTGATCTGGAACTCGAGGCCCTCGGCGCCCTTGATGTCCGGCACCGACTCCACGTTGCCCTGGTACTGCAGCGCGATGCCGAGGTAGCTCGATGCGAGCGTGAGCTTGTCCTGCGACGCACCGGTGCGGGTGAGCTTGGGGACCTTGAGCTTCTCGGCCTCGTCCTCGAGCGCCTTGTCGCCCGACGGGTCGATCGCTTCCCACACGAACTTGCCGTTCGAGGCGCGCGCGTACTCCTCGAGGAGATCACGCACGTACTGAGCGACCTGCGCGTCCTTCGGCTCGAGCGTCTTTTGCGAGATGAACGCCTTGACCGTCATGCGGTCGGGCAGGTTCTTGACGAGGTCTTTCGACGCCTGCGACAGGCTGTAGAGGCCGTCCTGCGTGAAGTCGACGCGACGTGCGATGCGCGAGCCGATGATGTTCACGGCGACGAGGGCGAGCAGCACCATCACGACGAACGTGATGGCGTTCGCGGCGGTCTTGGTCTTGTTGATCTGTGTGGCCATCAGCGCCACCTCCGGCTCTCGAGCGAGGTCTGCGCAATGAGCAGGCAGCCTCCCGACACGGTGAGGAAGTAAAGGAGGTCACGCGAGTCGATGACGCCGCGCGCGATGGACTCGAAGTGACCGTCGATGGACAGCTGCGTGGCGACGCGGCCGAGCTCGGGCGGCAGCATCGGCGCGAGCACGTGCTGCACGATGTAGAAGCCGAAGCCGACGAACAGCGCGATGAGCGCCGCGACGATCTGGTTGCGCGTGAACGAGGACGCCATCACCCCGATCGCTGCGTAGGTGCCGGCGAGCAAGAACATGCCGACGTAGGCAGCGATGGTGGCGCCTTTGTCGATCGGGCCCACCTGCGCGACGCTGATGGGAAACGCGAACGTGAGCAACATGAGGACGCACAGCAGGCCGAGCACGGCGAAGAACTTGCCGAGCACGACCTGCCAGTCGGTGACGGGCATCGTGAGGAGGAGCTCGAGCGTGCCCTGCGCGCGCTCCTCGGCGAGGAGCCGCATCGTGAGGAACGGCACCATGATGAGCAGCAGCAGCGGCGCGACGCCGAAGAAGCCGCGCATGTCGGCCTGCCCGTTGACGAACAGCGACGAGAAGAACAGCGAGCCCGAGAGGATGACGTAGACCGACACGACGAGGTACGCGATCGGCGAGTCGAAGTAGGAGGCGAGCTCTCGCCTGGCGATGGAGAGGATGTTCTTCACGACGGCCTGCCTTCCTTCACGCCCTCGGGCGCGGCGCCCCGACGATCGCCGGAGCTCCCGGCGGTGGTGAGCTTGCGGAACACGTCCTCGAGCGACGTGCGCTCGGGCGTGAGCTGGAGCAGGTCCATGTCGGTGGCCGACGAGAGCACGCGCGCGATGTCGCCGCGCGGATCGAAGCCGGACTTCGCGACGACGCGGAAGCGGGTGCCGCCGCCTTCCTTGCCGAGGACCTGGATGTCGTCGATGCCGTCGATCATCGACATCAGCGAGCGCGGCTGCTCGGCGTCACCGCGTGAGCCGCCGACCTCGACGAGGATCTCCGTCTTGCCCGACGCGCCGCGCGAGAGCTCGTCGGGCGTGCTGTCGGCCGCGATCTTGCCGTCGGCGATGATGAGCACGCGCGAGCAGGTGGCCTGGACCTCCTGCATGACGTGCGTCGAGAAGATGACGGTCTTCGACTCTCCGATCGACTTGATGACCTGGCGGATGTCGACGATCTGGTTGGGGTCGAGGCCCGAGGTCGGCTCGTCGAGGATGAGCACCTCGGGCTCGTGGATGATGGCCTGCGCGAGCCCGACGCGCTGGCGATACCCCTTCGAGAGCTCGCCGATGAGCGCGCCGAGGCGATCGCCGAGCCCGCACTGCTCGACGGCACGGCGCAGGCGCGGGGAGCGGGCCGAGGTCGGGACATCGCGCACGTCGCACACGAACTGCAGGTACTCGAGCACGGACATGTCCTTGTAGAGCGGCGTGTCCTCGGGCAGGTAGCCGACGCGGCGACGGACCTCGAGGCTCTGCTCGTAGGAGTCGAAGCCCGCGATCTCCGCGCGGCCGCTGGTCGGCGCGAGGAACGTCGTGAGCATCTTCATGGTCGTGGTCTTGCCGGCGCCGTTCGGTCCGAGAAAGCCGAGGACCTCACCGGCGTGCACGTCGAACGAGATGCCGTCGACGGCGGGCTTCTTGCCGTCGTAGCTCTTGGTCAGGCCTTCGACGTGGATCATCGTGCGGCCGCTGGGGATGGGTGTCGTCATCAACGCCTCTGTGGAGGGTGTGGAGCCGAAGAATGGTTTCTAACGAATGAGGGGCCGGGGTCGCAAGAGGTCCGAACACGCGAATGTGCGCGTGTATTCCGGATCAGCCGGTGACGTAGAGGCCGTCGACCTCGGCGACTCGACGGCCGAGGTCGGCGAACCACTCACCGAACCAGGTCTCGAGCTCGAAGGGCGCGCTCCGCCCGCGACGCGCGAGCCGCTCGGTGATGCGACCGCCGACGAGCGCTTGATCTTCCATGCCGAGCTGACCGTTGTGCAGGCGCGAGAGCAGCACGCCGACCTCCGGAGCGCGCAGCGGCGAGAGCGACAGAGCGGCCTCGCCATCGAGCAGCTCGGGATTGATGAGGATGCGCGCCGCGAGCGTGCGCGCGAGCGTGCCGAACGTGACGCCCGGCGACGACGTGGAGGCCTCCGCGGCGGACTCGAGCGAGAGCCCGAGATCGTCGAAGAAGAACACGGGTACCCGGCTCGCGGACTGCAGCGCCGACGCGGACAGGCGCACGTCTGCGGCCGTGCGGAAGGGGCGCGTGCCGGCAGCCGGCGGCGTGTCGAGCGCGCGCGTCATGCGCGGACGATGGCCGCGACCCACGCCGCGCAGCGCGAGCACGACCTCGCGATGACGACCTTCGAGCAGCAGGGCAGGCGGCTCGCCGACGCGCACCCGGCCGCGCGAGTACAGCGTCCCCGCGAGCTTGCCGAGCGACGCTGTCAGCGAGAAGCCGACGCGGAACAGGCGCTCGAGCGGGATCTCGGCGAGCGCGCGACCGGCGAGCGCGACGTCCCCACCGCGGCTGACGTACTCGAGCCCGAGCCCGAGGTATGCGACGACGTCGTCGAGCACGAGGCGCGCGCTGGCGAGATCGGACGGATCGATGCGGTCGGCCGCGAGCGCGCGGTTGAACAGCGTGACGAGCTGCGCGTGGCTGAGCTCGATCGCTGCGTCGGTCTGCAGCGTGCCGAGCGCCTCGCCGAGGAGGCTGCGCGCGTCGATGGCGTCCGCGATGAGGATCGGCATCGTGGTGCCCGGCACAGCGACGGCGCCCGCGTGGGGCTCGAGCGGCTCGCCCGCCTCGCGCAGTCGCACGGTTGCGGGCTCGATCGGCTTGTAGATCTTCATCGCCTCGTCGGCATCGGGGAAGCCGAGGTCGGCCATGCGGCCCTGACGGAAGCGATATGCCCAGTCCTCGAGGTCGGTCGGCATCTCCCACTTCGCGGCCATCACGACCCGCCGTGCGAGCTCGAGATCGGCGCGATAGAGATGATCGACGAAGCGCTCGACGGCCTTGCCCTCTTCACCGGAGGGCAGGATGTCGAGCACGTAGAACGTGTCGGGCGTCGGCCAGAAGCGACCCTCGGGCTCCTCGGGCAGGTCGTCCATGCTGAGGTCGTAGACGTTCGCCTGCTTCTGCAGGAAGAGCGCGACCTCCTCGGCGTCGAGCTGCTCGACGATCTCGGCGAGCTTCTCGTAGCCGATGGTGGCGAGCGTGTCGATCCACGGCCGCATGCGGTCGACGGACAGCGAGTCGCCGTCCCACCCATCGAGATCGAGGAAGCCCTGGATCTGCTCGGGGCTCGCGGCACCGACGAGCTCCTCGGCGTCCGCGAGGCCGACGTCCTTGATCGCGAGGTAGAGATCCTGGATCGGCAGCGTCGGGATGAGGCGATCGGCGTCGGGATCCGAGAGGATCACGTCGGCGCGCTTGGTCGTGCGGGAGCGCGCGAGGGCTGCGCGAAAGCGGCTCAGCGCGACGACGTCGGAACCTGCGGGCTTGTCGGTGTCGGCCATGGGGGGCCAGAAGGTAGGCCGTGCCGACGCGCGCTACAAGGTGGGCGCGCCACGACGATCAGCGCGTGGCACGTCGATACGCGGCTGCGCGCTGGAACATGTTCGCGTAGATGGCCTTCGAGAAGCCGCTGCGCAGCGTCTTCTCGGCGTGGAACTGGTAGCCGCGCACGCGACCCCCGTCGGCCTCGATGGCCTCCGGGACACCATCGGGCGCACGGCCCACGACGCGGAACCCCTTGCCGACCTTGCCGATGGCCTCGTGGTGCATCGACGGCACGGCACGGACGTGGATGCCGATGGTGGCTGCGAGCGCGCTGCCTGGCTCGACGCTCACGCCATGGCGGACGGGGGCGAAGCCGGGGCCGGCATGCTCCATCGTCGTGAGGTGATCCTCGTGGAGGTCCTGCACGAGCGTGCCGCCCGCGGCGACATCGAGCATCTGGTAGCCGCGGCACGTGGCGTCGATGGGCAGCTTGCTCGAGAGTGCCTTGCGCACGAGCTGCAGCTCGAAGCGATCGCGCACGAGGTTGAGCTCGTCGGGATGTGCGTACGTGACGGGCGCGCCGTACAGCTTCGGGTGGAGGTCGTCACCACCCGTCAGCATGAGGTGCTGCACGCTCGAGAGGCGCGCGTCGATGAGCGCGCGCGAGTCGGCGGGCGGGAAGAACACCGTCGCGACGCCCGCGCGCTCGAGGCCGTCCGCATACCCCTTGCGAACGCCGAGGTGGTGCGCGTCCCCGGTGAGGTCGAGCAGGTGGTTGAGCTGGATGCCCGACAGCGGGCGTCCGTGCGCGACGGCCTCGAGCGAGCGTGCGGGCCGCGCAGCCAGCGCCTTGCCCCACGCGCGGAGCTCCTCCTCGTGTCCAGGGAAGGCCTGCCGCCGGATGACGCCGGCGACATAGTGATCGACCGCGTCTTTCGGCGTGTCGCCGAACAGCGCCATCGCGCCGAGGCCTGGCACGTCGAAGGCCCACGCCGCCGCGTTCGCCGCGTTGCTCCACAGCCCGAGGACGAGGGCGACGAGGAGGACGGTCAGGGATCGTCGCGCGGCGGAGAACATGCGTGTCCACGGAGCAGGGCGCGTGCCCTGCTGCGCGTGAGCAAGTGGTCGAGATTGCTGACTGGCAGCGGCTGAACGACTTGCCGGTCTCGAGCCCGGCAAGGGTCGCTACACCCCGGCCGGAGAGACGATCATCGACCGACCAGCGTGTGCCCGAGGATCGCGTCGCGCCCGCGAAGAACGCCAGCTCCAAAAAGCCGCGTGAAACGCGGTGGGGGAGCTGGACGGGAACGTCACGCTTGAAGTAAAAAAGGCCCTCCCGACGACGCCGGGAGGGCCTGAGTACGCGCGGACAGGATTGAACTGCCGACCCTTACCGTGTCAAGGTAATGCTCTACCACTGAGCTACGCGCGCAACTGACGTGCCCGGCATTTATCCCGGGCCGCGCGGTGGTGTCAAGCATCCGCGCATCACTTCTTCGCCGTCCGTTTTCGGGGCGGAGTCGTGGCGGTGTCGATGATGACCGGCTGACCGTTTTTGGCCTGCTCGTCGGCCGCAGCGAGCTGCGCCGAGTCGAGGTGGAGCAGCTGCTTGAGGCGCGCGCGGACCGTGGGCCACTCCGTTCTGTACTGCGCACGCGTCATCGCGGAGATCCGCATCTTGGTGGACTGACCGATCATCTCCGCGTTCTGCTGGTCGTCGGCCCGCTCCGGCTGCTCCGGGGCGAGCGCACCGTTCTTCGCGGCCTCGATCGCGGCGGCGTGACTCTCGACGTACCTGTCTTGGGTCACGCCCTGCTCGAAGCCCACCTCGCGGGAGTAGCGACCATCGGTGAGCTGGATGACGGCAGTCGGGAGCGAGATGTCCGTGTCGGGATCCCCACCATCGGGCAGCTGCACGTTTGTGCCATACGCGACCGCGTACCTCGCCGACAGGAGGCCCCTCTCGTCGAGCAGTACCGGGATGGTGAGACCGAGGCTCTGCGCGACCTCGGCGACGTGCGCGCGATCCGCATCGCTCTGTATCTCGTCCGCGCTCACGGCAAGGACGGCCACGTCGGGGTCACCCGCGAGCTTCTTCGCGAGCGCCTGCACCATCGGCAGCTCTTCCATGCACGGGTGGCAGAAGGTGGCCCACATCGCCACGAACGTGACCTTCTTCCGGTAGGTGGCAAAGGCGACGGGCTTGCCGTCGAGGGTGGTGACGTCCGTCGGCGCGACGATCGCGAGATCCGTTCGCGCAGGAGGCGGGAGCGGTGCTGGCTTCCGGCAGCCGCAGAGCAGGGCGACGAGCAGCAGGGAGCGCATCCGACGACGCTATCACGCGTTTCGCGCGCCGCATCGTTGTGGTACCCACTCCGCCGTGGCTGACAATCAAGCGCCCAGCGCTCCCCTCGACAAGCTCCGACACTCGGCCGCGCACGTGCTGGCCGATGCCGTGCAGCGCCTTTGGCCCGACTCCAAGCTCACCATCGGCCCGCCGATCGAGACGGGCTTCTACTACGACTTCGACAGCGAGCACACGTTCTCCGAGGAGGATCTGCGCAAGCTCGAGGAGGTGATGGCCGGCATCGTGAAGGTCAACGATCCGTTCGTCGAGAAGGAGGTCACGCGCGAGGAGGCCATCGCGTACTTCAAGGAGCGCAACGAGCCGTACAAGATCGAGCTCATCAACTCCTTTGCCGAGGGGTCGCGCATCACGCTGCACTCGCACGGGGGCTTCACCGATCTGTGCCGCGGCGGTCACTGCCACACCACCGGGGAGATCAAGGCGTTCAAGCTGCTCTCCGTCGCGGGCGCGTACTGGCGCGGCGACTCGAAGAACAAGCAGCTGCAGCGTATCTACGGCACGGCCTTCTTCGCGAAGGCCGATCTCGACGTGTACCTCAAGCAGCTCGAGGAGGCCGAGAAGCGCGATCACCGCAAGCTCGGCAAGGAGCTCGGGCTGCTCGCGTTCCACCCGTACGCGCCGGGCGCGGCGTTCTGGCTGCCGAAGGGTGCGACCGTCTATCACGAGCTGCAGGCCGCGATGCGCCGGCTCCTCACGAAGGAGGGTGGCTACAAGGAGGTCCGCACGCCGATGCTCTTCAAGAGCAAGCTGTGGGAGACCTCCGGTCACTGGCAGCACTACCGCGACGACATGTTCACCCTCGAGGCCGAGGGTGACGAGTACGGCCTCAAGCCCATGAACTGCCCGTCGCACATGATCATGTTCGGCATGGGGCTGCACTCGTACCGCGACCTGCCGATGCGCATGCACGACCAGGGCGTGCTGCACCGCAACGAGCTGTCGGGCGCGCTGTCCGGCCTCACGCGCGTGCGGCAGTTCTGCCAGGACGACGCCCACATCTTCCTTCGTCCCGATCAGATCGAGGCGGAGATCACGTCGCTGCTCGGGCTCGTTCGCCGCGTGTACGACGCGTTCGACCTCGGCCTCAAGATCAAGCTGTCGACGCGCAACCCCGAGAAGTTTCTCGGCGAGCTCGCGCAGTGGGAGGCCGCCGAGGCGTCGCTCGAGGCCGCGCTCAAGACGAACGGCATCGAGTACCGCATCGAGCCGCACGAGGCCGCGTTCTACGGCCCGAAGATCGACTTCGACGTCACCGACGCGCTCGGTCGCAAGTGGCAGACCGCGACGATCCAGCTCGACTACCAGATCCCCGAGCGCTTCGACCTGCATTACATCGGCGAGGACGGCGCGAAGCACCGGCCGGTCGTCATCCACCGCGCGATCTTCGGCAGCTTCGAGCGCTTCATCGCGCTGCTCATCGAACACTACGCCGGCGCCTTCCCGCTGTGGCTCGCACCCGAGCAGGCGCGCGTGGTCGTGGTCTCGGACAAGCAGGAAGCCTTCGCGCGCGAGGTCGGCGCCAAGCTGGCAGCGCACGGGCTGCGCGTCGATCTCGACGTGTCGAAGGACAAGCTGGGCGCCAAGATCCGCCGCGCACAGGTCGAGAAGGTCCCCTACATGCTCGTCATCGGTGACAAAGAAGTGGAGGCCGGTACCGTCTCCGCCCGTCGCCGCGATGGCAAGCAGATGGACCCCGAGACCGTCGAGGCGCTCGGCCTACGGCTCGCCGAGGAGGCGAAGCCTCCGTTCTAAAGGACGCAAAGCCTCCGTTCTAAAGGAGGCGAAGCCGCCGTTCTAAAGGACGCAAAGCCGCCGTTCTAAAGGAGGCGAAGCCGCCGTTCTAAAGGAGGCAAAGCCGCCGTTCTAGAAGAGCCGAAGCCGCCGTTTTATGCGTTGCAGCTTTGGCCTTTGACCTTGCACCGAAAATGCTTACTCTCCGAGCCCTGAAAGCTTTCAAGGAGCACGACCATTAGCCGACCATTCGATAGAGCACCCGTTCAGACGGACGCGTACCGCGTCAACCGGCGCATCCGCGTTCCCGAGGTCCGCGTCATCGGTGACGACGGCGGCCAGCTCGGCGTGCTGCAGACGCACGAAGCACTTCGTATCGCCGAAGAGAAGGGCCTCGACCTCGTCGAGGTCAGCCCCAAGGCCATGCCGCCGGTCTGCAAGATCATGGACTACGGCAAGTTCAAGTACGAGGACGCGAAGAAGCGCAAGGAAGCGCGCAAGCACCAGTCGACCATCGAGTACAAGGAGGTGAAGTTCCGCCCCAAGACCGATGATCACGACTTCGACTTCAAGGTGAAGAACATCCGCCGGTTCCTCGGCGAGGGGAACAAGGCGCGTCTCGTCGTCGTGTTCCGAGGTCGCGAGATCGTCCACCCGGAGACGGGTCAGGACATGCTGCGCCAGGTGTTCGAGGCCACGAACGACGTCGCCATGATCGAGCAGGCACCGCTCATGGAAGGTCGTCGCATGCTGATGGTGATCGCGCCGAAGGCCGGTCTGATCAAGCGCGATGTGCCGGTGCCCGCTGCTGCGCCGGCGCCTGCTGTCGCTGCTGCACCTCCCGCGGCTGCACCTCCCGTCGCTGCCGCTGCGCAGGACGCAAAACCCGCCGCCAGTAAGCCCTAGACCGTTGACTTCGTGTCGAAAGGCGGGTACCAACTCGCCTCCCGACGCGAATCCGTCGGTTCGGACCCACAAGGAATCGTCATGCCCAAGATGAAGACGCACTCGGGCGCCAAGAAGCGCTTCACCGTGACCGCATCCGGTCGCGTGAAGCACAAGCAGGCGCACAAGAGCCACCTCCTCTCGCACGAGTCGAGCAAGCGCAAGCGCAAGCTCCGTGGCACCAAGCTCGTCAACAAGTCCGATGAAGCTCAGGTCAAGCGCCTGCTTCCGTACTGCTACTAGCAGCACAGTCACACCCAAGGTTCATCAGGGGAGGACGTTCTCGTCCTCACTCGGCGAGGCCGAGCGAGCCTAGCCCCACCGCGCGTTCCTCGCGCGAGGGAAAGCAGTTCTAGAACGGTCACATGGGATAGGGCAGTGAATCCGACGGCAGCCCGCGCGTCGGTCCCGCACCCGAAGGAGCAGTAAAATGGCTCGTGCAAAAAGGGGCTTCAAGGCCCGACGTCGTCGCAATCGCATCCGTGCTCACGCCAAGGGGTTCCGTGGCGGCCGCAGCAAGCTCTGGAAGTCGATGGTCGACGCGGTTCGCCACGCGTGGCGCTACGCCACCTGGCACCGTCGCGCTCGCAAGCGTGACTTCCGCGCCCTCTGGATCACGCGCATCAATGCCGCAGTCCGTCCGCACGGCCTCAGTTACTCGCGGTTCATCGGCGCGCTGAAGAAGGCGAACATCTCGCTCGACCGCAAGATCCTCGCGGACCTCGCCATCACCGACGCGGCGACCTTCGCCACGATCGTCGAGCGCGCCAAGGCTGCTTAGTTTTTCTGGCGACCGTCGCCCACCTGCGACGGTCGCATTTTCTGCTTCACTCTCTGCGGTGACACCGTGACCGGAAACGCCGCCTCTTCCGAACAGCTCAGGTCCGCACTCGACGCGCTCGTCGCGGAGTTCCGTACGCGCATGTCTGCGGCCTCCGACGAGCAGGTCGTGCGCAAGGTGTACGCCGACTTCGGCGGGCCGCAGGGCTCGATCCGTGTGGCGCAGAAGAACGCGCTCAAGGCTGCGCCCGGGCCCGAGAAGCGCGCCATCGGCGAGCTCGGCAACGCGTACCTGAAGGACATCGACGCGCTCTTCGAGGAGCGTCTGCGCGGCATCGCTGCCGAGGCGGGCGAGCGCGATCTTGCGCGTCGCATCGACGTCACGCTGCCCGGGCGTCAGCACCGTCGTGGCCACCTGCACCCCGTCACGATCGTGCGCCGCGAGCTCGAGGAGATCTTCGCGCAGCTCGGCTTCGTCGTCGCGGAAGGTCCCGAGGTCGAGACCGACTTCCACAACTTCGAGGCGCTCGCGGTACCGAAGCATCACCCCGCTCGCGACATGCAGGACACGTTCTATGTCGCCGGCGACGACGGCAAGCCTGGCGATCTCGTGCTGCGCACGCACACGTCGCCGGTGCAGATCCGCACGATGCTCGCGAACAAGCCGCCGGTGAGGATCGTCGCGCCCGGCGCCGTCTTCCGCAAGGACGACGACCCCACCCACTCGCCGATGTTTCACCAGATCGAAGGCCTCTGCGTCGATGAGGGCGTGAGCTTCGGTGACTTGAAGGGCGTGCTGCTGCACTTCGTCCGTCGACTGCTCGGGGACGATATGGGCATCCGGCTGCGCCCCTCGTTTTTCCCGTTCACGGAGCCCTCGGCGGAGCTCGATATCTCGTGCGTCTTCTGCCGCGGCAAGGGCTGCCGCACGTGCAAGCACACGGGCTGGGTCGAGATCGGCGGTGCGGGCATGGTCGATCCGGAGGTCTTCCGTCACGTCGGCTACGACAGCGAGAAGTACACCGGCTTCGCGTTCGGCTTCGGCCTCGAGCGCATGGCGATGCTCCGCTTCGGCATCGACGACATCAAGGAGCTCTACCTCTCGGACCAGCGGCTACTCTCGCAGTTCGAATCGAAGGTGTGGCCGTGAGAGTTTCGCTGAAGTGGCTGGGAGATCTCCTCGGCGGCGCCCGGCTCGACGGTGCGCGCGTGGCCGAGATCCTCACGGCGGCCGGCATCGAGGTCGAGTCGGTGACGAAGCGCGGGGCGTTCTCCGGCGTCGTCGTCGCCGAGGTGCGCGGGAAGAAGCCGCATCCGGATGCGCAGAAGCTCACGCTGGTCGACGTGTTCGACGGCAGCACGGTGACGCAGGTCGTGTGCGGCGCGCCCAACGTGCCGGAGGTGGGCTGGAAGGTCCTGTGGGCGCGGCCGGGCGCGAAGGTGCCGATGGGCGAGGGTGGTGCGCTGGTCGAGCTTGCGCCGAAGCTCGTGCGCGGCATCGAGTCCCCCGGCATGCTGTGCGCAGAGGACGAGCTCGGCCTCGGCGAGTCGCACGCGGGCATCCTCTGCATCGCACCATCGGACGCGCTCGCACCCGGCACGGACGCGGCGTCCGCGCTCGGATTTCCCGACGAGATCCTCGAGCTCGGTGTCACCCCGAACCGTCCCGACTGCCTCGGCCATGTCGGCGTCGCGCGTGAGGTCGCAGCAGGCAAGGGCGTCGCGTTCCACGCGCCGGTCGATGGGCAGGGCGACGCCGGCACCGCTCCGACGATCCGCATCGAGGATCCCGAGGGCTGCTCGCGCTATCACGCGACGGTGCTCGAGGGCCTCACGGTGGGTCCGAGTCCGCTCGCGGATCAGCTCCGGCTCGCGGCGCTCGGCGTGCGCCCGATCTCCAACGTCGTCGACGTGACGAACCTCGCCATGCTCGAGCACGGGCAGCCGCTGCACGCGTTCGATCTCGACACGCTGCCGGGCGCGACCATCATCGTGCGTCGCGCTCGCGCGGGCGAGACCCTCGAGACGCTCGATGGCGTCGTGCGCGACCTCGTCCCCACGGACCTCTTGATCTGCGACGGCAACGATCGCGTGATCGCGCTGGCCGGCGTGATGGGCGGCAAGGCCACCGAGGTCACCGCGTCGACGAAGCGCGTGCTGCTCGAGGTCGCGTCGTTCGCACCGTCGGCGATCCGCGCGACGGCCAAGCGGCTCGGTCTTTCATCGGAGGCGTCGCATCGCTTCGAGCGCG
The DNA here is from genome assembly GCA_039923495.1 of Polyangia bacterium. Taxonomy (GTDB): domain Bacteria; phylum Myxococcota_A; class Polyangia; order Palsa-1104; family Palsa-1104; genus JBDTCO01. The sequence goes on from JBDTCO010000060.1 coordinate 16,540, forward strand.
GCGTCGACCCCAACACGGTCGCCGTCGTCGCCCGCTCGGCGGCGCACCGCCTCGCAGCGTTCGGCGCGCGCGTCACCGCGGCGCGCGACGAGGTTGCTCGCCCCATTGCGCCGGTGCAACTCGAGCTGCGCGCGCAGCGAACGCGGCTCATCACCGGCCTGGTCCTCGATGCGCAGCGCCAGGCGCAGCACCTCTCGTCCATCGGCCTCGGCGTGAAGCTCGATGGCGACACGCTGCACGTCACGGTGCCGACGTTCCGACCCGACCTCACGCGCGAGATCGATCTCGTCGAGGAGGTCCTGCGGCTCGAGGGCTACGACAGGGTGCCGCTCACGATCCCTGGCCTCCGTGCAGCACCGCCGGAGCTCAAGCACCGCCTCGCCGATCGCGCTCGCGACCTGCTCAACGCCCTCGGCTTCGACGAGGCGATCACGTATGCGTTCGTGTCGCCGCGCGATCTCGCAGCCCTCGCGCTGTCGGCTCCGCGCGATCGGATCGTGCGCATCGCCAACCCGCTGCGCGAGGAGCAGTCGGCGATGCGCACGTCGCTCGTCACTGGCCTCGTGCGTGCAGCCGCGCGGAACGTCGCGCACGGGGTCTCCGACGTGCGGCTCTTCGAGGTCGGTCACACGTTCGTGCCGCTGGCGAGCGCGAACGAGCTGCCGCTCGAGCAGCGCCACGTCGCCGCGATCTGGCTCGGCACGCGCGACGGCTGGCTCAAGCCCGGCGAGCCCGTCGACTACTTCGATCTGCGCGGCGTCGTCGATGAGCTCGCGCGCGGTCTGCAGCACACGTTCGAGGTCGTGGCGTCGTCGCAGCCATGGCTGCACCCGGGGGTGCAGGGCGCGCTCGCGCTTGACGACGGTACCGTCGTCGGGTGGCTCGGTGAGCTCCACCCACGCGTGGCCGCGGCGCTCGGGCTCGAGACGCGCGCCCTCGTGTTCGAGCTCTCGCTCTCCGCGCTGCCGAGCGCGAAGGTGCCGCTCGTGCGCGATGTCCCGCGCTTCCCGGCGGTGAGCCGCGATGCGTCGTTCCTCATCGAGACCGAGCGCTCGTCCGCCGAGATCGCGCGCGCGATCTCGGCCCTGTCGATCCCGCTGCTCGTCGAGGCTGCGCCGCGCGAGGACTATCGTGATCCGACGCACGTGCCGGTGGGGCACAAGAGCATGCTGTGGTCTTTCACCTATCGCGCGACCGATCGCACGCTCACGGATGCGGAAGTCAAAAACGCCCACGAGCAGCTCGTGATCGCCCTACGCGCACAGCTGGGAGCCAGGCTGAGGTAAGCTACCTGTCTGGATCGATTGACTTTGCACGGGACGTCTGCGAACCATACGGGCGCATTTGGAGGCAGGCATGCAGGATGAGCGACGCACGATGACCAAGGCCGACATCATCGAGAACGTCTACGAAAAAGTAGGCGGCTTCTCGAAGAAGGAAGCGGCAGACATCGTGGAGACCGTGTTCGACACCATCAAGGAAACTCTCGAGCGCGGCGAGAAGATCAAGATTTCGGGCTTCGGCAACTTCGTCGTGCGCGACAAGAACGCGCGCGTCGGCCGCAACCCGCAGACCGGCCAGGAGATCACGATCAGCGCCCGTCGCGTGCTGACGTTCAAGCCCAGCCAGGTCCTCAAGAACGCACTCAACACCTAGCTTGGCGCGCGCGCCATGCGCATACCCGACAAGCACTACTTCAAGATCGGCGAGGTCGCGGAGCTGGCGGGGGTCGAACCCTACGTCATCCGTTACTGGGAGTCCGAGTTCCGCAGCCTCCGCCCGCAGAAGTCGCGCAGCAACCAGCGACTCTTTCGCCGTAAAGACGTCGAGCGCATCCTCGAGATCCGGCGCCTGCTGTACGAGGAGGGGTACAAGATCGAGGGCGCGCGTCGTCGCCTCGAGAGCCCGGGTGGCGGCGGCGACACCGTTGGCGTCGTCGAGACCGTCGCAGCCGAGGCATCGGCGGGCAAGTCAGCGAAGTCGCCCACGGTCTCCGCCATGCGCGTGAAGGTCGCCGAGGCCGAAGCGACGCTCGCGGCGATAGAAAAGATCCTCGACGAGGATGAGGCTTTGTAGTACACGTTCAGTCCCTTTCGGACGAACAACCGTCAGGGATTCGGGGCGTGGCGCAGCCTGGTTAGCGCACTAGTCTGGGGGACTAGGGGTCGCAGGTTCGAATCCTGTCGCCCCGACTGCAGGACACTGTGGCAAGGAAAGAGGGCCCGAGCGATCGGGCCCTTTTCGTTTTTCTGGGTTGGTGTCGAGGTGACGGTAGGTGTGGCGAAGTTCAAAGAAGGGCGTGCCACCCGACGATTGCGGGCGTCACTTGCAGTTCGGTGGGGGTGCGGGACAGCGATCCGGCGGCGCAAGTGAGACATATTGCGCACTGAGGCAAATATCCCCCACTGCACACCCGACCAGATCCGCCGTCACTCGCCTTTTCGACGGCATGGACCGTGCTGGACGGAGTAGGCGTACCGGCGAGCGCGTTGTGCGCGCCCGCCGCCGGAGCCCTTCCATGAAGACCCCGCACCTTGCTTTCCTTATGTGTTCGCTTCTGTCCTTTCCTGCTTGCGAATCGGCGCCGCCATCGAGAGCGCTGGGGGTGAACGACCTCGGTGCGGCTGATCTCGCCGGCAGCGATCTGCGGCAGCACGATCTCGGCGCGGCGGACCTCTCTGGTGTGGACCTCTCTGGTGTGGACCTCGCGAACGCCGATTTCGCGAATGCCGATCTCGCGAATGCCGATTTCGCGAATGCCGATTTCGCCAACGCCGATCTCGCGACCGGGCTCGCGCCAACCGTCGTCGCGGTCACGCCGCGCAACCTCGCGACGGGCGTGCCGACCTTCCGCCTGCTCACCGCGACGTTCGACCGCCCGATGGACCTCACGTCGCTCATGACCGCCTTTCAGCTCGAGGTCCAGGGCACGACGACCCTCCTTGGTGGAACCGTCACCTACGACGCCGGGACGAAGACCGCGACGTTCTCGCCGATGAGCCCGCTCGTCGTCGGCACCACCTACACGGCCACGATCACCACGGCCGCGAAGGACACCTCGGGCACGCACCTCGCTGCCTCCTTCGTCTGGAAGTTTTCGACGGAGTTGGCGGCGTGCGGCACGGCACCGATCGTCCTCGGCGCGGGCGCCAGCTTCGGCGCGTTCGCCGGGACCACGATCACGAGCAGCGGCCCCACCGTCGTCAACGGCGACATCGGCGTCAGCCCCGGGACCGCGATCGTCGGCTTCGGCCCCTCCTCCGGCGTGGCTGGCCCTGGCATCGTGAACGGTAGCCAGCGCGTCCCGCCGGACCCCCTCGCTGGAACAGCGCGCGCGAACATCGACACCGCCGCCACGGACGCGGCGACCCGCTCGCTCTGCCCCATCCTCATCGCGGACGGCGAGCTCGGCGGCAAGACGCTCACCCCCGGCCTCTACCGCTCCGGCATGTCGTTCTTCACGATCACGTCGTTGGACCTGACCCTCGATGCGAAGGGCGACCCGGATGCCGTCTTCCTCTTCCAGACGTCGTCGTCCACGCTCGTGGTGGCGGACATGCGCGCGGTCGTGCTTGCGGGCGGCGCGAAGGCGGCGAATGTCTTCTGGTCCGTCGGCACGGGTGCGACCATCGGCACCACCGCGAAGGTGCAGGGTACGATCCTCGCAGGGACCGCCATCTCGCTCAACACCGGTGCGGTGATCATCGGCAGGGCGCTCGCGGGCACCGCGGTCACCATGCTATCCAACACGATCACCGTGCCGTAGCCAGGCCTCGACGAAGGCGAGGGGGAAGGCGAGGGCGCGTTCGAACCAGACTGCATTCGGGCGGCGGATGTCTCACGCGAAGCTGGCAGAGAGGACCGTTAGCGTAGGGAGCGAGGAGTCATGTTCACCATCCGCCGCGCCACGCCCGCCGATGCCGTGCTCCTGAGCGCGCTGTCGCGTGAGACCTTCGTCGAGACGTTCGGGCACCTGTACGCGCGTGCCGATCTGCACACGTTCCTCGACGAGACGTACGCACCTTCCGAGCTCGCACGGCTGCTCTCGAATCCCGAGCTCGCGTGCTGGCTCGCATACGATCTCGATGTCGCCGTGGGCCACGCGCTCGCCGGTCCATGCTCGCTGCCGCACGAGGACGTACGCCCCGACCACGGCGAGGTGAAGCGGCTGTACCTCGTCGCGGCGGCACAGAACCGCGGGTGGGGAGGGCTCCTCCTCGACGCCGCGCTCGCGTGGCTGGAGCGTGAGGGGCCGTGCACGCTCTGGCTCGGCGTCTACTCCGAGAACTTCGGCGCGCAGCGCTTCTACAACCGTCGTGGCTTCGATACCGTGGGTGCCTACCTGTTTCCCGTGGGTGCCGCGCGAGATCGCGAGCTCATCATGCGACGCACAGCGGCCACCTGAGTGTCTGCGCGCGGTCGTCGGTTTCTTGATCTGCCGTGCCGCCCGCGGCGGGAGGTCAGGCGCGCGCGCCGGACTAGCGTTGTGCGTCTCGTACGTGCCGGGGATCCTGCACGCGCTGCCATCCAGTAGAAGTCGAGCACGCGCTGTTCTCCGTCGACCAGCACCGCCGGCACGCGCGCTCGTGATTGACTCGCAGCGCGCACAGGTGAACCCTCGCCGGATGCGATCGTTGCTCTTCGTCAGTCTGCTCCTCGCTGCATGTGCGACCACCCGACCGTTCACGATCTCGCGCACCGAGCCGCGCGGCGGGGACGATGTCGCTCGCGCCGTCGCGTTCGTCGATGCGCTCCCGACGTGCGCTGCAGACGTCGTGAAGAGCGCCACACCGCTCGCAGACGTGCTGGCCGGCGAGCTGTCTCGCCCTGTCTCCGCGCGCGGCACGCTGGCCGCCGGCAACGCGACCTGCACGCTGCTTGCGTGTGTTGGCCGCGGCGGCGCACCTGCGCCCGCGTGCTGCAACAGCTGCGGCGGTGACTGGATCCTCCAGCCCGTGGACGCCGTGACCAAGGAGACGTCGGTCACGCTCCTCGATGGCTACGACAAGCCGCTGCTCACCTACAGCGTCATGGACTGCCGCGTGAAGGAGCTCGTGGCGCTTCCTCGTATCGACGTGGTCGCGATGGGCACCGTGCGCGAGGCGACGCAGCGCTGGCACGCCGGTCGCGCGGAGCTCGTGGACGCGCACGTCTGCCGCGTGCCCCGCTGACCTGACGCCTTGCGCGCCCATGCGTACACATCGGACGTCACCAGGCTCGTTGCGGCCACGGCAAGCTGCATCGTGTTGCTCTTCGCTCTCGTGTCCGTCGCGCACGCAGGGACTGCCGTGACGGGCGAGCGGTCACCAACGGGGGAGAAGCACCCCGGCACCATCGTGAACGAGGACAAGGTCGGAGGCCGCACATGGACCGATCGCGCGAGCGAGGTGCCACAGACCATCGCATGGGTGAAGGTGCACGCGCGCTGGGTGGCGGTCACGCGCATCGTCGCCGTCGGTACGTCGACGCGCCGCGAGATCCATCAGTACGCCGAGGATGGGTCACTGCTGCAGAGCACCATGCAGGCGCCACCACCACCGCGTTAGGGAAAGACGCGCGGGTCGCCGCGCTCGCCCGGCTGCGCGCAGTGGCCGTGTTGCGGAGCCCAGCCCCACTTGTTCACGTCAAATCGTCGCTCAGTGCGTGGACGTAGACGCGCATCGGCGCCCCATGGACCGACTCGTGGTCACGCTCGTGCACCGCGCCGAGCTTCTCGGCCACGCGAATCGACGCCACGTTGCTCGGGCGCACGAGGCTGACGAGCCGAGCTCGACGATGCACGCGCCACGTCGCGGCGAGTACCGCGCGTGCGGCCTCCACGGCGTAGCCACGACCCCATGCCGGGGGTGCGATGGCCCACCCGAGCTCGGGCTCGGGCCAGTCGATCCAGTCGTGGATACCGACGCGGCCGAGCAACGCGCCCGACGCTCGATCCTCGACGAGCCACGTCCCCCAGCCGCGCAGGTGCCAGTGCCCGAGTGCCGCGGCGAGGTTGCGGTGCGCAGCGGTGCGATCGAGCGGCTCGAGCTCGAGCGACCTCACGAAGCGTGCGTCGGCGTAGAGCGCCGCGTACGCGACGAGGTGCTTCTCGCTCGGAGGCACGAGGCGCAGGCGCGGGGTCTCGAGGGTCGCGATGTCCATGTGCAGAGCGTACCGAAATCTGGCTCGCAGCCGCGGTCGCTCGTACGCTCGTACCGATGACCCGCCCGCGCATCCTCGTGTCCAACGACGACGGCATCGAGGCCGCCGGCATCCAGGTCCTCGCGGAGACGCTCGCCGATCTCGGCGATGTGTATGTGGTGGCGCCGGATCGCGAGCGCTCGGCGACAGGACACGCGTTCACGCTGTCGCACCCGTTGCGCGTCGACAAGATCGACGAGCGCTGGTTCTCGGTCGATGGGACGCCGGCCGACTGCGTGTACCTCGGCATCCACAAGCTCGTCGGGGGCAAGCCCGACCTCGTCGTGTCCGGCATCAACCACGGCTACAACCTCGGCTCCGACGTCTTCTACTCGGGCACGGTCGCAGGCGCCGTCGAGGCCGCGCTGCGCGACATCCCGGCCATCGCCATCTCACTCGAGCACCGCCCCGGCAAGACGCGCGATCGCGAGCGCTTCCGACCTGCGGCTCGCTTCGCGCACGCGCTGGCCCGCGCGGTCCTCGAGCGAGGGCTGCCGGCGGGGACGCTGCTCAACGTGAACGTGCCGGCCACAGGCTCGCCGAAGGACTTCCAGTGGACGCGCCTCGGACGCCGCGTGTACCGCGAGCAGGTCGAGGAGCGCGACGACATCCGCGGCCGTCGCTACTACTGGATCGGCGGCGCCGCCGTGCACATCGATCACGAGCCCGGCTCCGATGGAGCGGCGGTGAAACAAGGGCACGTCGCGGTGACACCGCTGGGGCTCGATCTCACGCACGATGGGCTGCTCTCGAAGCTGCCGGGGTGGCAGGTCGAGGGCTTCGACGCCGTCGTGGCGCGCGACCTCGGCCGCTGATGCGCCTTGTCGCGTTCATGCTGCTCGCGGGCTGTGCGCCCCTTGGCCCCCTGACGACGATGGAGCGGGGCTCCACGCTCCGCGAGGTGACGACGCTGGACACTCCGAGCACCCCCTGCGGTCCGCTCGGCTGGCCCGTCGAGGCCAAGGTGTCCTCTGGGTTCGGCACGCGTGGCGGCAGACCGCACCTCGGCATCGATCTCGTGGTTCCCGAAGGCGTGCCTGTGCTCGCTGCCTGCGACGGTGTCGTGAGGTACGCCGGCGAGACGCTACGAGGTTACGGCCGCATGATCCTCGTCGAGCACGAAGGGGGGCTCGTCACCGCCTACGCGCACAACGAGAAGCTCCTCGTGAGCGTGGGGCAGCCGGTCACCCGCGGCCAGACGCTCGCCCTGTCCGGGCAGACCGGCCACGTCACGGCACCTCATGTGCACTTCGAGGTCCGGCTGGGCACTGGCAAGGATGCCCACGCCGTCGACCCGATCCCCCTCATGGAGTCGCGGCTCCACATGACGGCGCGCTGACGTTGTATGATGTGGCGCGGTTATCCGTCCCGACGAGGCGTACGTGACACAGCGCGACCCCAGCGAGCTCCAGCACATCAAGTCCAGGATCCGGGACGTCCCCGACTATCCGAAGCCCGGCATCCTCTTCAAGGACATCACGCCGCTCGTCGGTGATGGAGCGGCGTTTCGCGCGACCATCGAGCTCCTCGCCGAGCGCGTGCGCCAGCGCAGCCCCGAGTTGATCGTCGGCATCGAGGCGCGCGGCTTCATCTTCGGCGCGCCCGTCGCGGAGCGCCTCGGGATCGGCTTCGTGCCGGCGCGCAAGCCGGGCAAGCTGCCGTACAAGCGTGCGAGCGAGAGCTACGCGCTCGAGTACGGCACCGATTCAATCGAGATGCACGAGGACGCGGTCCACGGTCGCGCCGTCGTGGTCGTCGACGATCTGCTCGCCACCGGTGGGACCGCGGCTGCGACCATTCGCCTCTGCCAGCGCTTGCACGGCAACGTGGTCGGCGCGGCGTTCGTCATCGAGCTCGGGTTCCTCGGTGGCAGAGCCAAGCTCGGCACCACACACGTCGACGCGCTCATCGGCTACGACGACTGATGCTGTTCGCGACCGAAGAGTGGGCGCAGGCCTTTCGCGACAAGGTCGAGGGGAGCGCCGCCTATCGCAAGGCCGGGGCAGGCTGGACACACGGTCCGATCGTGCTCGCGGTGCGCGCGGCCCCGGCGCTCGGCCTACCCGCGCCGGTCGGCCTCTGGCTCGATCTCTCGGGCGGTCACTGCCGCGAGGCGAAGCTCGTGACGATGCCGGAGGCCGCACGCGCGCCGTTCTGCATCGAGGGCAACTACGCGGACTGGAAGGCCGTCACCCAGCGGCGGCTCGATCCCATCAAGGCCATCCTGACGCGCAAGCTCTCGCTGCGCGGATCGAAGCTCACGCTGCTGCGCTACGTGCCGGCCGCGCTCGCGCTGGTGGACTGCGCGCTCCAGGTGCCGGTGGAGTTCGCGGACGATGTGAAGGACCGGACCTGACCGATGTCACACCACACGAGGATCACGATGAACGTTGAACGATGGTGCGCCGTGCTCGGCTTCGCCACGATGGCTGCCTGCGCCCACAAGCCAGAGCCCGTGAAGCCGGCGAACGACGAGTTCGTCGGCTTCGGCGCGCTGCGCGGTGAGGCGAAGGAGAAGAAGCCCAAGGAGGCCAAGCCCGCCGAAGGCGAAGAAGAGGCCGCTGTGGGGGGCGAAGGCGAGAAGACCGCACTCTCGAAGGAGCAGGTCATCGGTGCGCTCGACGGGGCCCAAAGACGTGTCGATGGATGTCTGAAGAAGTTTCGAGATCCAGGGATCTACGTTGTCGAAATCACGATAGATCCGGCCGGGTCGTGCACCGCCGAGCCGGTGCGCGCACCGACCCGCAAGGAGCAGCCTGATCTGTGGGCGCAGGTACCGGGCAAGATCGATGGCGGCAAGAATCCGAAGAGCTCGACGAACCGTTGTATCGCGAGCGCCATCTCATCCGTGAAGTTTCCGAAGTTCGAGGGCAAGCCACTCGTGGTGACCTATCCGATCGTGCTGAAGTGAAGCTTGGCCTCCAGCTCGCCACGTGCGCGCTGCTCTCCGGCTGCGTGCCCCAGGTGGTCGTGCGCGACCAGGAAGCCGCCTGCCGGATTGCACGCGACATGGGTCATGCCACCTCCACCAAGGACATGGTCGAGCTGACCGCGCCGTTCCCGAACGCGAACTTCTACGCGGTTCGAGCGTACCGGGCGCGCCTCGCGACGCTCGTCATGACCGGGTTCGGCGCGGCCGGCATCGGTGGCGCCTTCATCGCGGGCTTCGCGGCGGATACCAACAAGCCGGAGGTCCGCGCTGGTCTGTACGCGGACGTAGGGGTGACGCTCGGGCTCGGTGCGGCGGTGCTGCTGTCCGGCTACATCTACGCGAGCGCGTCGCGCAAGGCCGTGGCCCAGCTCGACGCAGACGTTCGCAACACCTGCCCCCAGCAGTAGCCATGGGCGAGGTGGGTGTTCAGCGCGGTCGGTAGCCGCGGAGCACGCCGTAGGGCGGAGGCCACGTGGCCTCGATTCCCTGGGCGACCTTCGCGTGGTTCGTGAAGTACGGGTCGAAGAGGTGGGCGCGCGCGAGGAGGCACAGGTCGGCCCGTCCGGCCGCGAGGATCGCGTTGACGTCGCCGGGCGTGCTGATGGCGCCGACCGTCATGGTCGGGACCTTGGCCTCGAGCCGGATGCGCTCGGCGAACGAGGTCTGATAGAGACGGCCGTATCGCGGCCGCGCCTTCGGTGAGGTCTGCCCACCGGAGACATCCACGATGTCGCAGCCGTGCGCCGCGAGCGCGCGCCCGATCTCGACGGCATCGTCGCCGCTGAGGCCGCCCGCTTCCCAGTCGGTCGCGGAGATACGCACGGACAGCGGACGCTCGCGAGGCCACGCGGCGCGGACCGCATCGAGCAGCTCGAGCGGGAAGCGCATGCGGGCCGCGATGGTCCCTCCATACGAATCGGTTCGACGATTCGTGAGCGGTGACAGGAAGCTGGCGAGCAGGTAGCCGTGCGCCATGTGCAGCTCGAGGAGATCGAAGCCGACGCGACGCGCGAGCTTCGTCGAGTGCACGAAGTCGGCGATGCACGCATCCATGCCTGCGCGGTCGAGCTCGCGCGGCGCCTGGCTCTCCGGGTAGTAGGGCAGCGGCGACGCCGACACCAGCGGCCACGCGTCGCCGGTGAGCGGACGATCCATGCCGTCCCACATGAGGCGCGTCGCGCCCTTTCTACCCGCGTGGCCGAGCTGCACGCCCACCTTTGCATCGCTCTGCGTGTGCGCGAACTCGACGATGCGCTGCCACGCAGCGGCCTGCGCGTCGTTCCACAGCCCCGCGCAGCCGGGCGAGATGCGACCGTCTGCGCACACGTCGGTCATCTCGGTCATCACGAGGCCCGCACCGCCGATGGCGAGCCCGCCGTAGTGCACGAGGTGCCAGTCCCCGACGAGGCCATCCCCGGCCATGTACTGACACATGGCCGACACGCCCACGCGGTTGGACAGGGTGAGCTCCGCGAGCTGCAGAGGCGCGAACATCGGCGGGCCATCGCCGAAGCGGGCTTCGACGCGCGAGACCAGCTCGGCGTCTCGCTTGCGGAGGTTGTCGTGATCGATGCGGAGCGACCGCGTGAGCAGGCTGAACGTGAACGTGAGCGGATCGAGGTTGTCGTAGTAGCGCTCGGTGTCCTCGAACCAGTGCAGGCTCGCCTCGGCCGCGCGCTGCACGCTCTCGACGATCGGGCGGCGCGTCTGCTCGTAACGGGCGAGCGAGTCGCGGAACGCGAGTGACGCCGCGAGCGCGATCGAGTCCTCCATCGCGAGCTTGGTCCCGGACCCGATGCTGAAGTGGGCGGTGTGCGCGGCGTCGCCGAGGAGCACGACGTTTCCCGCGTGCCAGTGGCCGAGGCGCACCGTCGGGAAGCGGCGCCACGTCGAGCGGTTGGTGAGCAGCGCGTGACCGCCGAGCCGGTGCGCGAACAGCTGCTCGCAGTAGCGCGCGGCGCCGGCCTCATCGGCGGGATCGAGGCCCGTACGCTGGAACGTCTCCTCGGTGCACTCCACGATGAACGTGGAGTGTCCCTCCTCGTAGCGATACGCGTGCACACGGAAGAGCCCGGCGTCGTTGCGATCGAAGTAGAACGTGAAGGCATCGAGGGGCTGCGTGGAGCCGAGCCACACGAAGCGGTTGGGTCTGACGTCGAGGCTCGGCTCGAGTATCCCGGCGTAGCGCTCGCGCGTGGCGCTGTTGACGCCGTCTGCGGCCACGACGAGATCGTGCGTGGCGGAGAGGGTGGAGACATCCGCATCCTCGCCGAAGCGCAGCTCCACGCCGAGCGCCGCCGCGCGCGCCTGCAGGATCGCGAGCAGGCGGTGCCGCGACAGCCCCGCGAACCCGTGGCCCTTCGACGTGAAGCGCTCGCCACCAACGAAGACGTCGATGTCGTCCCAGTGCGAGAACGCCGCGACGATCGCCGCATGGCTCTCGGCGTCCGCCCGCGCGAACGTGTCCAGCGTCGCGTCGGAGAACACGACGCCGAAGCCGAACGTATCGTCGGCCCCGTTGCGCTCGTACACGGTCACGCGGCGCGACGGATCGGCCTTCTTGGCCAGGATGGCGAAGTAGAGGCCCGCGGGACCTCCGCCGAGGCAGGCGATGTTCACGGCCAGGAGGGTACTACGCGAGGAAGGGTCGCACCCACTCCTGGCTGTGCGCCTCGAGCTCGTCGCGCAGCTTCTCGTCGAGAGCGAGCTTCGATGGCGTCTTCGGCCGGCTCTTGTCGTAGTAGAGGCCCGTCTCGGCGGCGAGCTCGGGCGCCGTGGCGCAGTGCACCTGCGTCCGCGCGCCTTTTTCGACGGTGATGAGCAGAGGCTTGAGCAGGACCGCAAACGGCCCCATGCGACGCTGCCAGATGTCACTGGCGACCGCACCGGGATGCAGCGAGTACGTGGTGATCTTCGTATCGGTGAGCCGCTTCGCCAGCGACTTCGCGTGAAGGACGTTGGCGAGCTTCGAGACGGCGTACTCGGGGAGGGCGGCGTAGCTCTTCGTGGTGCGTCGCAACGCATCCCAGTCGAACGGCGCCGCACGGTAATGGCTGCCGCTCGACACGTTCACGATGCGCCCCTGCTCGGCGCGCTTCACGAGCGGCAGCAGCTTCTCGGTCCACAGGAAGTGACCGAGGTGGTTCGTGCCGAAGGCCAGCTCGAAGCCGTCCTTCGTGATGCCCTGGACGCCGGCGATACCCGCGTTGTTCATGAGCACGTCGATGGTCCAGTCCTTCTCGAGCAGCTCGTCGGCCGCGCGGCGAACGCTGGCGAGATCGCCGAGCTCGAGCTGGACGAACGCGGCCTCGACGCCCTTTTCGCGGAGCATGGCGAGCACGGGATCGGTCTTGTCCGGGCTGCGCGACGCGATGACGATGCGCGCCGCGCCGGCCTCGGCGAGCTGCTCCACGGCCGCCTTGCCGATGCCGGTGTTGGCACCCGTGACGACGTAGGTCTTGCTGCGGGCCTGGGTCATGCCCGCCATGCTACCTGTGAATCTCCACGAAGCGACCCGCGTGGCGGTCGCACACGGACAGTGTCGTCGAGCTGCGCCTCGGTGGTGCGCGCTGACGAGCAAGCGCTGCGCGTTCGGCGCTGTGGCAGAGGCGCTCGAGCGGTAGGGCAGAGCGCTCGCGCGCTGCAATGAGTATCCTGTGGCCGATGCTGCGCTGGCTGCCCTTCGTGTTGTTGCTCTCCTCGTCGGTCGCCGGCGCCTGCGAGGTGAGCGGCAAGCGTGCGACCCTTCGCGCGCACGTCGTGCCGGATCGCCGTGCCGCGTTCGATGTGCAGGTCTCCGCCGGACCGGCCAAGGTGCGCTACGACGCCGTCCCGATGGTGATCGTAGCGACGCCCATCGCGCTGACCGCGCCGCTGACCGCACCGACGAACGCGATGATCGCGAAGCGCATCGAGCTCGACGGCATGGTCACGCTCCCCACCGGCACCGAGCTGCTGCTGAGAGGGGCTGCATCACCGACGTCCGTCGATGCGCGCCTCGAGCTCGTGGACCTGACCTTCGAGCACCTCGCGGTGCCGTGCGCTGCGCTCGCGCTGGATCACCTCGACGGGGGCAGCTATGTGCACCACGACCGCGTCGAGTCCAAGGCGGTCGTGCCGAAGTCCAGGTACGTCGTGTTCCGTCGCAAGGCGGGCGCCTCGACCGGTCTGCCCGCGGTGCTCGACGATCCGGTCGACTTCGTGATGCGCGTGGTCGCGCGCCGCGACGACTGGGTGCAGGTGACCTGGAGCGGACCCGAGAACGTGTCGTTGAAGGCGTGGTTGCGCGCGAGCGAGGTCGAAGCTGCCCAGGGCGAGACCGAGGGCGAAGGGGCGCCGTCGCCGCCATCGCGCTGGACTCACAGCGACATGCGATGCGCGCGCGACGAGGCGCCGCGCGCCTCCATCGATCGCGGCGCTCCTGTCCACGCCGTCGTCGGTGGCACGGCGTGGGGCCGGATCGCCGCCCCGACAGGCTACAGTGTGAAGCTGCTCCCCGACGCACCGGAGTGGGTCGCGATCCTGCGCGCCGACTCGCTGTCGGGACCGTCGTGCAAGGACCTCGTTCACGCCTGGGTGCCGCGATCCTCGGTGCATCTTCCCGTCGCTCCGCAATAGGTCGCGTTCCGCTCCGATGCCGTCGTGTTGCAGCGCCGCGGGTCGAGCGCGTCCACCACGCCACCCCCTTTGCTCGCCACGGAAGAGTCGTGGTGATCGGCGGAGGTGTTGACGCTCGACGGCGCTCCCTGACCGTCGTCGGTGTACCCAGCCTGAATCGAACAGGCAGCCTATGCTTTAGGAAAGCATTGCTCTATCCAGTTGAGCTATGGGTACGAAAGAGCTACTTCGTATCGTCGGGCTGCGGCCTCAGGCGGTGGAGCTTGCCGCCGGGGAGCGCTTCCATCATCGGGGCAACGTCGCGCACGGCGATCATGCCGACGTGCTCGAGGTTCACCGCGAAGTCGGCCTCGCCGGACTTCGGGTTGGCGAGGACGATCCAGCCCTCCTGGATGCCGATGATCTTCCCGGACGCCATCAGGCCATCGACCTCTTCGGTGTCTCTCGGATTGAAGATGTCGACTTCTTTGCCGACGAGGAACAGCAGCGACTTCATGTCGCGGAAACTACTGCCAGCCACGGCTCAGGTCAACGCCAGCGCTACAGCGGCGCCTGGATCGAGATGCCGAGCTTGCCCTTGTGCTTGTTCTCGAACATCAGCTGGTGCGCCTCGGCGGTCCGGGCGAAGTCGAAGACCTGGTCGAGCACCGGCCGGATCTTGCCGGCGATGACGAGCTCGTTCGCGCGCTCAGCCTGGTACGCGTTGGCGAAGTGCGAGCCGAGGATCGACTTCTGGCGCATCCACAGGTACCGCACGTCGAAGCTGAGATCGAAGCCGGACGTCGCGCCGCAGATGACGATCTTGCCGAAGCGCTTGCAGACGTAGACGCTCGTGGGAAACGTCTCCTGGCCGACGTGCTCGAACACGATGTCCGCGTCCTTGCCGCCGGTGAGCTCGCGGATCGCGCCGCCGAGCTTGCGCATGCCGGCCGTCCGCTCCTTGACGCGCTCGGGCGTCTCGTTGGGGCGCCACACGAAGTCGAACTCCCTGCGGTTGAGCGTCATCTCCGCGCCCAGCGACTTCACGAGCTCGATCTTGTCGGGCGAGCTGATGACCGCGATCGGGTTGGCGCCGAGCACCTTGCACAGCTGGATGGCGAAGATGCCGAGCCCGCCGGCGGCTCCCCAGATGAGGACGTTGTCGCCCGGCTTCACCTGCGCCTGCCCGACGAGCATGCGGTACGCGGTGAAGAACGTGAGGCCGTAGCTCGCAGCCTCGGTCCACGAGAGCTTCTTCGGCTTCGGCACGAGCTGCTGGGCCTGTACGCACGTGAACTGCGCAAAGCTGCCGCCCGGCGTCTCGTAGCCCCAGATCTTCTGCTCGGAGCAGGCCATCGGGTCGAGCCCGTTGCACTCGGGGCACTGGCCGCAGCTCATGTTGCAGTGGACGACGACCTCGTCGCCGACCTTCCAGCGACGGACGTCCTTGCCGACCTTCCACACGATGCCGGCTGCGTCCGAGCCCGGGATGTGGAACGGCTCCTTGTGCATCTTGAAGACGGAGACCGGCTTGCCCTGGCCGGCCCACACGCCGTTGAAGTTCACGCCCGCGGCCATCACGAGGACGAGGACCTCGGAGTCGCCGCAGACGGGCAGCGGCACCTCCTCGACCTTCATCGACTGGAGCGGTTCGCCCTCGCGCTCCTTGCGGATGACGATGGCCTTCATGAGCTCGGGGAGCTCGCCGAGCGGCGGGACGGTGTGCAGGTCGAGCGTGCGCATCGTGATCCTCTGATGGTCCGGCTAGTGATCCTGAACGAGCTCGATGAGCACGCCGTCGGTGGCCTTGGGGTGGAGAAATCCGACCAGGTGCCCGCGCGCGCCCTTGCGCGGCACCGTGTCGATGAGCGGAACGCCGGCGGCCTCGAGCTCCTTCAGTGCTGCGGCGAGATCGTCGACGGCGAGCGCGAGGTGGTGGAGGCCGGCCTTGTGCTTGTTCTTCTCGAGGAACTTCTCGAGGCCGGCGTTGCCCTCGCCCGGCATGATGAGCTCGATCGAGGCCGAGCCCGCCTTGCTCCCGTCGAGGAATGCGGCCTCCGTCTGTGCGGCGGGGACGTACTCGCGTGCGCCGAGGGTCAGGCCCGTGAGCAGCTTCAACCAGAGCGGGATGGCGGCGTCCATGTCGCGAACGCAGACGCCGACGTGATCGATGCGGGTTACCTTCATGACTGCTCTCCGTTCACTTCATCGCTCGCGGCACGAGGATCGTACGCGTCACTTCGACGACCTTCTGCTTGAGCTTCTGGTCGGCTGGCTTGTCGAGCTCCGCCGCGAACAGCGCATCCCCGTGCGCGGCCCACGCTTCTCGGCCCGTCTGGTTCTTGATGCCCACGATGCGGAGCGTGACGTCGGCCGTCGCGCCGTAGAGCTTGACCGATTCGACGCGGGAGAGCGCATACAACGTGTCGCCACCGAGCGTCGGGTTCGGGTGCGCGCCGTTCACGAGCCCGAGGTCCCACAGTGCCTGGCCGGTGAGGTCGCGTGACGTGAGCGCGAGCGTCCACGCGAGCACGAGGCCGCCGTACACGACGCGCGTCTTCTGGAAGCTGTTCGCCTTGCAGTAGAGCTCGTCGACATGGAGTGGATGCGAGTTGCGGAGCAAGAGCGTGAGCTGCATGTGCTCGCTCTCACCGACCGTCTTGCCCGAGTCGTGCGCGAACACCTGGCCGACGGCGAAGTCCTCAGCGAGGCCTGGCAGCGTCGAGCGCGGCGTGTACGCGCGGCTCTGGCGCAGCGGAGGCGGCAGGTGCTCGAGCGACGACGTCGCCACCGTCGCCAGCGTCGCCAGCGTCGGACGGTAGGTCACCTCCGTGTCGGGTGGCCGATCCGTGAGCGAGCCCGCGCGCACCAGCGCCTTGCGCTCGAAGGCACACAGCACGTGGCCGTGCTCGTTCTCGAGGACGGTGCGCACGTGCACCACGCCGCGATCGCCCGACGACGCGGGCTTGACGCCGAGCACCGTCGAGCGCGCGCGCACGGTGTCGCCCGGATAGCCGGCATCGGGATACCGGACCTCGACGTACGCGAGGTGCGCGATGGCCTGCTCCGAGACGTCGTGCACCGAGAACGACAGCCCGAGGTTGAGGCAAAGAAGCGGCGACAGCGGACGATCGCGGAAGCCCAGCTCGCGCGCGTACGCTGCCGACGAGTAGATCGGCGTCGCGTCGAGGAACGACGCCTGCAGGAGCGCGATGGCGCCCCCATCGATGGTGACCTCCCACGGGTGCTCGTACGTGCGCCCGACCTCGAAGTCCGACAGCAGCCGGCCCCACCTGTACGTTCTGGGCTCGGCCACTACTTGTCGTCCAGGACGCGGCGCGCGATGACCTCGTACTGGATCTCCGATGTGCCCTCGAAGATGCGGAACACGCGGGCGTCGCGCCAGAAGCGCTGCGCGGGGTACTCGCGGCTGTACCCGTAGCCGCCGAAGACCTGCATCATCTCGGACGTCACGCGCTCGGCCATGTCGGCGGCGAAGGCCTTCGCCATGCCGGCCTCGAGGTCGGCGCGCTTGCCGGAGTCCTTCACTGCGCAGGCGTAGTAGCAGAGCTGACGCGCGGCCTCGATCTCCGTCGCGGCGTGCGCGATCTTGTGGCGGATGATCTGGAACTCGGCGATGGGCTTACCGAACTGCTCGCGCTCCTTCGCGTACTTCTTCGCGGCCTCGAGCGACGCCTGTGCGACACCAACGGCGCGCGCGGCCGTCTGGATGCGCGCGTACTCGTACGTCGCCATGAGCTGGTAAAAGCCGAGGCCCTCCTTGTCGCCGAGCAGCGTGTCGACGGGTGTGGTGTAGCCGTCGAAGCCGAGCGAGTAGGACTTCATGCCCTTGTAGCCGATGGTCGGGATCGGGCTGCCGGAGAGCTCGGGCGGATGGAAGCCGTCGCCCGGCTCCTTGTCGACGAGGAGGATCGACAGGCCCTTGTGCGGTGGGCTGGCCTCGGGGTTCGTGCGCGCGAGCACGGTGAGCACGTGCGCGCGGTTCGCGAACGTGCACCACGTCTTCTCGCCGCGAAGGACGTAGTGATCGCCTTCTCGCGTGGCGCGCAGCTTCATCGCGGCGGTGTCGGACCCGACATCGGGCTCGGTGAAGGCGGCGGCGGTGAGCAGCTTGCCGGACGCGATGAGCGGCAGGTACTTCTGCTTCTGCGCTTCCGTGCCGGCGCTCATGATGA
Organism: Polyangia bacterium; assembly: GCA_039923495.1. GTDB lineage: Bacteria > Myxococcota_A > Polyangia > Palsa-1104 > Palsa-1104 > JBDTCO01. Next base: position 34,444 of record JBDTCO010000060.1, read on the forward strand.
GCGAGCCGGTGATGAGCATGCGGGTCATCACGGATCCGACCGACAGCCAGCCACGCGAGAGCTCCTCGGTGACGATCGCCATCGCGCGCGCGTCGAGGCCCATGCCGCCGTACTCCGGCGGGAAGATGAGGCCGAAGTACCCGAGCTCCGCCATCTTGGCGATGATCGGCTGCGGGATCTCCTCCTCCGCGTTGTCGAGCTCGTCCGCGATCGGAACGATCTCGCGCTCGACGAACTCGCGAACGCTGCTGCGGATCTCGTCGTGCGCTTCGTTACTCACGAAGCCTCCTTCCGACCGGTGGGAGACCACTATGAAACACCCGCTCGTGCGCCGGCAAGGAGAATGACGCAATGCGTAAGACGATCGCATGCGTCCTTGCGTGGTCGTTCAGCGCCTCCGCTCGATGAGCGCGAAGGCGCTGGTGTAGCCGTGCAGGAACGTGCGTCCGCCGACCGGCGCGATCTCTCCATCGGAGAAGCAGCCGCCGATGGGCGTGCCCTCGAACGCCTCGCCGAAGAGCCGCGGGTCGTGATCGACCTCGTCGAACAGGTGCCGGCCGCGACCGACGCACGAGAAGAGCAGGGCACCCGCGGGCGTGGCGCCCCCGTCGCGCGCGAGCATGAGCAGCGACGTGAGCTCCTCGGTGGCGCTCAGCGAGTCGCGCAGCACGAACTGCACGACGTCGTAGTCGTGGAGCTCGGCCGCGACGCCGAAGGCCTCGCGATCGGGATCGACGCCGAGCAGGTTCCGCACGAGCAGGCGATCGGGCCTTGCCTCGACCTCGTCTCTGTCCATCTCGACACCAACGAACAGCGAGTGCTTGAACAGCGCGCGATCGTGCTCGGACAGTCCCGCGTAGCAGTCCTTCATCGCCGCGAGCGCGGGCTTGTTGTCGAGCTCGAGGATCGCCTGGCCATCGCGACGCGTGATGACGTGCGCGCGCCCGACCGGTCGACAGCCCTGCGCCACGATCGGTCGCACGCGCACCTCGTGCGGCAGGAGCAGCACGAGCGCGCCGCGTCGGTGCGCGGTGTGACCGTAGAGCATCGTCGAGCGCGGCACCGGGCCCGCGGTGGCGAGCGCGCCGACCTTGACGGCGTGCGGTAGCACGAGGTCGAGCGCCATCGCGAGCTGATCGGGTTGCACCGAGAACGGGTCGACCAGCACGAGCGCATCGACGCCGGGCGGCACCGGGCCGAGCTCCGCGGCGAGCCGCTTCTCGGACAGCACCTCGCCCTCCATGATCGCGTCGGGATCGAGGTACACGAGGCGCGCGCCCGGGAGCACCGCGGCGGTCAGCGACAGCGCTGGCGCT
>JBDTCO010000061.1:0-25515 GCA_039923495.1 Polyangia bacterium
CGATGCCGATGAGCGAGAACCCGAGGATGATGGCGACCTCGAAGAGGCTGAGGTGCTGCAGGAAGTAGAAGTAGACGACAATGATCGCCCCGATGAAGATCTCGAGGAACATGATGAACTTCGCCTGCGTGATGAGGTACGTCTTGCAGGTCTCGTAGATGAGCTCGGAGACCTCGAGCATCGACCTGTGAACCGGTAGGCCCTGGACCTGCTTGAAGATCACGAGGCCGAAGATCATGCCGAGGACGCACACGACGAGGCCGCTCGCGAGCAGCATCCAGCCCGTGGTGCCGAGGACCGAGAGCGTGCGAAAGTCGGGCAGCCGCAGCGCCATCTCGCCGTGCGCTTCAGCGGCGTGAGCGACGCGGGCACCACACAGCGTGGCGAGTACGACGAGGAGACTTCCGAGTTTCTTTCCGAACGTGGACCAGGCTTTCGCGGCCATTCTCAACAACCTCCGTTGTTTGGGGATAGCCGACGAAACGCTTCGAGCCGGTAGCCGTGGCCGCTCGTCGGTGGTGGCCGGGCTTATACAAGGCGCGCCTTGCGCCTGTAAAGTCCGCAGAACGTGGGACGTGGGAAGCTCGAGGTGCTCGGGTGGCTAACCCGAGCCGATACGTGCGGTGCTCGTCCTCTTTTCGCTCCTCCATCCGGGGAAGCGCGATCGCGGATCCGCGGCGTGTCTCGTCGAGGACGCGCGGCAACGCGCGTTCCAGAGGCGCGCAGGAACGAGGAGACCTGCCGTGGCTCGCTCGTTGACGCTCGCCGAAGAGCGCAGGCAGCGAACGGTCAGCTCGACGGCGCCGAACCCGAAAAGGACGGCCTCGCCCTACAAACGTGCGGTCGGACCCGACTACTGGGATTTTTTGATGACGACGAGGCGGTAGTTGCGGAACTCGGCCTGACCGGCGGAGTAGAGCACTTCCGACAGGAGCCGGTAGGGCGTGCCCTTGTCGACCATGATCATGGCCGTGTTGTCGAACGCGGTACCGCCCATGACGCCGATCTTCTTCAGACGGTTGGCGTGCTTCGTCAGCGTGTCGACGAGAGGGGTGATGTAGTAGCCGTTGGCGCCGTCGCGCTTGACCGACGGGTCGAGCTTGCCGTCGCGGATGGCGGCGATGGCGTCGCCCTCGACGAGCACCGCGTTCTGCGTGACGGTGATGTTGACGGAGACCGGGTTCTGTTTCTCGACCGACGACGTGGGGAGCACGAGGCCCTGCTGCGTCGCCGCCGCGGTGGCTTGCACGGAGAACTGCTTGAGCAAGAAGACGAGCAGGATCGTCATCATGTCCATCATCGGCATGATGTTCAGATACTGCATGTGGCCTTCTTCGACCTCGGCCTCGACCTGCTCGCGGAAGCGCTGGATCTGCTTCTTGGCGCGACGGTCCGGGATGTCGTTTGGACTGCTCATCAGTTCACACCGGCGGAGAAGAGCACGTCGGGGAAGCCCTGGAAGCTCTCGAGCATCTTGCCGGGGTTTGCGGGGTCGGGCTTGGTGATGAGCTGGCCACGCGCCGCATCGAGCGCGGCGACGATGACGTCGTAGGTGATGTTTTCGTTCGGGTTGACGATGAGCTTCGTCTCGTTGGCAGCGACGGGCGACGCCTTGATCTCCAGCATCTTCTTGTTGAGGAGATCGTAGTCGTAGTCGTTCACGCCGGGACCCTTTTTGGGGATCGTCGGACCCTCGACCGTGGTGTTGTTGAGCGTGCCGTCAGCGCCGAACGAGTATCCCTGGTGCAGCACGGCGCCCGACGCGGCGATGATGAAACCCTTGTCGGTGATGGCGAGCGTGAGGTTGAGATCGTTCTTGGGGGCCTCGTCGGCTGTGCCCGCGCTGACGCCGGCGTTCGGCTGGGCGATGTTGATGTCGCCGAGCGCGGCGGAGAACGCCGTCGTCGCGAGCATGAACATGATGATGTTCACGACGATATCGAGGTACGGGATGATGTTGAGCTCGCCGCCCTCTTCGGCAGCGGCTTCCCCTGCTTCACGAATCTTCCGCAGCTTGGTGCGGAGCCTCTGAGGCGTCATCGATAGTCGTCCGCTGGGCTCGCCGGAGCCGGCGCTACTTCGCGGCCTGGTTCGAGTGAACGGTGTCGGCGAGGAGGTTCTCGAGCTTCATGGAGAAGCTCTCGAGCTCGTGCTGCTGCTTCTTCGACGCGCCGTTGAGGAAGACGTGCGCGATCATGCAGACGACGGCGATCGCGAGGCCGAGCCACGTGTTGTTCATCGCCTCGGAGATGCGACCCGAGAGGATGTTCGCACGGTCGGCCGCGGCGGCCTTCGAGACCGCGGCGAAGGCGCCGATGAGCCCCGTGATGGTGCCGAGGAGGCCGATGAGCGTCGCGATGTTCGCGAGCGACCAGAGCGCAGGGATGCGCTTCTTCAGCTCGGGAGCAACGTCGACGAGCGTCTCTTCGATAGCCGTCGTGATGGCAGCCTCGCCCTTCGACAGGCGCGTCAGGCCGGCCTTGGCGACCTTGGCGACGGGCGCCTCGGTGGCCGAGCACAGCTTGATGGCGCGATCGACGTTGTTTGCGGCGACCAGCTTCCGGATCTGCTCGAGGAACGCTGCTGCGTTCACCGAGCCTTTACCCAGGAAGAAGATCGTGCGCTCGAGGATGAGGGCGATGGCAATCGCCGAGGAGCCCAGGTTGACGTACATGAAGAATCCGCCCTGCTCCAAAAACATCGCAATGTGCTGCATGTCTCCTCCGCGACGAGATCTTCATCGCCTCACAACAGTAATTCGAATGGTACCAGCCCGCGGCATAGTAGCTAAGCGCCCGGGGGTGTCAAGCTCGGCCGCGCTCGCGTTCTCCGAGTGATTGCGGATCGCTAGAAGACGTCGTCCGAGAACGTCATGCCTGAAGGACCGACCTTTGCGAACTGCGAAGGCAGCGTGCCGCGACGGAAGGGCACCAGGATCGAGCCCGGCGTGCCGGGACGCGCGGGCAGCCCGCGGTCTGCCGTGGCGCGCACGAAGTAAATGTCGGGCGGCACGTCGAAGTCGCGTACCGGCGTGGGAGGGTGCGCGGCCTTCATGAACTCGGTCCAGATGGGCGCGGCCGTCGTTCCGCCCGTGGCGTTGTAGCCGATGCTCTTGAAGTCGTCGCGGCCGACCCACACACCGCACACGAGATCGCGCGTGTACGCCATGAACCAGTTGTCCTTGAAGTCGTTCGACGTGCCGGTCTTGCCGCCGGTGGGGCGACCGAGCTCCTTGGCCTTCTGGCCGGTGCCCTTTTCGACCACGTTCTTCATCATGTCGACCATCACGTAGGCCGTATCGGCCGGGATGCGACGCTTCCGCACCGCGGGAGGCTTGTTTTCTTCGACCACGTTGCCATCCGCGTCGGTGATGCGCGTGATGAGGATCGGCGTGACGGCGAGGCCTCCCGCGGGGAACGTCGCGTAGCCGTAGGTGTGCTCGATGAGCGGTACTTCCGGCGTGCCGAGCGCGATGGACGGGTGGCGCACGATCGGCGCCGTGATGCCGAAGCGGCGGATGCCCTCGATGACCTTGTCGACGCCGAGCGCGACCACGAGCCGCACGCACACCGTGTTGACGGAGTGCTGGAGCGCCGTGCGCAGCGTGATCGGCCCCAGGTACTCGCCCTTGTAGTTGTGAGGCGACCAGAAGCCCGCGGCCGTCTTCACCGAGATGGGCGCGTCGGGCACCATGCTCACCTCGGTGTAGCCGTGCTCGAGCGCGGTGGCGTAGATGTACGGCTTGATCGACGAGCCGACCTGACGCCTCGCCTGCGTCGCGCGGTTGAACTGCGAGAGGTCGTAGTCGTAGCCGCCGACCATCGCGGTGAGGTGCCCGTTGGCGGGGTCGACCGCGACGAGCGCAGCCTGGATGTCCGGCTGCTGCGCGAGGCGCGCGAGCTGGACCTCCTCGACGACGGCGCGCTTGCCCTGGCCATGGGTGACCTCCTGCTTCTCGATGCGCACGGGCAGGAGGTCGCCGCGCTCGAGCTTGTTGCCGCGCTTCTGCAGCCAGTGCTCGATGCGCTGCGCATCGTCTTCGTCGAGTGAGACGTGCAGCGCGCCGAGCTTCACGAGCGCCTTGGTCTTGCCGACCTTGGGCTGGTACTCGGCGAGGTACGGACGCCCGAGGAGCAGCGCGCCCGTCGCCGCGCTTCGCACGGCCTCCTTGGCCGAGGTGTAGAGACGCGGCAGATCCTGCTCGAAGGCGTCGAGGTCGGCGCCTTCGAGGTGCACGACCGGACCGCGGAAGCCGAAGCGACGATCGAGATCGTCGAGCCCGTGGCGCACGGCGAGCTCGGCGGCGCGCTGCTGCGGCATCACGAGCGTGGTCTGGATGTGCAGGCCGCGATCGTAGAGCTCCTTGCCGGCGTACTTCGCCTGCACGAGGCGCCGCACGTGCTCGACGAAGTAGGGCGCCGCGAGGTGGTTGAGCGGCGTGTCCTTCGAGACGATCGCGATGGGCTCGGCGAGCGCCTGCTCGTACTGCGCCTTCGTGATGAACTCGTTCTCGAACATCTGCCCGAGCACGTAGCGCTGGCGATCGCGGGCGCGCTTGAACGACGTGAACGGCGAGTTCTGCGTGGGCGCCTTCGGGAGACCGGCCAGCATCGCGGACTCGGCGATGGTCAGCGTGCCCGCGTCCTTCGCGAAGTAGACCTCGGCCGCCACCTGGATGCCGTACGCCGCGTGTCCGAGGTAGATGTGGTTCACGTAGATCGTGAGGATCTGCTCCTTGGTGAGGCGCTGCTCGATCTTGTGCGCGAGGATCGCCTCGCGGATCTTGCGGAACAGGTTGCGCTCGTTGCCGGCGAGCATGAGCTTTGCGACCTGCTGGGTGATCGTGGAGCCGCCCTGCACGACGCGGCCGGCCTTGAGGTTGGCGAAGGCGGCGCGCGCGATGCCCATCGGATCGATGCCGTGGTGATCGAAGAAGCGGTTGTCCTCGGCGGCGACGAACGCCTGCATCACGTGCTTCGGGATCTTGCTCGCCGGCAGCACGACGCGCTTTTGCAGATAGAACTCGCCGATGAGCTCGCCCTCGGCGGAGAACACGCGGCTCGCGCGGGCTGGCTTGTAGTCCGTGAGGTCGCTCCACCGGTCGGGGAGGTCCTTCTCGAACTGCTTGTATCCCCAGAAGCCGAGCCCGCCGCCGAAGATCGCGAGCGACACGCACAGCAAGATGAAGAAGCGGATGAAGGAGAAGCGCGTACGGGCTCGCTTCGGCTCCGGTTTACTTGCGTTGCCGACGGACGCCGCCACTATAGGATTGGTATGGGCCCGGGTCGGTGGAGAGTCAAATTAGCGCGCGGTGTCTGCGGCTTCGGCATGGGCGCGGTGCTGCTCGGGAGCGCCTACACCACGCACGGGAGCGCCCACGCAGACGAGACGCCGTCGGCTCGCGACGGCTTCCTCGTGCTGCCGTTCGTCAACTCGTCGCCGGTCAAGCAGCTCGACTGGATGGCGTCGGCGCTCGCGATCTCGACGGCCGACAAGCTCGAGCACCTGTCCAACCTGCGGCCTGTCTACGGTCCGCGCGTGCTCGACGTCGTCGATGCCGTGGAGGACGGCAAGAAGATCCCCGTCGGTGGCACCGGCGGCACGCGCAACGACCAGGCGGTCGCGAAGCGAGCGTACGAGCTCGGTGCGAAGTGGGTCGTCGCCGGTCGCTTCGCGCGTCCCAGCTGGAAGGCCGAGGTGGCGATCGATCTGCTGCAGGTGCTGCCGCCCTCGAAGACGGAGGCAGCGCCGTCGCTGCGCATCCTCACCAGCACGAGCGGCATCGCCGAGCGCGAGGGACTGCAGCAGCTCCTCATCGAGCAGATCCAGGCGCTCGTGAACAAGGCCGGATGGCATCCGAATCCGGAGGAGCTGGCCGGCCTCAAGGCGCCGCTGGTCAAGGACCTGTACGCGTTCACGCTCTACGGACGCGCCGTCAACCAGTGCTTCGGCATCGTCGGGCCGAAGGATCCGCAGAAGGCGTTGCTCGTCTTCAAGAAGCTGAACCTCATCGCGCCGAAGTTCGCGGAGGGCCACCGCCTCTTCGGCGAGTGCCTGCTCGACGCGGGAGATCGCAACAAGGCCGCGTCACAGATCGCATATGCGCTGGATCTCGATCCCGGCAACTACGACGCGCTCATCTCGCTCGTGCGGCTCTATCGCCACGACGGCAACCGCGCCCGCACGCTGGAGCTCGTGCAGAAGGCGCTCGAGGCGAGGCCGTACGACATCGAGGCGCGGCTCTCGTACGGCGAGCTGCTGTGGGAGGGCGGCGATCTCGATCCCGCCAAGGCGCAGCTCGAGCAGGTGCTCGCCGCGCAACCGAACAACATCTCCGCGCGGCGCACGCTCGCGCTCATTTATGCCGCCAAGGGACAGACGCAGGATCTGCAATCGGAGCTCGAGAAGGTGGCCGAGCTGTCGCCCGACGACATCGACATCCGACTCGATCTCGCGTCCGCCTACCAGCGCACGGGTGCGCTCGACAAGGCCATCTTCGCGTACGAGGAGGTGATCCGTCGTCAGCCGAAGAACGCGATTGCGTGGAAGTTCGTCGGCGACTGCTACCGGCGCAAGGGCGAGCCCGACAAGGCCGTCACCGCATACCAGCGGGTGATGAAGCTCTCACCCGAGGATCCACGCCCGTACTTCTTGCTCGGCGCGGCGTACGAGGAGTCCGGGCAGGACGTGAAGGCCGAGGCCGTGTTCCAGGAGGCGCAGCAGTTCCATCGCTACCTCGGCGAGGCATGGGTCAACCTTGGTGGCATCGCGTACCGCAGAGGCGATCTGTCGAAGGCGTTCTGGTACCTGTCGCGCGCTGTGCAGCGCGCCCCGATGCGTCCCAAGGCCCACTATAACTACGCGCTCGTGCTCTCCGCGAAGAAGGACCGTGAGCGCGCCCTCGACGAGCTGAAGGTGGCCGCTGACCTCGATCCCGAGGACCCCGAGATCCACTATCTCTCAGGTGTCGAGCTCCTGCGCCTCGGCCGCTTCGACGAGGCCCATCACGAGTTCGAGGAGACCTTGAAGCGCAGGCCGGACCACGCCGACGCCAGGCACAACCTCGCCCTGCTCAAAGACCTCGAGAAGCGCTACAGCGGAGAGCACGCCGGTGCGGGCGTGCGCTGAGCGCTACTCCTTGACCTGCTCGGCCGCGCCGCCCGCCGGCTCGGGGCCCATGAGCTGCGCGTCGGTCATCGCGGTGAACTCCGCGATGGAGTTGACCGGAATGCCGATGGGACCGACGCGCTCGTTGCCGGAGTGGACGAGCCGCGGCGAGAGGACCTCCGGACCCTTGGCGCGACGGACACCCATGAGGTGCGCGAGGTTCTGACCGCCGCCCACGTCGGCGTGCACGACCCACCACATACAGCCGCCGTGCATCTGCTCGCCCTTGGCCTGCTGCGCTGCCTGGAACTTCTGCGACCCGGGGACCGGGCCGGCGTACGGGTGATTGCCCGGCGTCGTGTACGTGTCGATGAAGCCCTTCCACGCCGCGATGTGGTTCGGCTCGAGCGCCATCGTCACGTACCCGGCGCCAATGGCGTGGGGCATCGCGGCGAACGTGTCGGTCTTGCCCTGGCGGTCGGCGTGGTTGATGACGTCGCCGGGGCCGAACGAGACGGCGCCGTGGACCTTGTCGCGCGCATTGGTCTTCCACACGACAGCTCCATTGCCCTGCGAGAACGTGGCAAGGAAGTCCTCGTGCGTCGTCGGCAGGACCGGGACGAAGTGGCGCTCGACCTGACGAGTGCCGAGGTCGCTCTTCACGACGCGCACAGCGAAGCCATGCTTGTCGGCGTACGTCTTGGTGAGCGCGGCGAGCTTCGGCGGCTCCGCGTGGGCGATCGCGGTGGCGAAGAAGAGGGCGACTGCAGTGTAACGGGACATGACTACTCCTTGACCTGCTCGGCCGCGCCGCCCGCGGGCTCTGGGCCCATGAGCTGCGAGTCCGTCATCGCGTTGAACTCCGCGATGCTGTTGACCGGAATCCCGATGGGACCGACCCGCTCGTTGCCGGAGTGGACGAGCCGCGGCCCGAGGACCTCCGGACCCTTGGCGCGACGGACGCCCATGAGGTGCGCGAGGTTCTGGCCACCGCCTACGTCGGCGTGGACGACCCACCACATGCAGCCACCGTGAGCGGGCAGGCCAGCGGCCGTCTGCGCGGCGGTGAACTTGTTGACGCCCGGCTCGGCGCCGGCGTACGGGTGGCTGCCCGGCGCGGTGAACTTGTCGATGAAGCCGTTCCACGCGTCGATGTGGTGGGGCTCGAGCGCCATGGTGAGGTACCCGGCGCCGATGGCGTGAGCCCCGTAGTACTCGTTACCCCCGTGGCGATTGCCGTGGCTGACCACGTCCCCCGGACCGAACGACATCATGCCGTGCACCTTGTCGTTGGCATTCGTCTTCCACACGACGGCGCCATTGCCCTTCGAGAACGTCGCGAGGAAGTCGTCGTGCGTCGTCGGCAGCACCGGGACGAAGTGGCGTTCTACCTGACGAGTACCGAGGTCGCTCTTCACCACGCGCACCGCGAAGCCATGCTTGTCGGCGTACGTCTTGGTGAGCGCGGCGAGCTTCGGCGGCTCCGCATGAGCGACTGCCGTGGCGAAGAACAGGGCGAGTGCAACGTAGCGTGACATGACTACTCCTTGACCTGCTCGGCCGCGCCGCCCGCGGGCTCTGGGCCCATGAGCTGCGAGTCCGTCATGGCGTTGAACTCCGCGATGCTGTTGACCGGAATCCCGATGGGACCGACCCGCTCGTTGCCGGAGTGGACGAGCCACGGCCCGAGGACCTCCGGACCCTTGGCGCGACGGACGCCCATGAGGTGCGCGAGGTTCTGGCCACCACCGACGTCGGCATGGACGACCCACCAGACGCAGCCGCCGTGCGTCGGCAGGCCCGCCGCCGTCTGTGCCTGCGTGAACGCGCCGAGGGAGTCGATCGGGGTGTGGCCCGCCGGCACGTACTTGTCGATGAAGCTCATCCACGAGTCGACGTGCGCCTTCTCGAGCGCCATCGTGATGTAGCCGCCGCCGATCTCATGAGCGCTCGCGTCGTAGTACGGGCTTACCCCGTGCCGGTTGGCGTGGCTGACGATGTCGTTGGCGCCGAGATGAAGCTGTCCGTGCACCTTGTCGGCCGCCTTCGTCTTCCACACGACCGCACCGTTGCCCTGCGAGAACGTCGTGAGGAAGTCTTCCTGCGTCGCGGCGAGGACCGGGACGAAGTGGCGCTCGACCTGACGCGTCCCGAGGTCGCTCTTCACGACCCGGACCGCGAAGCCGTGCTTGTCCGCGTACGACTTGCCGAGCGACGCGAGCTTCGGAGCCTCGGCGTGGGCGACGGTGGTGACGAGGAGCAGGCCGATTGCGAGATAGCGTGACATGGGAGCTCTCTGGTTGGAGGAGGGCTACTGCGCGACAGCGACGGCGGGGGCGGCGACCGCAGGTAGACCTGCGACGAGCGTCTGGTGCTGGGCTTCGGTGACGAGCTGCTTGGCGAACGCCTCGTCAGCGACCTCGCGGCGCATGCTCTCGGGCGCCATGCGGATGGAGTGATACACGCTGCGTGCGAGCTTCTCGTAGCGAGCCTGCGTGATGATCCCCTTGTCGAGCGCGTCCTTCGCCAGGCCGACGCGCAGGGCAGGGTGCGAGACGCGCAGCATCTCGTACGTGCGGTCCGAGTCGCTCAGGCCGCGCAGCTTGCGGGTGGCTCCCCACTCCGTGACCACGTGATCGACGTTGTCCTTCGCCGTGGTGACGACGTCGCTGTTCAGCTTCGGCACGATGGTGGAGCCGCCGTCCTTGTTGCGCGAGCGGAGCGCGAGGATGGCGAGACCGTTCTTCGAGGTCGATGCGCCGATCATGAAGTCGGGCTGGCCACCCGGGAAGCTGATGAGCCGGTCGCCGATGCGCTCCGCGTTCACGTTGCCCGTGAGGTCCACCTCGAGCGCCGTGTTGATTGCGCGGATCCTCGTCTTCTGCGCGATGGTCGCCGGATCGTTGACCTCTTCCGTCGAGGCCATGCGGAGGTTCGGGTTGTTGTTGCCGATCGCGTAGAGCTTGTTCGTGCCGTGGAGGAAGCTGAAGACGGCTTCCTTCACGACGGGCTTGTCGCCTTCCATGAGGGGACGGACCCAGTCGGAGCCCATCTCGCTCCAGATGCGCATGCCGCGCTTGCCCTTCAGCGCCTCGCCGACACCCGTGAGCGAGTTGCCGATGCCCACCTGGATGGTGGACCTCGCGCGGTTCGGAACGAGGCGCGCGATGTGAGCCGCGATCTGCTTCTCACCCGCGCCCGGCTCGAGACCGTTGTGCTCGGAGAGCATGCTCGTGCCGTCGATGACCGCGGAGAGGTCGTCGTACTTCATGCGGTTGCCGAAGGTGTGGGCGACGTTCGGGTTGACCTCGGCGATGACCTGACCGCCGCGCGCCTTGACCTGCTCGACCGCCATCAGCGTGAGGTCACCGGCGGAGCCGAGGCTGACCATGCCGTCCGCGTCGGGCGGGCTGACACGAACGATGACGGTGTCGAAGGGATACTTGCCCGCGCGGATCTCCTTGGCGAGCGTGAACAGGGACTCACGGTGGAGCGTCGCGTTGCCGTTCTTGGCGGCGTCGCGGTTCTGCGAGGAGACGAAGAAGAGGTGCGGGTGCCACTTGTCCGTCACCTCTGGCGCGAAGTTCTGCGCGGTCGCGAAGGTGGACATGTAATAGACGTTGGTGCGGGTCGCCCGCGCCACGGCCGCCTTGCGCATCGTCGGCACGAAGTTCGACGGGAGCGCCGAGCCCGTTGCCATGAACACGTGCGAGCCCATGCGCTGCGCGACGTCCGACAGGCCAATCTTCGCCGGGGCGGCCCAGGCAGCGACGGTGTGTGCGAGCGCGAGGAGTGCGACCGCGAGATGGACGGGTAGGAAGCGGAATCGACGAAGCGTCATGCGCATGGCACAGAGCAAGCGCCGCGCCACGTCGAGGTCGAGTGTCCTTCATTAGATACAAGGTCGACGACTCAAACGCGTGGCTACATCTGTCGCCGATCCGGGGAAATGGCTGGCGTCGTTTGACTCCAGCGCGGCGATCCGCCGCTCTCCAAGTATCCGCGATCGCTCACTCGGTTTCGTGGCGCGGATGCTGCAGCTGGACTTGCGCATGAAACCACCGAACAGATCCCTGCAACTTGCGCTCGTCGGTGCGCTTGCCTTTGGTGCCACACCCGCCTACGCCGGCTGGCATCTGTTCGGGGCGAAGGACAAGGCTGTGACCGCGCGCAAGCAGGTCGCCGTCACACGGCACGTCGACGCCATCTTCCTGCACGGCCTCGGCGGCGAGCCGACCCACTTTCCACTGAACGAGCTCACGCACGCGCTCGGTGCGCTCGGGACCGACCTCTCGATCGAGGCCCCGTGGCTGCGTCCGGTTCGCGTCGACAGCGAGGGCGTGGCGCACAGCACGGGCGCGCATACGATGACCGATCAGCTCGCGCGCGCTCGCGCTGCCATCGACGCGCACGAAGGGCCTGTCGTCCTCATCGGACACAGCTTCGGCGGCAAGGCGGCCATCGCGCTTGCGAAGGATCGGCCCGACAAGGTCGCGGGCGTCGTCCTGCTCGCGCCGTCCGTGAAGATGCTCTACTCGTACTGGAAGAATCTCACCGGTGAGCGCGGCTTGCCCGACAAGGCCAAGGTGACGGCGCGCCTCGCTGCGCACGAGCAATGGCTTCGCACGGAGCGCGCGCACGCGGAGCCGGGCTCGAAGGCGGAGCGCGGCATGACGGGCGAGCTGCAGTACCTCGCGACCATGCAGGACCTCGTGCATCACGACGAGACCAACCTCGAGCTCGGCGTCACCGTGCCGACGCTGCACCTCCACGGCATCGAGGACGACGCCGTCTCCATTCACTATGCACGGCGCTTCGCCGAGCAGAACCCCAAGGTCAAGCTCGTCGAGTTTGCCGGCGTCGACCACGGCATGCACAGCCGCGACGGCATCCTCGACAGGGCGGCCGGCATCAGCATGACCCAGCATATCAACGAGTTTCTCAAGACCCTCGAGGCCAAGTGATGAGCGTCCCTACGACATCCCGTTTCCTGCGCGGCACCCTCGCGCTCTTCGCGCTGCTCGCGTTCGCGTCGCCAGGCTACGCAGACCGCACCCCTTTGCAGGCGCGCACCCACATGCTCGACACTGCAAAGCGCGAGAACATTCCGAGCTACCAGCGCAAGCTCGCGAACGGCACGCAGCGGGTCTACCTCAACCCGCAGGCCCAGCACCTCGGCGCGATGGAGCAGGCGTTGCCGAAGGGTTCGGACGTCGTCGAGATCATGCACATCGGCACTCCCGACGCCTATCACACGATGGCGATCTTCGATCGACAGCTGCTGCACTCGCAGTACAGCCCCGCGGGCAACTGGCGCCTCCGACAGTGGAGTGATCGACTCCGCCCCGGTGGGCGCAAGCTGTGGAGCGCGATGATCCAGCTCTCGCCGCAGGAAGCGGCGAACATGCGCCAGCACATCGCGGCCGCGTTCGCCGAGGAGGGGCCCGAGCACGCAGCCGGTCCCAACTGGGCGAACGGCCACCTCAAGCAGGGCGGCGCGCTCGGCGTGAACGGTATCAACTGCGTCGCCACCTGGTGCGACATGCCCATCGGCGACCACGGCGAGCGCCTCCACCAGCTCGTCGGTCTGCCGAGCTACAGCGGCAGTCCGCGTGCATTCCAGCTCGCGCTCGAGCAGACCGCCAACGAGCGCGTCTTCGGCATCGCGAACTACGGCCCGCCAGACCCCACCTTCCTCGAGCACCAGGACCAAGACAAGACGTTCAAATAATGCGCGCCCTACTCATCGTCTCTCTCGTCATTCTCGCCGTCGCGCCTGCTCGTGCGTTCGATCGCACCGTCGTGCGCGAGCACCAGACCGAGCGCGCCAGGCTGCGAGCGCGGCTACACGCCGCATCGGGTCCGCAGGAGCACGTGACCGGCCCGCTCTATCATCAGGTGCAAGGGGCGGGCGCGCGCGAGGCCCTCGTGACCGAGCTCGCGGCGACCGGCACGACGCACAAGATGCTCGCAGGGTGGATCCCGCGCGGCGGCTATCCAGGCATCTGGACCGTCGAGGACGCCGACGGCTTCTTTCGCGGCGCCGCGAGCAAACCGTTCGAGCTCAGGATCAAGGCGGGCTCCGTCCTCTTCGATAACGACCTGCCGGAGCACCGCGCCGTCTACGAGGAGTGGAAGACGCTCGATGCGAAGACGCGCGGTCCGCAGGCCAGGAACCGCTTCGACGAGATGAAGAGCGTGGATGGCCGGTCACTCAGCACGCGCGTCGGCGGCGTCCATGCGCCATCTCACGAGCGGTTCTACAAGGAGATGGGCATCGCCGGGGTCGGCTGGTGGCACGACGCGTACGGACAGCGCAGCGTCATCGTACTGAACCCGGCCGCCATCGAGTCGGTGACGCCGCTCAAGTAGTCGTAGACCTCACGGCGTCCTGCGCGCGCCGATCACGATCGGCTCGCCGGCTGCGTCGACCCCGTGGAAGACGAAGAGCGTCTTGCTGTCGACGCCTGGAAAGCGCGCGAGCTCCGCTGTTTCGGGAACAGCGGCGACCTTCCGCGTGGTCACGAGCACGCGCGTTCCATCGGCGGTGTCGGTGTAGAGGTCGAGCGTCCCCGCGCCGAGGCCGATGTCCGCGTGCACGGCGATGGGGCCTTCGGTGGTGGTCTCGAAGTCGAGCGTGCCGCGGAAGAGGAAGTCGAGCAGCGCAGCGCTCTGCGCGGCGATGTGCGGGAGGAGCGCATCGGTGGTGATGGCGAGCTGCTCCTTCGTGGGACGCGTCGCCTGCGTGGCCGGCGAGCGATACGCCCGACCGACCTCGTCGGCGAGCCCAGTGCCGTCGGCGCTGTGGAAGAACGAGGCGAGCTTGTCGCGCGGCGTGCCCTTGCCGAGCGCCGGCGGGACGAGCATGCCGTAGCGTTCGGCGGCGTACGCCTCGAGCGGCGAGCGCGCCACGATCGTGTTCGTGTAGAAGTCGTTGCGCGCGTTCGCCGGATCACCGACGGACTGCAGCACGTCGAGGAGCGCACCGGCGGCGACGAGCGCGCGTGCGAGCGCGGCCTCGCGGAGCTTGGGCGTCGCGGAGCGCAGCGTGTCGAGCTGCGCGGCGATGAAGGCGCGACGCGAGAGCGGGTTGCTCGTCGCGTCGACCCAGCGGGAGGCGGGCAGTCCGGTGCCGTCGAAGTTCACGCCCGTGAAGGCGCCGCGGAAGGTGCCGAGGCCCGCGCGCACGTCGTCGAAGCGGACGCGCATCGCATCGAGGCGCTCGTGCTCGTCGAGGCCATGCTGGTTCGCGTCGAGGAAGTGGTTGCGGATCCGCTCGATACCGACGCCCTCGAGGGCCGTGCCGGCGAGCAGCCAGTCGAGCGCGGGCTGGCGACCATCGTCGGGTGCAGCGCCCAGCGCGGCGTCGACCGCGACGAGCTGCCCGAGCAGCGCGGCGTCGCGTGGCTCGAGCGTGCCGTCGGCGTGACGAAGCCCGAGCTCCTCGTGAAGGCCCGCCTCGTAGCCGTGGTGACGGAGCCACGCATCGAGCGCGCTGTGCTGCACGGCGCGCTGCGTGAGGCCCACATCGGTCTCGCGCTCCCAGGCCTGGGCGCTGGTGGGGAAGCTGGAACCGCCCACGGCGACGGCGGCGATGATGATCGTCTTCATCGGTGGAGGGCCGGCTCTCTCAGCTTGAACGTGGGGTCCGGCTGCTCCGGCGTCTGCGTCGCGGGGGCGACGACCTTCTGTCCCGGCGCATCCGGTGCGAGCGGGCCACGCCCTGCGCGCGGGAGGCGTGAGATGATCTTCTTCGTGAGAGCCTGGATGTGCTCGGCGTCCTCGCACAGCGCCGAGCCGCACGTCACGAGCACGACGGCACGCTGGGTCTTGTCGAGCACGATGAGCCCGAAGATCATGCGCTCGCCTTCGCCGTCCCTGGCGAGCGCGGCGCGCGAGCCGAGGCCGTCCGGGACCGGGTCCACCGCCTTCGCGCTCGGTAGCGATGGCGCGAACTCTTCGAAGTTCTTCTCCGCCTCGGTGTCGGTGCCGTAGAGGAAGATGCGGACCGCGACGTCGCCTTCTTCACCGCGCGTGACGGACTTGAAGTGGAGGCTGTCGTAACGGGCGGTCCGGGCGCGATCGCCGAGGCGCTCCGTGGTGAAGTCGTCGGTGCTCCCCGTGGCCTGGCGAACCTCCTCGATGGAGAGCAAGGTGCCCGCGTCGAAGGCGTGGTTCGTGTTGCCGGCGCCCGCGTCGTAGCTGGCCTGCAGCGCCTCGGCACGCAGCGCCGCGCGCAGCGGACCCGAGCCGCCGAGGAAGGCGAGGTGCTCGACGTGGCTGATGCCCTCCGTGAAGCGCTCGAGCTTCACGATGTTTCGCTGCTGCGTGAAGTCGTGGCGTGGACGTGCGCTCTCGAAGTATCGATCGGAGCGATAGCCGAGGTAGCCGCGCTTGTAGACGACTAGGGTGGTGCGAGACAGACGACTCGCCGCCGGAAACTGCGAGAGCTGCGGCACGGCGTAGCGTCCATCTGCGTCGGTCTCGCCCGACCACGTCTGCCCTGCGATCGGCGTGCACAGCACCTCGCCCTGACAGAACGAGTACGAGACCCACACGATGGCCCCGGGCAGCGGGTGTCCGCTGGCGCCATCGGTGACACGGCCGTCGAACGGTCCGAGCAGCGATCCGGGCTGCGTCGTGTCCGAGCGAGCCGCGAACTGCGCCGGCGCGAGCTCCGGCGCCACACATCCACTTGCCACGGCCGCACCGGCGGCGCAGAAGGCAACCGCGAGCAGCGCGTTCTTGTTGTGTCGATATGCGCGCAATTTAGAAGGGGGCAGGGTCGAGGTTGAAAGCCCTATGCCGTCCTGTTACGGTCGTGCTCTGGCCGTCTCGGCGCCCTCTTCTAGCAGAGGGTGGCAGGGCGGGAAACGAGAATCGGACGGCTCGTGCATCCGGTTCATCGCCACGAACGCACTCTTCATTCGGGTCTCTCCGAGGGGCTCTCCGATATGCTGACCAAGGCATGGCACTAGGCTGATGGCGAGCTGCAGTCACTGTGGACAGGGTAATCGGGAGGGTGCGGTCTTCTGCCAGGGGTGCGGCCAGCGCCTCGCCGAGGCGGACGCGCCGCAACCACGCGCGGTTGCCGCGCCGGTGAGCGCGTCCGCGCATGCGACGCCTGTGACGATCGGGCCGACGTGCGCTTCGTGCGGCACCATCAACTCGCCGGGGATGAACTTCTGCAAGATGTGTGGGTCCTCGCTGGTTGCTGCTCCAGCTGACGCTTCCGCCTCGCAGCGGGTTGCCTGTCCGGCGTGCCACAAGCTCACGCCGAGCGGCTTCTCGTTCTGTCAGCACTGCGGGCAACGCCTCGGTGGCGCACCCGTTTCGAAGCCGGTCTCGGCCTCGACTCCTGTGGTGGCGAGCGCGAAGGTAGCGGTCGCAGCGACCATGATGGAGGAAGCGATGATCACGGCGACGCCGCCGGCCGGCATGCCACGAGTGTCGATCTCCGGCTCACTCCCGACGCCGGAGACCGCGTCCGCAAGTGCAGGTCCCGACGCGCTCGCGAACACCATCGGGCCGGCGCAGGTGGCGCCGCTCCTCGCCGCCGTCGGCATCGCGCGTCCCACCGGCGGACAGAACACGGTGAAGGCCGACGCGTTCCGCGCCGAGCCGGTCGCAGAAGAGGCGATCTACGCGACGCTCGTCGTCGTGCGCCGCGATGGCTCCGACGGCGACTCGGTTCGCATCAGGTCCACGGCGTTCGACATCGGTCGAACCGAGGGTGGGCTCCACTTCGGGGAAGACATCTACCTCGCCGAGCGTCACGCGCGCATCCTCTTCGCCGCTGGCAAGGCGACGCTCCGCCCGCTCGACAAGGTGAACGGTGTCTACCTCAGGCTGCGCGGCGCCGTCGAGCTGCACCCTGGCGATCAGTTCATCGTCGGCAAGGAGGTCATTCGTTGGGAGCCCGTCGGTCCCGAGGAAGGCGACGTCTTCATCGTCGAGCACGGCGTCCGGCTCTTCGGCACGGTGCCGCGCGAGGCATGGGGCCGGCTCCGGCAGCTGACCGCGTCGGGAACCAGCCGGGACGTGTGGCACATGTCGCGCCCGGATCTCGTGCTCGGACGCGAGGAGGGCGACATCACCTTCCCCGACGACGAGTTCATGTCTCGACGGCATGCTGCGGTCCGTCGTGGGACGGCGCGTCCGAAGCTCGAGGATCTCAACTCGTCCAACGGCACGTTCATCCGCGTCCGCGGTGATCACGAGCTCAAGAGTGGCGATCTGCTCCGGCTCGGCGACCAGCTCCTCCGCGTGGAGATCTGACCGTGTCGTCCGACAAGCCCCCGTCCGACGAGTCCGAGGCGACGGGACCGGACGTCGTCCCGGCGGTCGCCGACGGCGCGCCGCCGGTACCGATTGCCGTCGCTGCGGAGCCGCCGGCCGCGGTCGAACCCGAGACGCCGGCCGAGATGAATCCCGCGCTGGCCGATGCTTCCCCCGACGCCGTTGCGCCCACGGTCGAGACCCCGATCGTCGTCGCGCCGCCAGCTGTCGCGGCGACCATGCAGCTCGTCGAGGAGGAGCTGTTCGTGGACGGCGGCCCCGTCAAGCTGCACCTCGTCGGTCGCACCGATGTCGGCCTCGTGCGCGAGCATAACGAGGACAACTTCGCGTGCGTCCGGCTCGAGGATGACTCGCGCGACGTCGATGCATTGCTCCACCACCACATCGCGGCACCTGGCACGCTGCTCGTCGTCTGCGATGGCATGGGCGGCGCTGCCGCCGGCGAGGTTGCCTCCACGATGGCGGTCGCCACATTGCCGGAGGTGATGCGGGCAGCGCACATCCCCGCGCCGCCCGCGGGCGTCGTGGACGACGAGCGGTCGATGCTCGCGAGGAAGCTGCGCCATGCAGCCGAGGAGGCCAACCGTCGCATCTTCCTCGAGCAGCAGGCCAACCCGGCGCGCGCCGGCATGGGCACCACGATGACCGCCGCGCTGCTCCGCGGCGACCAGGCGATCATCGCGCAGGTCGGCGACTCGCGCTGCTACATCTACCGCGCCGGTCGTCTCGTGCAGTGCACGCGCGATCAGTCGCTCGTCAACCAGCTGCTCGAGACCGGACAGATCACCGTCGAACAGGCGAAGTACTTCGAGCACTCCAACGTCATCTTGCAGGCGCTCGGCGTGCAGGAAGACGTCGAGGTACAGCTCTCGCGCGTCACGCTCAGGCGCGGGGATCGCATCCTGCTCTGCTCCGACGGGCTCGTCGGCGTCATCGCCGACGAGGAGATCGCAGCGGTGATGGGCTCCGTCGCCGATCCGGCGGAGGCGGCGCGCCTGCTCATCGAGCTCGCGAACGGCGCGGGCGGTCCGGACAACATCACCGTCGTGCTCGGCTATCTCAGCGGCGCGGGCCTGCTCGAGCCCGGTGAAGACGACAACTTCACGTACAGCACGTGGCACATCGATCCGGAGCCTCCCACGCCGACGGAGGCGCTCGCGCCCGAGCCTGTCGTCGTCGTCGAGCACTTGCCGCCGCCGGCTCGGTCGGCCGGTCCTGCGATTTCCAGCATGGAGCTGTTCTCCATGTGCGCGATTGTCGGGCTCATCGCGGGCTCGCTCGTGTTCGGGAGCGCGCTCTACAAGCGCGCGGTGCCGTGCGAGGTCCGTGCGACGCGCGCGGGCATGGTCGTCACCGCGGATGGCCGCGACTCCGGGGCCCGCACGATCGAAGGGAGCGTTGCGCTCCGCCTGCGGCCCGGTCGTCACAGCCTCGGCCTCGCGCTGCCGAAGCGTACGACGGCACCGGGCGTCGGAGAGCCCGTCGTTCCCCACCAGGACATCGAGGTCACCCAGGGACAGGCGTGCGTGGTCTCGTTCGACGAGCCGACCGCGGGGAGCGCGCCAGAGACCGTGCCTTGAAGATCGTCATCGAGGTGCTCGATGGTGGACGCGCCGGGCAGCGTCACACCTTCGACACGCCTCGGTCCGTCCGCTTCGGACGGCACCCCGACAACGACGTGGCCTTCGATCCACAGACCGATCGCGACGCGTCGTCTCGTCACGCCGAGCTACGGCTCGCGATGTCGGGCTATCGCCTCTTCGATCTCGGGTCGGCCAACGGCACGCACGTCGACGGCAAGCGTGTCGGCGAAGAAGGCACGCTCATCACCGGGCGCGCCGAGCTGCTGTTCGGCGCCGTCGGGCCACGCGTACGAGTCGAGGTCGTGGACGAGGCGCGGGGCGCCATCCCCGTCACGCTGCATCGCGAGGGCGGCGTGTCGACGGAGCCAGACGCGCCCGCGACCGCGCGTGAGCCCACGTCGCCTGCGCCGCGCCGCTATGGCGCGGGCACCGTGGCGGGTATCGTCGACGATGCGCTCCGTCGCTCGCAGACCCGCACGCGCAAGCAGCTCATCACGCTCGGCGTGCTGTCGGGCGTGCTCGCGGCCGGCGTCGCCACGACGGTCACCATCATGCTGCGCTCGCGGCCGGCGCTGATGCGACGCGAGCTCTCGGCGCTCGTCGACGCGCAGAAGAGCGCGAGCGAAGACGAGCGCGTCGCGCTCCAGGGCAAGATCGACGAGCTCGCCCGCAAGCTCGGTCGTGGCGTCGAGATTCCGCGCACGAACCACGGCGCCGTGTTCCTGCTCGCGTCACGCGGTGCGAGCGGCGCCGATGGCTTCTGCACCGCGTTCGCGGTGACGCGACGGCGCCTGCTCACCAACGCGCACTGCGTGCAGCTCGCCGACGAGCTCAAGCGGCGCGGCAACAAGATCGAGATCATCCCGAACGGCGGTGGTCGCGCGCGGCCCGTCGTCGCGTGGCGTCGTTCTGCCGGGTTCGTGGTGTCGCAGAACCGAATCGGAGCGGACGTCGGCTGGGTCGAGGTCGACGACGACCTGCCCGTGCAGGTGCAGCTCGCGTCGCCGGAGGTCGTGCAGGCCGTATCCGCGGGCGACGCCATGTCGACGTACGGGTTCCCCGGCCGCCTCTCCGACAGCGGCGCGCCCGAGGCCACCTACGTCACCGGCGTCATCGGTCGAGTCACCACGCTCGACGGCAGACCCGGCGAGCGCGCGCAGCAGCAGCTCCTCCAGCACAGCGCGTACACGAGCGCGGGCACCTCCGGAAGCCCGCTGTTCGACGGGGAGGGTCGCGTCATCGGCATCAATGCCGGTGGATACGTCGACGACAGTGCAGCAGGCCGGGCGCTCCCGGGGTACAACTTCGGGATGCGCATCGATCTCGCGGAAGCTCTACTAAAAGAGGCGGATCAATGAACTGCGTGAAGTGTTCTTCTCACCTCGACCCCGGCGTTCGCTTCTGCGGCGCTTGCGGAACGCAGCAGCCCGGCACCGTGGTGCCGCAGGCTGCCGTCATGACCCACGCGAAGACGCTCTTCCAGGGGTCGGCGCCGATCGTCGCCAAGGCGGCCACTGGACAGCAGCCCGTCGTGCGCGCCGATGTCGGCTTCGCGGCCACCATCGCACCCGGCACGATGGACATGCCGGTCGTCATGCCCGTCCGCCAGAGCGCGCCGCAGCCCGTGCGCATCCCGAGCACCGCGCAGCCCGTGCTCACCGAGATCGCCGAGGGCTGGGAGGGTGATCTCACGGGCAAGACGCTCAACAATCGCTACCTCGTCGAAGGCAAGCTCGGCGAAGGCGGCTTCGGCTCCGTGTATCGCGCGCGTCAGACGCAGATGAACCGCCTCGTGGCGCTCAAGGTCCTTCACGCGCGCATGGCAAAGGACCCGCAGGTCGTCGGTCGCTTCAAGCGCGAGGCGCAGGCGTCGTCGCTGCTCCGAGCCGCGCATACGGTGCAGGTCTACGACTTCGACCAGACGCCCGAGGGGGTCATGTACCTGGCGATGGAGATGCTCGAGGGCAAGAGCCTGCACTCCGTCATGGCCGAAGGCCCCATCGAGCCCATGCGCGTCGGTCGCATCATGGAGGGTGTCGCCGACTCGCTCGACGAGGCGCACCGTCAGGGCATCGTCCATCGCGACATCAAGCCCGAGAATATTTTCCTCGAGCCGCGTCCGCAGCCCGACTTCGTGAAGGTCCTCGACTTCGGTATCGCTAAGATCGTCTCTGGAGACGGCATGGGCTCGCAGCCCGCGCTCACCGCCGCCGGCCAGACCCTCGGCACGCTCGAGTACATGTCGCCCGAGCAGCTCATGGGCAAGCAGCTCGACGGACGCTCCGATCTCTACGCGCTCGGCATCCTCGCGTACGAGATGCTCACCGGTGATCTGCCGTTCCCCGGCAAGACGCCCGGAGAGATCATCACCGCGCACCTCAAGACGATGCCACCGCCCCCGTCGACGAAGCAGTCGGGCATCCCACCCCTGCTCGATCAGATCGTGATCAAGCTGGTCGCGAAGAACCGGGACGAGCGCTATCGCGATACGGCCGACCTGCGCGGCGATCTACAGCGACTCGCGTCGGGGCAGTCGCAGTCGATGCCCATCGCTGCGGGATCGCAGTCGATGCCGGTGCGCGTGCCGAGCGTGAACAACCAGCCGATCGTGCAGCAGGCCCCCGCTGCGCTGGCTGTTCAGTCGAAGTCGATCGTCATGATCGCGATTGGCCTGCTCATCGGTGTGGGCGCGGTGCTCGCCGCGCTGTTCTGGAAGCACTGATCAGAGCGTTCCGAGGATCCCCTTCACCTCTTCGACGTCCTTGAGGTAGGGCGGCTCAAGCTCGAGGAAGCGCGTGTATGCACGACGCGCTGCCTCCGTGTCGCCGCGCTTGCGGTAGAGGTCGCCGAGGAGCCGCTGCGGTTCGGGCATGTGGTCCTGCAGCGCGGCCGCGCGCTCGAGCTCGTCGAGCCTCGCGCGCTGCGCACCCTCGTTCTTGAGGGGAGCATACTGCGCGGCTGCCTTGAGGTGCCCGAGCGCCTCTTCGT
This sequence comes from Polyangia bacterium, assembly GCA_039923495.1. Classification (GTDB taxonomy): domain Bacteria; phylum Myxococcota_A; class Polyangia; order Palsa-1104; family Palsa-1104; genus JBDTCO01. The sequence goes on from JBDTCO010000061.1 coordinate 21,978, forward strand.
ACACGCGCAGCTCGTCGGAGCCGAGCAGTGGGTCGGGTGGCAGATCGGGCGGGTCGACTCGATCGCCGACGTGATCTGCACCGCCATCCGACGGGCCGAGCTCCTTCTTGAGGTCGAAGCCGACGAAGCGACCGAGCAGGTGCGGTCCGGCGCTCACCCACAACGTCATGCTCGTCGCGTCGACGACGACCGAGTGCGTGGCGATGATCGCGTCGAGCGCGTTGCGGTTGCCGAGGCCGAGGGTCTCGCCTCCCGCGCCGCGCTTGTCGCGCAGGATCTCGAGCGCGCGCTTCGGATCGATGGTGCCGCGGAAGCGTCGCACGAGCTCGTCCATGCGACGGAAGCGTGCGCCGGAGGTGAGGTAGCGCTTGAGCCGATCGTTCTCGGCGTCGGCTGCGAAGGCGGGCGTGAGCGCGTGGTTCGTGAGCACCGCGACGTCCGCGTGCGCCTTTCTGACCTCGATGCGCGTGGGGCTGCGCTCGATGACCGCTGACTCGCCTGTCTTGCCGTCGCCGACGAGATAGAAGTCGGGGACGAGCACCGGCGTGTCCTTCACCATCCGCACGACGTCGTCGATGGAGCGAGCCTGCTCCATGATCTGCCGCATGAGCAGCTCGACAGGCATGCCGACCTTGCCCTTGTCCTCGGTGCGCGCCGCATTGATCGAGACGAAGATCTGCTCGGCGTTGATGCCGGTCACGACGCCGGTCATGCCTGTCCACGCGACGGACGCGAACGCGAGCTTGCCCGTCGGGTGGAAGAACAGGACGGCCTTCTCCGTGTCGAAGGGCTGCGGGCCCTCGAAGTCGAAGTTACGGCCGATGATGAGGTGCCCGGTCGTGGTGGCCGCGCCCGATGCCGCGAACGCGCTGCAGCCGAGCAGCGGCGAGTTCTCGATGGCCTGCGTGATGTCGTGGAGCGAGTGGTAGTAGACGAGGCGGTGGTACATCGGCAGGAAGTCGGCGTGGAGGTCCACGTCGGCCGCGGCCTCGCCTGCCAGCTCCTCGGCACGCTCGCGCGGGATGTAGTCGCCGAGCTTGCGGTAGCCGAAGCGCACGAGGTTCTTGATGGCGAAGCGCGCGAGCTTCGACGGTACGTACCTCTCGAACTCGCCGAAGAGGTAGTCCTCTTGCATGAGGTGCAGCTGCTCGCCAAGGCGGCCGTGGGCCCAGCCCATCGCGTACGGCTCGCCGTACAGGTGGATCTCCCACACCCCGCGCTCGCGACCCATCCAGCTCGTGCCGACGTACGCACGGGGACCTTTGACCTCGAGCGGCAGCTCGGAACGTGCTCGCACTGCGGGATCGATGACCGGCGGATCGATGCGCGTGGCGCGTACGAAGACCGCGTAGGCGATGCACAGCGCGACGATGAACACGCCCGCGCCGACGAGCACCCGCAGCCCGCGCGAGCGTCCGCGACCCTGTCCGAGCGTCGGACGTCCTACGAGATCGGGGAGGGCGGAGTCGGCCACGCCATCTTCTATGTCATGCGGCGCTGTCGCGGCAAGGCACAGCTGTCACAGGAGCAGGCTCGTCGACTGTGACGCGCGTCGGAATCTTCGACCTGTCAGTCGTCATCGAGCAAGCTACGGCTCATGGAGAAGAAGTATCGCCTCGCCGCCGAGCAGATCGTCCGGCTCATCAAGCCGATGGGCGGCTGTGTCGCGAGCGACCGCATCACCGTCGATGGCGCACGGGTGGGCTCGATGGTGCGCAAGCCGCCCGACCGCTCGCGCGACAGCGGCTGGCAGTTCTTCGCAGGCGACGAGACGGAGGCCCACTTCGCGGATGCCGACGCGCACGCGATCTTCGACGTGAACACGATCTGTAACTACGACCGCGACGTCATCCCGTTCCTCTACGCGCTACCCGGCGCAGTGTTCGAGCGCGACAAGGAGACGGGCGACCTCGTCGAGGCCGAGGACTCGAGGCCCGATCCCGATGAGAGCGACACGCCCGAGGGTGTGCAGGTCGTGAGCGGCCTGTTTCCCGTCGGGCATGGCTGGTCCATCTTCCTGCCGACGCCGTTTCGTCAGCGGGTCGACGGTCGGCTCGTCCTCTGGCGCCAAGGCGTGACGCTCTTCATCGAGGCGCACGACACCGGTGGCGCCACGCTTGCGGCGCGCGAGGCGGCCTTCTCGGCGTCGATCCCCGCGAGCGCCTTCGGTACCACGCGCGAAGCACGCGACGGCCTCGTCCTGCTCTCGTTCCGCTACCGCCCCGACGAGACGGGAGCGATGGCGCCGATCTACGTCGCCGTCGTCATCGGAGCGACCGGGAGCGTCGAGGTGAGCTGTTACTTCGATCGCGAGGAGGACCTGCCCGCGGTCATCGGCATTACAAGGACGATCCGACCCGTGGGCCTCGCCTAGGCTCTCTCGACGAGGAGCGCCGCGTTCGCGCCGCCCTGGCCGAACGAGGGCACGAGCACGGTACGCACATCCCGATCGATCGGAGCGGCGAGCACCGCGGGATCGAGCGGCGACGACAGGCCGAGTGTCGGCGGGAGCCAGCCGGTCTCGCAGGCTCCGATGGCAGCGACGACGCGCAGCATCGCAGACGCGGCAGACTCACCCGAGTTGGCGAGGATGGACGATGTGGGCGGTAGCGCGCCGCCGAAGGCCTGCTGCAGCGCGGAGAGCTCGAGCTCGTCGAGGCGCGTGCCGTTGCCGCTGCCCGCGATCCAGTCGATGGTGCGACCGCGCACGACGTCGGTGATCGTGGCGACCGCGTCATCGCTGGCGCGGCCTTCACCCCAGCCGACGCGCGGTCGACCGTCGGAGCGCTCGGCGCGGTGGCGGAGGATCGCGCGGATCGGCGCGCCGCGCCTCCTCGCATCGTCGAGGCGCTCGAGCACGAGCATCGTGGCCGACTCCCCGAGCGCGAGGCCGGTGCGCGCGCGGTCGTAGGGGCGCATCGCGTCGCGACCGAGGCCGCCGAGCAGTCGATAGCCCTCGAGCATGAACTCGGAGAGCTCGTCGACGGCGCCGGTGACGATGGCGTCGGCGCGTCCGAGCGCGAGCGCGTCCATCGCCATGCCGATGGCCAGGAGGGGCGACGAGTCCTTGTGGTTGACCGTGGAGTTGACGCCGCGGAGCTTGCACTCGAGCGCGAGGAGGCCGGCCGCGGCGTTCATCACCGACGTGGGGAAGAGCAGGGGAGACGCAGCCTGGGGGCCGCCCTCGAGGTAGCCGATGAGGAACTCCATGGTCTGATCGAACGTGCCGAGTCCCGTGCCGAGCACCGCACCGACTCGGTCCGAGTCGAGGCCGAGAGCCGCCGATGGATCCTGGAGCGCGGTCGCGGTGGCCTCGGGCAGCACCGCGCCATCGACGGGGAGCCGCGCGGCCTGCGCGAGCGCCTGCTTCGCCGCGACGAGCGTCATCTGCACGAGCCGCGGCGTCCGCCGCAGCGCGGTTGGTGCGATCCAGCGACGAGGATGGAACTCGCCGACGCGCGCGCGCAGCCAGCCGTCTTCGCCCGCGACGATCCCGGAGCGCCGCTCGCGCAGCGCGGCGCGGAAGCCGTGCTCGTCG
>JBDTCO010000062.1:0-6546 GCA_039923495.1 Polyangia bacterium
GAAATTCAACAGGCAAGCGCTCACCATTCCCAGTCGCGTCGTCCACTGCGACTTGGCGGCTTCGAAGTGAGTTCAAGAATTCGGTCCTCATCGCGTCTTGGTGCTTCGCGATCCCGAGGGAGGCAAACGTCGCATCGCGACCGTGCACGGTGACCTCGTCCGATATAAGTCCCGACGCCGCTGCCACCCATTTTACGTTGTTCGTGGCAATACTAAGGCTCCTGATACGGAACCAACGGCGGCCTACGACTTCGACCCGGCCCGCCGCGTAAAAGAGCCAGACATGGGAGAAGCGATTCCAGCCGCGAGCTCGCTTGACCCAGCCGTCGAGCACGGGCACGCCTCGACTTCTCTCTAACACCCACCGAGGAGTATTCGGCTCCGCACCCACTTCCCGCATCGCGAGAAGAACAATATGAACATGGAGGGCGGAGACGCGTAGCACCCATCCCAGAATTGGAATGGACACCGCGATCTGCGCCAACGATACGATCAGGGCAAAGCGCGGGAGCCACGCGAACATCATCAGCATACCGATCGCGTACATCTCAACGGCAGTGCTCAAGATCGCGTCGACGAGCGGCAGCAGTGTCATCGTGGCCGCGAAGTCTGCGGCGGCTCTCACGGTGTGGGCCAGCAATGCGACCAGGCCTGCAATCGCGACGAAGCACCACGTGCTTGCGCTGACACCGGTCAGATTCACGGGGGGGACGAGACCGGCACGAAGTGCTCCACGAGCCGCGTGAAATGCAACGGTGGATGGAGCCAGCACAGACAGCGCAAACACAGCCGCCACGACTGGCTTCACGACGAGCTGCGCTGCGTCGAGCACGTGGCGCAACGGCTTGAGAAATTTTGTCTTTCCCGCGAGGACTTCGAACAGGAATAGGAACAGGGCACAGAGCACGATAGCGGGCGAAACGATCCACGGCTGACGCTCGACGAGAGTCGACATCATGGGTGGCCCAACATGAAAGCGCGCGAGTCCCGCCAGCGCGACGATGGTGAGTGGCAAGCTCAAACCCAGCACGTTCGCAAGAGCGACTACTTCCACGAAGCGCGCTCAAGGACCATTACCCACTCCACCATCTGGCCAATCCCCCACGACGGTCACACAAGCGCCGTTACCGTATCAGTTCTCTTCCCGCCGCTTCAAGGAGAAACGTGTAAATCGTGACGACCGACACTCACCGACACTAGCCTGTGCGTCGTTGTCGGCGGCGTGTCGCGGGAATGCTTTCATGCGGCGTGTTGTATTCGACCCACGTGAACGTATCGAACATCGAAGCTCTGCGAGTGTGAAGGTCGCCTCCGCGCTCCGGAACAGCGAGCAGGACGCGGGCGTCACGCCTCATCGCATGCGGTACGCGTTCAGCGACCTCCTGCGACTCGCCGGGGTCGACCAGGTCACGCGCCGCCTCATGATCGGGCATGTCACCGAGGAGATGCAGGAGCTGCGACGCACCGCCTCGGGTGAAGGCGTGAGTTATAAAGTGGGTGATACCCCCGAAAAAGCGAAGGCTGCGTGAGGTAAACACCCTCCAGCAGCCTCTGTTTTCAGGTAGTTAAGTGGTCGGGGCGACAGGATTCGAACCTGCGGCATCCTGGTCCCAAAGCATCGCCAAGGTACTTTTCACCGTCGCTGAGTGAGAACAAACGGGGACTTAACGTCTGAGGGAGTCTCGGGCCGTCCACCCCCGTCTCATAAAAAGGGTGATGTTTGGGGTGATGGTCGCAGTTCGAGTCCTCGTCGGATGTTGTCGTCTCCAGATCCGACTGTTACCGTCGGTAAGTCATGGAGTGGCGCGACATCCGAAACCTTCACCCTGATCGGTGGCTCGTGCTCGAGGCCCTCGAGGCGCACTCCGAAGGTGGGCACCGCGTGCTCGACCAGCTCGCGATTGTCGAGGTGTGCTCCGACGGTGCCACCGCACACAAGCGCTACCGGGAGCTGCACCACGCCCAGCACGAGCGCGAGCTGTACTTCGCGCACACGCAGAACGTCGACCTCCTCATCGACGAACGCCCGTGGGTCGGCGTGCGATGGAACGATGAAGCTCGTCCTTCGCGCTAACCTCCCCTTCGTCACCGTTCGGATCACCCACGAAGGCGCGTCGATCGACATCGACAACGTCCTCATCGACACGGGTTCGGCCAGCACGGTCCTGTCCGCGGATCGGCTCGCAGCGCTGGGGATCACGCCGCGTCCGACCGATCCATTGCGCACGCTTCGCGGCATCGGTGGCCGGGAGCTGGTGTTTACGCGCCTTCTTGAACGCATCGACATCGGCGAGATGGGCGTGGAGGACTTCGAGGTCGAGGTCGGCGGGATGGACTACGGCTTCGCAATCCACGGCATCGTCGGCATGGATTTCTTGATGGCGACGCACGCCGTCTTGGACCTGAGCGCACTCACGATCGAACCCTCCACGCGCTGACCTGTCTCAAGTAGGTGCCGCGTCGATCGCGGTCAAGAAGCGAACGAGCTCGTCGGGCGCGAAGCGCGAGGACGAGCTACGCGGCACGCGCGGCCTTGTCGAACATCGACTGGAAATCGGCGAGGCTCAGATCGAGTCGATAGCCCCAGCGATGAGCCTGCGCGGGTCCGAGGTCGGGCATCTCCGCCCCGCGAAGAGAAGCCGAGCGCGTATGAAAAAACGGACGGCGAACGTGAACACGTCGATCGCGCAGCGCTTTCGCCCAGGTGGAAAAGCGTCGGTCGCCACTCACCGCGGTGGTGAGCTCGAGGAACATCCCGACCGCCGCCTTCTCCGACCGACCGCGCGCCGCCTGCGCAAGCCTATCGGGATCCACGTCGTCGCGCTGCCGGAAGAACGTGACGGGCATCGTGCGAGCGACAGCAGGATCGCGGTGCGCTAGCTCCACGCCGTCCACGAGAAGCTCCTCGAGGGAGCGCCCCGAGCGCCGCTTCGCGGTCCGCGCCAGGACCGGTGCGCCGAGCGTGGCAAGGCGAGAGCGAACGGCCGCAGCTTCGCGAACCGACGCCGTGCTCGGCGTGGAGACCTCGAGCAGCTGCTTCAGCGCCCGCGCTTGCGGATGGCTCGTATTTGCCTCGAACGTGAGCGCACCGTCGCTGCGCAGCGCATGCACGAGATCGAGCCTCCGCATCCCCTGCAGCTCGCGGTACGCGCTCGCGAACCCCACACCGGCGCGCGCGGCCAGCTCGGATGCGGACCCACGAGCCCCTTCGGCCCACAGGAGCAGCAGGAGTCGGCGCCGGGCCTTGGACGTTACGAGGAACTCGAGCACGAGCCTAGTTTATCCGCTTTTCGAATAACCGCTCCGGCTGCTCGACGCCTCGCGGGTATGCGCGCTGTTGGCGTGGTGCCTGGCTCGACGAGCTCACCGGAAAGTCGGATGTCATCGCTCGGTTATGTCCTCGCCCAGCAGAGCTACTCCTCGACAACCCAGCCCAGCTCGTCCTTGATGTCTTGCGTCACATCAGCTGGCCGCCCACCCTTGTCGCGAGCGACGACCCGTAGCGCGGCGCCGAGCTCCACGTCGTCTTCATCGTCGTCCTCTCCGATCACCCATGCCGGATCGAACCGATCGAAGGCCGCGGTGAGCGCCTGGATGATCGCCTTCTTGCGCTCGAGGACTCGTCCGCCCATGAGCGTGTCGAGGACCGCGATGTCGATGTGCATGCAGCTCGACCATTCGACGGAGCAGCCGTAGCCGCCGGCCCAGAGTGCTCCACGTTCGGTGAGGAACCGATCGAGGCTCCGCGATGTCGCGAGGTCACACGCCCCGAGCCAGACTCCCTCCACGCCCGAGGCCAGCTTGGCAGCAGCGCAGGCAAGGTTGATCGTTTCAGGGTCGTGGATGCCCGCCACGAGGCGCCCACCCCCGCCGTGGCACGCGATGTATGCGAGCTGACGGGCGGCGCTCGAGTCGAACGCCTCGCCCTCGAGGAGCCGTCCGAGCTCGCGCGCGGACGTGAAGGTCCGGTAGATGAGCTTCCACCCATGGAGCGCGCAGAGGCCCTCCACGAAGGGCCGCATCGAGTGCTCGCCGATCTCTCCGTCGCGGCGCCCTTCCCACGGACTCTCGATGACGGTGAGGTGATTTCGTGGCATCTACGCTCGCCCTCTCTCTTGACTGACTCGACTTGCTCGGTGCTCCTCGAACGAGAAGTACTGCGTCCCATGGCCGATGATGACGTGGTCGAGCACCGGCAGTGGGAGCTGCTCTTCGCGCTGTGACCATGAGGGCCGCCTCTGACAGGTGAGGGCAGAGCGCGCCGCGAGGCCGCAAACGAACCTCGCAGCCCGAGACAAGGAAGCCCATCCGCTATGACCTATGGTGTCGCATGAGCCCCCCACCCTTGTGTCATGCGAACCAGCGAGCGGCCGACGTTCAAAAGTTCCCTGACCCAGCTCATCAAGACCATCGACCGCCGCTACGAGCTGCGGGAGCACGGCACGGTGCACTCGCTCGAGCGCGTATTCGGCGGCAGGCGCCCGGGCACGGTCGTGGTGCTCGCGGGGGCACGAGGCACGGGCAAGACCGCGCTGGCCTTGAACCTGGCGCTGAGCGCAGCGCGTGAGGCGCCGGTGTTGATGATCTCGCTGGAGACGTCGAGCTCGCAGCTCCTCGAGCGCATCCTGTCGATCGAGGCGCAGCTCGACGCGAGCAACCTCGCGTCCGGTGCGCTCGACGCCAAGGCCTGGGTGGGCGTGACGAAAGCGTGCGGCCTGCTGAGCAACCTACCGATCACGGTCGAAGACCGGACCCCGATGTCACGCGCGCGAATCGAGAAGGCGGTGAACAAGTGGGCCGCAGGGTCGACGCGTTCCCGGAATGGCATCATCGTCATCGACGGCATGCGCAGGCTGAGCGGCAAGGTCGATGAGTGGTTGACGAAGCTCGCGCAGCGCAGCAACGCCTGCGTCATCGTGACGACGGGCATCTCGAGCGAGGCCGACACCCGCGAGGAGCACCGCCCGATGCTCACGGACGTCAGGCCGCGCGCGCTCGAGCGCGTGGCAGACGTGCTCGCGCTCCTCTACCGTCCCGAGCTCGACGCAGCCGACTTCGACGAGAAGGACCGCGGCGTGGTCGAGGTCGTGCTCGCGAAGAACGACGCGGGTCCACGAACAGCGCTTCGCCTGCGCTTCGACAGCGCGTGCTCGCGTTACGCGTCGGAGCCGCTGTGACGAGGTCGCCAGAACGCCAGCAACGCATCGACGAGGCGTACGCCCGCCTGACGAACTCCGTCGACTACCTCGTCGCAGCCTTCAATCGCGAGGTAGGCAATCCCGGATGGGTCGGAGCGCGGGCCGACTACATGCATGCCATGCGGCTCGCCTTCGAGGCGTCCGGGCTCGATTGCTCGAGCTTCATGACGGCGAGCGAGATGTCGCTGCGACAGCGCATCGTACGCGACGGGGATCGCCTCGTGCTGGTCGGGGAGCCGGGTTGACGATGAGTTTGAAGCGCTGCTCGGAAGCTGAAACGATCCCGTCATGAAGCCAAAGCTCGTCCAGCCGCTTCTCGGCGACCGCGTCGACATCATCGGCGACATCCACGGCGAGGTCACAGCGCTCATTGGCCTGTTGGGCCGTCTGGGCTGCGACCCCGAGCAAGCCACGGTGCAGCGTCCGATCGTCTTCGTCGGCGACCTCGTCGATCGCGGGCCGGACAGCGTGAAGGTCGTCGAGATCGTGCAGCGGCTCGTCGAGGCCGGCTGTGCGCAAGCCGTGCTCGGCAACCACGAGCTCAACATCCTGCTGGACGACGAGAAGGAGGGGAACGGCTGGTTCCTCGGGCACGCGGACGGCTGGCACAACGGCGGGACGCTCGTCCCCTTTTCGTCTCGCCGCGCCGGCCAAGCGGAGCGCGCGAAGATCCTCGCGTTCTTGAGGACCCTCCCGGTCGCGCTCGAATCGTCGACGCTGCGCGTCGTACACGCAGCATGGGTGCCGAGCGCGATCGAGGCAGCGCGGCACGCATCGACCTTGGATGCGTTCATGACGCCGCAGGAGATTGATCTATCGGGAATCGACCTCAGCGGCGCGCCCACGAACGAAGCGCTGCGAGATCCCACGCGCCCCGTCCTGTTTCACGCAGGCCTCGCGGAGCAGCAGCTGCGCGAGCAGAACAGCCAGCCGATCAAGGTACTGACCTCCGGCCTCGAGCGGCCCATCCCCGCCGGCGCTGCGCCGCGCTACATCTCGGGCAAGTGGCGGTTGCTCGAGCGAGATCCGTGGTGGGAGACGGACACCGACCCGCGTGCCGTCGTGTTCGGTCACTACTGGCGACGACGAGAGGGCGCGGACGACCTCGGGAGCAAGGCGGACCCGTTCCGGGGCATCGGCCCGACGCACTGGTTCGTCGACGACGGTCGAGCGTTCTGCGTCGACTACAGCGTGGGGCTACGCTTCCGGTCGCGTCATCTGCAGGCCGATCCGAACAAGAACTGCGCGCTCGCCGCGCTGCGCTGGCCGGAGCGGCTGCTCTTCTACGACGACGCAGACACGCCGATCCAGACGTAGCGGGGAGAAAGGCCCAATGCCACGAACGAAA
>JBDTCO010000063.1:0-54324 GCA_039923495.1 Polyangia bacterium
GCACTGGGTCCGCAAATCGCGCTCCTCATCGGGATCGTGTGGCCCGCACTACTCGGCTCATTTGCGCTGTGGCGCGCGAGCCGGCGCTTCTCGAGGTCGGATCTCGTCGGCTGACGGGGCCGCACATTAGGAAACAATGAAACCAGGTATGAACAGCGCAGACATCGTCGGAGCCAGCGGAGGTGATCATCACGACCTGTCGCCTCTTTCACGAGTCGATCGATGACCACGCTCGCCCGGCGCGTCATCTACGGTCTCGCTGCGGCGGTCGTGCTGATCGTCGCGTGTGTCGTTGTGTACGTGAAGCTCCGGCCCCACGGGCCACCGGGCGTTCCACCCGAGCTCGTCCACGTCCCCGTATCGTGGGCGCAGTACCGCGCGACGCCCGGGCATCAGACTCACGTAGGGGGCGGCAAGGCCGAGTGCCGCGATTGCCACGACTTCGACAGCAACGGCTTCAAGAACCCTGGCACCCGAGTTTGCACGAGATGTCACACCCACGAGGCGGCGGGTGCCCATCACGGCCCCGGGTCCGGCTCAGGTGAGTGCCTGACCTGTCACACCTTCGCGCCGGAGGACACCGTTACGACCTGCATCGACTGCCACCGTAGCCCGCAAGGGGGTCTGCCGGCCATCGTTCACCACGCGACGGTGGACTGCTCGACGTGCCATCACCTGGCGCAGACGCCCTCCCTCGTGCTCGCCGACTGCACCGGTTGTCATGACAAGATCGAGCTGAAGCACCAGACGATGGGGCCGTCTCGGAACCCAGGGTCGCATGGCTGCGTCGACTGCCACCACGGCCACGAGCCGGCGTCCGCGGCCAAGACGGTCTGCACATCGTGTCACAACGAGAACAAGCTGCCGCACCCGCGGGGCCACGATGCATGCACCAGCTGCCACGTGCCCCACGACTTCGCCGCGAGGGATGGCGCATGCATCGGCTGTCACGGCCACAAACGCACGCTGGCTGACCGCGTAGTCCCGGCCCACGGCGTCTGCATCAACTGCCACAACCCGCACGTCCCTGGCTCCGCCGCGTCCGCTTGCGCCGGGTGCCACTGGAACATGCAGGTGACGAGTCACGGCAAGGAGAAGGCGTGCACGAGCTGCCACGCGCTGCACGGCGACGACCCTCATTCCGTTGGTGGGCCCGATGCGGGGCTCGTTCACATCCTTCGCGACTTCGGAAAGTGACTTCATTCCGCTGCGCCATTTTGCCAGCTGCTACCTGAGTGATCCCGTCATTCTTGTCGCTATCTACGGCGCGTAGGATCACCGCGCGCCGATCATGGCCAATGCGCTGACAGTACAGGCCGAGCGGACCGAAGCGGTCGTCGCGCTCGACTGGATCAGATGTTGGGCAGGAGATCGAAGTACTCGTCGTCTTCGTTGATGCCGCCTTCTCCTTTGCCGATGTGTTTCTCCGATTCGACGAATTCAATTCGCTCAATCCACTTGACCATCTTGTAACCGAGCTGATTCTCCACCCTCAGTCGCAGCGGCGCACCGTAGACCGCCGAGAGCGGCTGCCCGTTCATGTGCGATGCGAGCAGGCAGTGCGGCTTGAGCACGTTCTCGATGCTCTGGGTGTCGTAGTACGTACCGCCGTAGAGCGCCGGACCGAACGAGAAGAACGCCACGACCTTGACTTGTGGTTTAGGGCGCACGAGTTCGATCAGCGCTTTCATGGGCAGGCCGTCCCACTGGGCGACGCCGCTCCAGCCCTGGATGCAATGGTGCAAAGAGATGTGGCTGGCCGTGCCGAGTCTCTCGATATCCTCGAGGGAGAGTTCGACCGGGTTCTCCACCAAGCCGCCGACGCGAAGTTTGAAGTCGCGAAAGTCACTTTCGAGCAAATTCTTCCAATCGTCTCTGACTGGAAGTTTTCCGTTGGGCCAGAAGAATGGCGAGATGTCGCGCGCGGTGTAGTGCGTACGGGGTTCGAGCCGGTTGAGCGTGAGGAGCTGCATGGGGTATGTCACGGATTTCTGCGCGTGTTGCAGCGCTCGCGGGTGATGCCACGAGACGTGGTGCGCGGCGATCCATGACAGGACGACCGCCGCAATCCCAGCGGACCCAAGCGTGACGCCGAGGACGCTCTGACCGTCGGTGCCCAGAACGATGTGGTTCATGTTCCGTACGAACCCGGTCATCACGACCATCGTCACATGCACGACGATGAACGCGGCAAAGCTGAGCATGGACAGGAAATGGATGGAGCGCGCGGCCTGCCGGCCACCGAACATGCGCGCGTACCAGCGGAAACGATTCACGATCGCCGGTGACATGGCAATCCCAGTAAGAATCGCCAGTGGACCCAGGATGAAGAACACGGCGAAATAGGAAATCTGCTGCAGCCCATTGTAAGCATAGAACCCATTGGGCTCGGGCGGCAGGTTGAACGTGGCGTAGTGCACCCAGATGCTCCACGCCTGCGTGAACACGTGGGTGGACGTGGGAACCAGCCGCCGCCACCGCTCGGTATCGAAGAGCATCACGCCATACAGAAGTCCGGTGATGATGAACCCATGGACGATGACGAAGTGCCAGGCGCGCGCGATGCCGATGGTGTGTCGATACCCAGGTGTTCCGATGATGGGCGAGAGGTAGCGCGCGTCATCTTTGGCGGTCCATAGCCGGTCACGCGGCACCTCGAGTGGTGTGAATCGGATCCATTCGCTGCCCGGTGTGCAGTCGTCGTTCAAATAGAGACGCGGGTGATCGAACAGAATGGACAGGCCACTGCGAATGAGCAGCGTCACGAATAAGAGGTTAAAAAAATGACAGTAGCGCACCCACACTGGAAATCCATGGGGCGCGGCCACTGCGCCCGCTGCCGGCAGGTCCGGCGAAATGACCGGTAGGGCCCAGAGGGCGACCTGGATCCAGGGCACCGCCACGGCCGCCAGGACGATCGCGACGAGGGTGATGAGGATCGACGGGCGGATCCAGACGCGGAAGCGACGGTCCGGTGGGTAATGGACGGCCGCATGCGCGGCATCAAACGAAATCATGGTGGTGACCTCTCAGCCCATCGGCGATCGGATAGCGGGTAACAGCGACGGGAGTTGAAGCAGGGCCAGCCGCAGAGGCAGGGTGCTGGCGTCGAAGCCGCGCGATGCCCGCGCGGAGACCCCACCCTTGGATACCACGCTGAGATCGCGGTTCACATGCGTCTTCGATCGCGAGCGAGCACTCGCCCCTCGCCAGGAAGCTCGGTGGCATCGAGGCTACGCGAGGCAACGAGCGCGCCCGGTAGCGTTCCGAGCGCGGCAATGCGGTTTACGCGAGCACGAAGACCGCGCGCTCATCGCGAGCAACCCGACGAGACTGGCCGTCCGGTGCACGATCTCGTGAGGAAGCAGGGCGTCTCCGACATGCAAGATGCGTCCGAAGTTGCGGACAGCAGGCCCCACCCGATGGCATGTGGAGTCAATGTAAAAATAGATAACTAGCTTGAATTACAGGTGGCAAATTCGGTCCAGTCCTTGCTGGTTCCTTTGGTTACCCCCAACGAGGATGACCATGCGCGCAAGTATGTTCCAGCGGTCCATGTATACGGCGGTCTTTGTGTTGACGGCTCAGCTCGTGAGCGGCTCGGCGATGGCGGGTCGATTGGGCTCTCCAGACAAGCTCAGCCGCGCGATCGCAACCGAGCAGGAGAATCGCATCACGGCTCAAGCGCAGACGGATGCGGCGCGCAACGAGAAGCTCCAGTCCGAGCACGCGCTGGCGAAGACCCTTTCTTCGTGGAGAGCGCGGGAGACGCAAAAGAAGCTCGAACAACATGCGAAGAAGGCTGAAGCGAAGTCGTTCCTCAGGTCGCTGACCAAGGACGAGGGGTTGCGGCGCCTCTTGAGCGCAAACGCAGAGAAGCGCCGCCTCGCCGGGTACAACGGCAGGGACCTGCCGACGGGAGAAATCCTCATCGGCAGTGGTTCCGACCACGTCGACGGCTTGGAATTCCGCCGACGGGAACTCGTGCTCACCGGCACCGGTTTCAAGGAGACGTCGTTCTATGCCAATCCCGTCACGACCAAGGTTTCGCTCCACCCGCTCGCGATCTTCGACAGGCTGGACCTCGCGAAGTGGATGCCTGACCTCAACATTGCCAACATCAAAGAAAAGGTCGCCGCGTACCGGTAGCGCCTGGCACAGAAGTGGGCCTCTACCCACTTCGCGAGAAGACCGATACGGCAGGAGCTGTGTACGCTTCGTCGCACGCTCGAAGTCGCGAGCGACAGAGGCATGATTCGCCGCGACTGCTGAGCTCATCCATCGTCTTGTCGTTCGGTACGTCCTCGTGATCGCGACCTGAAGCAGTTTCACGGAGTGGTCGACGGCCCGGACGTGGACGCGAACATGCGGTCCAAATCAACTCCCCCCAGATGCTCCAGCGGACCAGGTCGAGAGACCCCATGGCGACCGCAAGTTCTCGTCATCGCTTGCGGTGTGATAGGCACGCGTCCTGCTTTGAGCAGCTGTCGTGCGCCTCCAACTCGCCCTCGCCTTCACCCTCACCGTGCTTGCGGCACCCGCGGTCGCGCAGCCCACGACGCAGCAGCTCTCGCGCGGGCTCAAGAAGCTCAACGGGCACCTCGTCGACCTCAAGTCCGGGCGGGACGCGACCTCGCTGTATCGCACCAGGCTCGAAGCGTCGCATCCCGAGACGTTCGTGCGACGCATGGAGCACCCGCCGACCGCGAGTCAGAACCGTCTCGTCGCGCGCGCTTTCAAGCTGGAGGTCGCCCACGAAAAGCAGATCGCCGCGACGAAGAACGCCATCGAGAAGCTCGAGCACCTGCTCGCTCGCTGAATGTAACTTTCGTTGCCGAGCAGGTAGCGCCGCAGCCGGCGCGCCCCGTTTGCGCGAGAAGTACGTCTGCCGACGGTGGGGTCGCCGCGGTGCTCGCGCGGAACGCCGGTCGATGGGCTGAATCGGCGGCGAGCGGTGCGAGGTCTTCGGCTTCCTTATGAAGGGATTGCTCGGACCGTTCACGTCCTCGCTTCGACCTATCCGATACCATCGGCGTACGATGGTGTTCGCCGACGACGGCAAGTTCCTCAACGCGCCGGACACGTACATGGAGAAGCTCGCCGTCGGCCCGCAGGGTCGCGGCGCGATCGACATCACGAAGCCGGCCACGTGGAACGCATCTACAAGACCGAGGACCTCGCGTCCGGCGACGTGCTCTTCGCTGCCACCGGGGTCACCGACGGTCCCGGGCTGCAGGGCATGCATGTCTTCTCCGGCGGCGCGACGACGCAGTCGATCGTCATGCGCAGCAAGTCGGGCACGGTGCGCGCCATCGCCGCGACGCACGCGTTCGAGCGCAAGCCGAACTACGGCTGGCTCACCTCGACGTAGCGGCTCCGCGAAGAACGGGCATCCGGGGCGCGCTCACTCGCAGCCGACGCGCGCGCTCGAGAAGACCAGGTCGTCGAACCACACGTCGTGCGCGGGCTGCGTGGTGGTGGCCGTCGTCGACATGGAGTTACCGAGCAAGAAGTAGCCGAGCCCCGGACCCGACAGGGTGTCGCCCCCCTGCGAGACCCCGGTGTCCACGCCGTCGAGTGCCATGGTGATCGTCCCGGGGTTGCCGATGGTGACGTGCCACTCGATGCAGAACCACTTGTCCTGCGGAACGGGCACCACGGTCGCGACGAACTTGTTGGCGCTGTTCACGTTGTTGTAGAGCGCGAACGTACCGAGATAGAGCTGCAGCCCCATCGTGCCGTAGGGCGCGGCGCTCTGGTAGGCCGTGAAGTAGTTGAGAGCGTCTGGAAGCGGCGACGCGGCCCAGACGTAGGCGCGCACCCAGAAGTCCGGCCTCGCGGTGGCGAATGGCTCGCTCGTCGTGATCTGGGCCTTGCTCGTGCTGCTCGCCGGGAGGGCGTCGTAGTGCAGGTGCAGCGCGTACGCGCCGAGGTGAACGTGGACCGCGTCGGTCCCGATGGTCCCCGCGGTCGTATCTCGACCCCAGGTTGGGCCGAGCCCGGCCTCGAAGCCGTCGCAGAAGGCGCCGCTCGGACACAGCGGCTGCGCCAGATCCGGCGTCGACAGGTCGCCTGCGGCATCGGACGTGGCCAGGTCCTGCCCCATATCTTCCTGGCCGAGGTCCTGGCCGGACGCGACTGCGGTGAGCAGCGCCTCGGCGTCGATGGTCTGGCCCGAGCCGAGCGCGAGCGTCGCCGTCGTGCCCCGGGCGATGCTCGTGCCAGTGCCGTCGAGCGCGCTGACGGCGATCGACAGCGATCTCGTCGTCGCGAGAGGTCGGTACACGAGGTGCTCGACGCGCTCCGCCGGCCGACCGAGCATCACGGTGCTGTCGAACGCCTCGCCGGTCGTGTGATACGCGAACGCGACGACGCGCGCGATGTCCGCTGGAGCGACCGCGCCGTCGAAGCGCAAGGTGAGCGCCACGCCGAGCCCCAGGTGCAATCCCGGCGACGAGCAACCGCTCGCGCCGGTCAGGACCAGCGTGAGGACCAGAACGAGTGCGGCTGGCCAGCGCTTCATCGATCCCACGATACGCCTGATCGGCCAGTCCACCAGCCACGTTGTCGAGCCCGACCGGAGGCAGCACGGCGACACGCTGCACGTGGTCGACGAGCCGACCACCGGCCTGCACCCGAGCGCCGTCGAGCGTCTCGTGGATCAGCTGCGCCGGCTCGTCGCGGCGGGCAGCGCCGTCGACATGGGTTGGGCGCGGGGGAGGAGGGCGGCACCGTCCGCAGCGCGGCCACTCCCAGCGCGATCGGATCCATCGATGAATCTTGGGTTCCCGCGCGCGACGTGGGCAACTTTTCGCGCAAAGCCTTCGAAGTTGGCGACAGCCGTTCGCCCGGCTGCCACCGAACGTGCAGGCGCTTCTCGAGTCGGGTGCGCAGGCTGTGGGCGAAACCGACGGCGCCCGCGCTCCGCATCCTCGACGGGCTGAAGGTTGGTGATCGCGTCGTCACGGAGGGCGCGCGCTTCCTCAAGCAGGAGCTCTATACGAACTTGGGCATGGTAGCGTTCCTGTGATGACGCGATACACGCTGTCGGACGCACTGCACCGGGGCGCGCTCCTTGTCGCACTGCTCGCTGTCGGCTGCGCCAACGGCGGGCTCGACCTCGGCTTCTCGGTCGCCCTGACCGCCCGTTTCGGCACGGACGTCGACGACGCGAGGCTCGCTTCCGTCACCACGCTTCTGCTCCGCACCACCGGCGACGAGACGTACAGCCGTACGATCACGCTGGGCCGCCCGGCGGCGCGCGAGGAGCGCCTCGTCTACCGGCCCGCCCCCGCGAGCCGCACCGTGCAGGTCGCGATCGAAGCGCTCGACGCGGCCGCGCAGCGAGTCGCGACGGGGACCGGGACGCTGACGCTTCTGCCCGGCACCACGCTGCGCTACGAGATCATCCTCGGCGCCACCCAGCCGCAGGGCGACTATCCGGCGGTGGTGAAGGCCGACAACCCGCTCGCGTACTACCGCCTCGGTGAGAGGTCCGGCGCCATCGCCAGGGACGTGTCCGGGAACTCCATCGACGCGCAGTACCTCGGGGCGGTCACGCTCGGTGTGCCCGGTGCGGTCTCGGGCGACGACACCGCCGTGTCCCTGGACGGGGGCGACAGCGGTATCACGGCGACTGACCCGAGGTTCGACTTCACGGGGAACACTCCGTTCTCGCTCGAGGCCTGGGTGGCGCCGGGGCAGACGGACGGCGTCTACCGGAACCTCTTCGAGCTCGAGGCGTACGATGCAAGCTCCAGGCGCCAGCAGTATTCGCTCTACCTGTACGGCCCGCACGGCGTCGACTTCAACCGGGTCGTCGACGATAAGAACATGTACGTCAGCGCGCCCTCGCCCCCGCTCCACGTCTTCACCCACCTCGTCGCGGTCTACGACGGGACCTCGATCGCGATCTACATGAACGGCGCCCTCATCGACTCGGCCCCGGACGCGCGCCCGTCTCCAACGAAGAGCACCGAACTCCGCATCGGCCATGGCAACTCGGCCGAAGTCGCGGTGCTCGGCGCGATGGATGAGGTGGCCATCTACGACACAGCCCTGTCCGCAGCACGCGTGCAGGCGCATTTCCTCGGCGCCCGCGCGCCCTGAGGGGAGACGTTGGACGCTGGTGATCAGTCGCGATCGTGACCGTGCTTGGCTTCGTGATCGCGACCATCACGCGGCGGCGACACCGGTGTGAGCTGCGGCGGGGCGATGGGCGGAGGCACCACGACCCTGGGCGGCGGCGTCGTGGACCAGCGTCCCGGCTCGAAGACCACTGCGGGCCGCTCGCGACCCAGCGCGGCTGCAGCCACACCGTGCGTCCCGCGGGCGGCTGGCCGTAGCGACCCGCAGTTCGGACGTACTGGCTCGCCTGCTATGCGCGGTAGCCAGGCACCCACACGTGTGACGGCGTCGGCGCTGCCGGGCGCGGCTCGACCCGCGTCGCTGGTGAGCGATCTCGACACGGATCGTCTGCGCGAAGGCGAGTCGCTCCTTGGGCACAAGTCGACGCGCATGGTGGATCTCGTCTACGGCGTGCTCGACGAGGAAACACTACGTCGTGCGGTGGAGCGGCTGCCGGGCGGCTGTGTAGCCGGTGTGCATAACCCCATTGTTCTGGGTGTGACGGGTGGGATGAGTGCTCCCCCCCCTCCCGTCCATGTTTTTCGATAAGTTCAGTGCCCGGTCCCGGAATCGAACCAGGGACACGCGGATTTTCAATCCGCTGCTCTACCAGCTGAGCTAACCGGGCAGTTCTCGTTCCTCGTCCATGTACCGACGAGGAGGAGTATCTAACCGGAGTCGCTTCACCGAGTCAATGTCTACAGCACCGGGCCGCCGCAGCCCGAGGCCGCGAGGTGCGAGACATCGTTGCCGCCCTTGCACTCGCTCGTCACGGGGTGCTTGTTGCCGTTGTCGTCGGCGCGGAACCAGAGCGACATCGACATCGCCGGTGCCGCGGCCCACGTGCACGCCTCCGTCTCACACTTGCCCGGATCGATCTGCGCCTGCGTCGTGGTGGTGCACAGCGCTGGCGTCGTGGTGCTCGTCGGGTCGCTCACGTAGAACGCACCCGGCAGGCCTGCCGCGATCGGCGCCGAGCCGCGGTTGCAGAGGCTCACCGTCAGTGTCGTCGAGCCGCACGCGACCGAGCCCGTCTGCGCGGTCGGATCTGCCGTCGCTGCGCCGCCGCCCGAGTTGCCTTGCACGTTCTTGCGATAGTTGTTGTACGTCGTCCAGTTCGCGGGCTCCGTCGTCGGGACCGACGTGTCGTCGTTGATCTCGGTGATGTGATACGAGTGCGACGTCCACAGCGACCGCGACGGCTGCCAGCGATTCTGCGGATCCTGCAAGACGAAGATCCCCGACGTGTAGCCACCCCACGGCGTCTGCGTGTCGGCCTCCGGGGTCATCGGGCACGACGTGAAGCTCTCCTGCACGCGGTCGGACGGCACGACGAGATCCGCGTGCCCATCGTTGTCGACGTCGGCGATGACCGGGTACTCGAGGCACGTGCCGCTCGTGATCGTCTGCGCGAAGACGGCCTTGCCGTCCGGGCCGTTGTAGACGCGCAGCCAGCACTCGTCGCGGTACACGACCTCGGAGACGCCGTCGCCGTTGAAGTCGAACGTCGAGGACGCGGTGCCGCCCGACGACTGATCGTGCGTGTCCTTCTCCCACAGCACGCCGGGATCGGTGCCCGTGCAGTCCGCCGGCTTCGGCGTCTTCGCGCACTTCATCGAGTACACGTAGTAGTGGCTCGTCGACGCGAGGCCGAAGTCGGGCACGCCGTCGCCATCGTAATCACCGACGGTGGGCGGGCCGCCCCAGCCACCGTCTGCGACGGTGTATGGCCCGAAGATGATCTTGTTGCTGGCGTAGTCGAGCACCGAGACCTGCTGCGCGCCGGACGCGCTCTGCACGTTGAGGATGTCGGGCTTGCCGTCGCCGTTGAAGTCCGCGATGGCCGGGTACGAGCCGATGCTGCCGAGGGTACCGAGCGCGCTCGGCGTCTTGTTCGCACCACTCACGCCGTCGTACACCTGGAGGCCCGTGACGAGCTCCGGGCGGTGATCCCCGTCGAGGTCCGCGAACAGCGAGAGGTTGCCCCATATGGCGGCCGTGGCCGTCTGGGTGAAGAGCGTGGTGAGCGTGCCCGACCCCTTCGTGTAGCGGAACACCGAGGCGTCGAGCAGGATCTCAGGCGGCGCCACGTTGTCGACGTCGGCGACAGCGGGTCCGGAGCACGCACCGCTCGACGCGGGCGCGGACGCGAGCACGTTGCCCTTGTTGTCGAAGACGGTCAGGCCACTGTCCGTGATGCCGATGATCTCAGGCACCTTGTCGCCGTCGAGATCGGCCGCGGCGATCTGCGTGAAGGTCTTCAGCGGCGTCGAGGTGTTCTGCCAGAGCGGCGTGCAGTCCGCGCCGTGGATCGCGGTGAGCATCACGCCCGGATAGCCGGCGGCGAAGACGATCTCGGGCTTGCCGTCTCCGTCGAGATCCACGACGAGTGGCGTGGAGATGACGTCGGACGAGCCGCCATTCGGATCGGTCCAGTGGCACTTCACGACGGGCGCCTGGAACGCGGTCGCCGAGAACGACGGAGCCTGGCAGCTCGGATCGTACGCGCCGCCGGGCGGCGTTCCCCACGGCACGCACACGCCGCCCATGCACACGCCCGCGTCGCCACCGCCGCTGGCGCACTTGCAGTAGGTGTCGTTCTCGCAGGTGTTGTCGTCGGTGCAGGTGCCGTTGTCGGCGATGCAGAAGCCGTTGTAGCAGCGGTCACCGGTCGGACACGGGTGGACGTCGCTACAAGCCGTGAGCCCCGTGCTGCCGTCGCCGCCGGACATGATGCCGCCGTCGGCGAGCTGCACGACGCCGTGCTTCGACTTGTGACAGCCCACGACTCCGACGAAACCCAACAGCAGAGCGACATACGCAACGCGCGCGATCATGGGTGCAGCATACCCGGCCTGCCCTTCGTTGTGAGCCGTACGCATTGGGTGCCGACCTGACGCGGCTGCTGTCGTCCTCGTCGATGGTCCGGCGAGGGCTCACGGCACTGTGGGCCACCGCCAGGTCCACAGGTTGGGCTCTCCGCGCACGCCGGCGATCGGCGGTCGCAGCGCGCGCGGTGAAGCAAGCTGCCAGCTCAGCGCTCCGCTCCGCGCGGCCCACGGCGAGCGCAGCTCCACGGAGCAGTCCACGAGCTCCACCATCCCCACGATCTCGCCACTCGGAAACTCGGTCGGCACCTGATCGAGCGGGAGCCCCGAGCACCGCGCGATGTACGCGCGGCACTGCTCGAGGCGCTCGCCGCGAATGGGCCGCGCCGACGCGTGCAGCAGCAGCGGTCCGCGGTACGCGGTACCCCACGTGCGGTTCTCGACGTCCTGGCCGGCGTGCAAGACGGCCCACGCCCAGGGCCCGTGCAGGGAGAGGACCTTGTGCGCACCATCAGCGAGCTTCACCTTCGGTGGCTGCGACGGCTCGAGCAGCGCGGACCGACCACGCCAGCTCGCCTCGTGCAGCACCGCGTTCGCGAGCGTGGTCGGTAGCCGCGCGAGATCGCCGTCGCGATCGATGAAGTACGTGTACGACGGATCGGGGTCGAGCTCCGGCGCCACGTCGAGATAGCGCACCGGGAAGCGGCCACGCGTGTCCGGACGATCGTCGAGCCCCAGCTCGCACACCTCACCACCCATGAGGCGCAGCGTGGTGCGTGGGCTTCGCGTGAGACCGAGCCTCACGACCTTCTCGCGCGCGTCACTCCAGCCGAGCACATCGAAGAGGCGCGGCTCGTCGTCAGCGCTCGTGATGTGCCCGGGGCTCACGAACGCAGCCTACCCGACTACGTTGCGTCCGGCTTGCCGAGCAGGTGGCGCAGCGCCGAGTCGAGCTCAGGGTACGCGAAGCGGTGGTGGGCCTCGACGAGCCGGCGCGGATCGACGACCGCGCCGTCGAGCAGCAGGCACTCGCCCCTCTCGCCGAACGCCACCTTCACGGCGGCGGCGGGCAGCGGCATGAAGGACGGCCGGTGCAGCACGTGCCCGAGCGCCTTGGCGAGCCCGGCGCTGTCGACGGGGTGCGGCGACGTGACGTTCACCGGACCCGCGAGATCGTCGCGCATCACCATCGCGAACAGCGCGTACACGACGTCGTCGAGGGCAATCCAGCTGAAGCCCTGATCGCCCTTGCCGATCGGGCCACCGATGCCGGCCGAGACGGCCTTCTTGAGCGGCGGCAGCGCGCCGCCCTCGGGCGTCAGCACGATGCCGATGCGTGGGTGCACGACCCGGAGGCCGGCCTCGCGCGCCGGATCGGCCGCGTGTTCCCACTCGTCGCAGACCTCGGCCAGGAAGCCGTCGCCGCGCGGGCTCGTCTCGTCGACCGGGCTCGACCGATGGCCGTAGAAACCGCTGGCGCTCGCCGAGACGAGCGTGCGCGGGCCGTCTTCGAGCGCGGCGAGCGTGCGCGCGATGAGCGCGGTGCCGTCGACGCGACTCTCCAGGATCTTGCGCTTCTTCTCATCGGTCCAGCGGCCATCGCCGATGTTCTCGCCGGCGAGGTGAATGACGGCATCGACCCCGCGCAGCTTGTCGGCCTCGATGCTGCTCCTGGCGTCCCACTCGATGCCGCCCTCGCCATGACGAACGACGCGCAGCAGCTCGTGCCCGCCCGTGGAGAGCATCGCGGCGATGGCACGACCGAGCATGCCGCTCGCCCCGGTGATGGCGATGCGCTTCTTCACGCCGCGATACTCGGCATGTCGCGAGAGGTCCTCCAGCAGCACCGCGTGGCGATACGTGAACATCGTGTCGAGGCGACGCGACGCGATGCCCTCGCCGAAGAAGTGGCCGACGGCGCCGAGCGGCAGCACGTACTCGATGTGATCGACGAGCGCCGAGCGCGCGGGCCCGAGCGCCTCCATGCGGTGCTCGTGGCGCCACGACTTGAAGGGCCCGTCGACCTGCTCGTCGACGAAGCCCTGGCCGCGCACGACCTCCTTGTGCTCGGCGATCCAGCGCTGCGTCGTCGGTCCGACGTGCATCTCCATCACCGAGCGACCGCCATTCACGACGCCATCGTTGGAGACGACCTTCGTGGGCTCCCATGGCGGCGTCATGCGCTGGAACGCCCCCTCGCGGGTGTGCCAGTCGAACAGCTCGTCGACGGAGACGGGGAGCTCGACGCGACGCTCGAACACTTCGGTTTTGGACATATGGACTTGGATGCTACCGGCTCACGGCCAGTGCCGGGGCCCGGTGCCCATCAGGCGGCCGAAGAACCGCGCGAGCAGCGCGCCGAAGAAGCCCATGCGCACGAGCAGCCAGCCGTAGATGCCGGGTGGGCGGCAGTCGGCGAGCGTGATCTCGCGCGCCTCGGCGATGCGCTGCATGATCCAGCCCTCGGTATCGCTGGCGATGCTCGGATCGTCGACCTCGACGAGCGTCTCGAAGTTGCGGAGGCTGAACGGGTCGAGGTTGAAGCTGCCGATGAGCGTCTCGCGACCGTCGATGACCGCGGCCTTCGCGTGCATGACGGAGCGCGTCCACTCGTAGATGCGGATCTTCGACGGGATGAGGCGATCGTAGACCCGCATGATCGCCGCGCGTGCGAACGGCACGTCGCTGCGGCCGGACAGCAGCAGGTGGATCTCCACGCCGCGCTCGGCCGCGCGCACGATGGCGCGGGTGAGCTTGCGGTCGGGAAGAAAGTAGCCGTGCGCGAGGAGGATGCGGACCTTCGCGCCGCGCAGCGACCGGACGTAGCGATCGCGCAGGCGCCAGCCCCCACCCCAGCCGGAGAGCTGGATGCGGACGGCGCCTTCTTCCGGGCCGAGCTCCTCGCGGTGGACACGCCTCGACAGGCGCTTGACGGCGGGGCCGCGGATCTCGAGCGCGAGATCGGCCCAGCCGATGCGATCGGGGAACGTGCGGTACTCGTCGCCGATGTTGATGCCGCCGATGAAGGTGACCTCGTCGTCGACGATGAGGATCTTGCGGTGGTTGCGACGGAAGCGACCGAGCAGCAGCGTGCGGAGCGGCTGGAAGATGTCGACCTTCACGCCCTCGGACTCAAGCTGCGCGCGCACCGCGCGGCCCGTGCCGAACGAGCCCCAGCCGTCGATGATGACCTCGACCTTGACGCCGCGACGCGACGCGGACGACAGCACGTCCACGAACTCGGCGCCGACGCCCACATCCGAGAAGGTGTAGACCTCGAGATAGACCGTCCGCTGCGCCGCGGCGATCGCCTCCAGCATCCGGGGATAAGCCACGGTGCCGCCATCGAGCAGGTCGAGCGCTTCCTCCATGGCCGAACGAACGATAGCGCGAAAGCTTGCACCTTGCCGCGCGGCGACGGCGGCCTCATCTTCATGCGCATGGAAAAGCCGATGGGGAAGATCACCAAGACCGACGAGGAGTGGCGCGCATCGCTGACGCCCGAGCAGTACCAGGTCATGCGCAAGCACGGCACCGACCGCGCGTTCACGAGCCCGTTGTTGAACACCAAGGAGCCCGCCAACTACCTGTGCGCGGCATGCGGTGAGCAGCTCTTCAGCTCCGACACCAAGTTCGACTCCGGCTCCGGCTGGCCGAGCTTCACGCAGCCCATCGCCGAGGCAGGCGTCGAGACCACCACCGATCGCTCGCACGGCATGGAGCGCGTCGAGGTCCACTGCGCGCGCTGTGGCGGCCACCTCGGGCATGTCTTCCCCGATGGCCCCGCCGAGAACGGCCTCCGCTACTGCATCAACGGCACGTCGTTGAAGAAGGTCGACAAGTAGCCGAGAAGTTTGTCGCCCCGCGCCCCTTTTCAAAGGCGCGGGGTCGTTGTACATGGCTGTCACCCATGTCTTCTGCCACCGTCGTGCCGCGCACCCGAGGCCTCACCCAGAAGCAGATCTTCTCGCTCTTCGGTGTGGTGCCGCTCTCCGTCTACGTCATCGCCCATCTGTGGACGAACATGTACTCGCTCGCCGGCGCGAACGCGTTCAACGAGCGCGTTCGCCAGAGCCGCGAGAGCCCGGCGTTCCTCTTCCTCGAGATCGTCGGCCTTGGGTTTCCCATCGCGTTCCACGCCTGGGTCGGCATCAAGGCCGTCTTCATCACGCGCCCGAACAACGGCCACTACCGCTGGCTCGGCAACTGGAAGTACCTGCTGCAGCGCATCAGCGCCGTCGGCATCCTGCTGTTCCTCTTCGCGCACGTCATCAAGGCGCGCATCCTTCCGGCGACGCAGGGTCGCATGGAGGACTGGGCCGGCATGCACGAGGCGCTCTCCGAGCCGCTGACGTTCACCGTGTACGTGCTCGGTCTGCTCGGCGTCTCGTATCACCTGGCCAACGGTCTCTGGCTCGCCTCGCTCACGTGGGGCGTCGCCGTGAGTCCGGCTGCACAGAAGAGGATGCAGACCGTGTCGATGGTCTTCTTCGTGCTGCTGATCGCGATGTCCGGCCTCGCGCTGTGGGGCTTCGCGCCCTTCCAGAACGTCTGATCCGCCGCGGATTTTCGGTCCGCCGCGCAACGGTCACACGAATTCCCGCGGCGGCGGCGCGCCAGCTCGTCGAGATCGGGTGGATCTGCGCTGGCGATCTGCGATCGGCCCACGGGGACGGTGTGCTCGGGGGCGTGCATCGAGCCACCGCTGTGCTCCACCGGGCTCGTTGGCGCCTATCCCAGCGCTGATCAGACGTGTTGCGACACGGTGTGCGTCAGCGCGGAGGAGTGTCCAGCGTCCTGAGCCGCGTCGTGCCCACGTGACACCACCCATACGTTGCGCCAGGGTCGAGGAAGGGTGACGCTGCGCTGATGCGCTGGCTCACGCTCGCTATCGTCCTTTCCCTCGGCGCGACCGCGCGCGCCGACGATCCCCCCGTGCCGTTCGGCTTCGGAGACTTCACCTGGGCGAACGGCCAGTCGCGCCAGAAGGACTTCCCGCTCCAGATCTCGAAGGCCATCACGCTGTCGGTGTACGTGGACGCGTACTACGCCTTCTCGCTCAACCGACCCTACGACGACACCATCAAGGGCTCGGCGACGCTGAGCCGCCACAACGAGCTGCAGATCAGCCTCGCATCGCTCGGCCTCGAGTGGAACTACCGCCACGTCATCGGCCGGCTCTCGGTCCAGTACGGCACGATGATCAACATCGTGCAGGACCTCGATCCGAGCGTGAACCGGGGCAGCGGCATCTCCGCGGCGAACCTGCGCTACATCCGCGAGGCGACGCTCGGCTACCACTGGGATCGCAACGCCGGCATCAACCTCGAGGGCGGCATCTTTCTGTCGTACATCGGCCTCGAGAGCTACCTCGTCGCCGAGAACTGGCTCTACACCCGCGCGCTCGCGTCCGACGCCACGCCGTTCTATTTCCAGGGCCTCCGCTTCCAGTGGTTCCCGACGGTACGGTTCAAGGTCGAGGCCTGGCTCATGAACGGCTGGCAGACGTACGCGAAGGAGAGCTTCGCGCCCGCCGGCGGCATCTCGCTCCGCTGGAGCCCGTGGGAGTGGATCTCGATGGTCGCCAACTTCTACGTCGGCTCCGATACGCCGAACCAGCCGACGCGGGTTCGCTTCCACCACGACGACAGCCTCGTGCTGCGCGTCTACAACCGCCCCGCATCGCGCGGCCTCTCGAAGTTCGCGCTGTCGATCAACAACCACGGTGGCTTCCAGCAAGGCGGGCAAGGCCCGAACCTCACGAATGCGTACATCGGCGCGACCGCGCTCGCCCTGCGCGCGTGGCTCCACCGCGACTACGTGGCGCTCTCCGCGCGCGGAGAGTTCTTCACCAACCCGTCGCGCTACCTCGTCCCCAACGCGCCGCCTGGCTTCGCCACCGGCGCGGGCACCGACATGATGGTGTGGGGCGTGGCGGCCAACGTCGAGCTCATGCCGACCGACTTCTTCTCCGTGCGCGCCGAGGTGAACTGGCGGCACTCCACCGTGCCGTTCTTCTCGGGACCCGAAGGCGTGACGTCGAGCTCGGGCTTCATCCCCACGTCGTCGTCGTTCGTGCCGAGCATCCGCCGCAACCAGACGCTGCTCATCGTTGCAGCGAACTTCCGGCTCTGAAAACGGGCGTTCGACCCTGGCGCCGTACGCGGGCCAAGCGCGCTACACGACCTTGCGATCTCGCAAGGCGTCGGCGATGGCCGACGTGAGCATCGCGAGCTCGAACGGCTTCTCGAGGAAGCCCGCGATGTGAGGGTCGCCGGCGACCGTCTCGGGCGAGGCGCCGCTCGTGATGAGGACGGGCACGCCGGGCGCGATCGTGGCGAGGCGATGCGCGAGCTGCACGCCGCTCTCACCGGGCAGGTAGAGATCGCAGATCACGAGCTCGGGGCGCGTCTCGCCCTCGGCGAAGCATCCCATGGCCTCCGCTGCGTCCGAGACGGCGGTGCATGAATACCCGGCGCGCGTGATGGCGCGGACCAACGTGCGACGGACGACCAGCTCGTCGTCCACCACCAGCACTGTCGCGGTCCGCGTCGCTATCATGTCTTCCTCAGCTTGGCAGATTGTCGAGAATTACCGAAGCGCGGATTCTTTTCGGCGTGGAACTTTCTGCAGTACTGGATGCCTCGACCGCTCGACGAAGATCGGGACGAGTCACACCCGCATGTACGTCAGCCGCGGAGGGTGACCTTCACCGGCACACCGTGCCTGGGCCGCAGCGTCGCCGACGGCTCGGGCACCTCGTCGGCGAGCAGCGTGTAGCGCGCACGTTGCAGCATGCGAGCGAGGATGAGCTGGCCTTCCATCAGCGCGAAGCCCATGCCGATGCAGATGCGCGGACCCGCACCGAACGGGAGCCATGCGTAGCGGGAGCGCGCCGCCTCGGCCTCCGGCAGAAAACGATCCGGATCGAAGCGCTCGGGGTCCGCCCACAGATCAGGACGGCGATGCAGCGTGTACGGTGAGAACATCACGACGGTGCCCGCCGGGCACTCGACGCCATCGAGCGACGTGGCCGAGGCAGCCTGGCGACCGTCGAAGTACACCGGCGGATAGAGGCGCAGCGACTCCTTGAAGATGCGCAGCATGAGCGGCAAGCGCGGGAGATCGGCGGCGGTCGGCGTGTGGCCGAGCGCGTCGGCCTCGGCCTGTGCCGCGTCGTAGATGTCGGGGTTGCGACCGAGCAGGTAGATCGACCACGCGAGCGCCGTCGCCGTCGTCTCGTGCCCGGCCACGAAGAGCGTGAGCACCTCGTCGCGCACCTGCTTGTCGCTCATGTGCTCGCCGTCGTCCTCGTCGCGGACCTCGAGCAGGCGTGAGAGCAGATCACCGTGCGACTCGCCCGACGCGCGGCGCGTGTCGATCATGCGCTGCACCGTCTCGTCGAGGAACGCGATCGCCTTGCGGAGACGACGGCCCTGCGCGCCCGGCACGAAGAGCGGCCGCTCGAACCGCGTCGCGAGCGCGTGGAGCTTCGGCGCCTTGGTGCGCTTGGCGATGTTGCGCAAGAAGGCCTGCACGATGAGGTGGCTCATCGACAGCACGCTCGGCGAGTTGTCGGCGACGAAGTCGAGCGCGGTCGTGAGCGCCTCGCCGATGTCGTCCGCCTCGCCGAAGGTGTCGGCCTGGAAGAGCGTCTTGCCGGCGACGCTCATCGTGATCCGCGTGGTGTCGCGCAGCAGCGTGCGCTCCTCACCGTCGGTCCAGCTCGAGATGGTGCGATCGGCACAGGCGACCATGTCGTCGCCGAACGAGGCGAGCTTGTTGGGGTGGAACAGCGGCGCCATCAACCGTCGCTGCTTCTTCCACAGGTCGCCGCGGCTCGTGAACAGCCCCTCGCCGGCGAGCGGATACAGCGAGAAGCGGATCATCCCCGACTTCTCGAACACGCGGTGGCGCTCGACGAGCAGCTCCTGGATCGT
The DNA here is from genome assembly GCA_039923495.1 of Polyangia bacterium. Taxonomy (GTDB): domain Bacteria; phylum Myxococcota_A; class Polyangia; order Palsa-1104; family Palsa-1104; genus JBDTCO01. The sequence continues at coordinate 18,896 of JBDTCO010000063.1, forward strand.
GTCGGGGTGGTTCACGGCCACGAGCGGCAAGCGACCGAGCGAGCGCACGCGGATGAGCCGGTCGACCTCCGAGCCGAGGTGCTGCACGAACCGCATGCGGTCCTGCATCTTGGCGAGGTGACCGATCACGGGCACGGCGCCCGAGAGCTGCGGAATGGAGTCCAGCCGAGCGAGCATGCGAGAAGGTGTACGGTGAGGGGCGAGGACGCGCCACGCCTTGAGTCGGACGAGGCGAGGTGCGACCCTCCGGGGCCGTGTCCACCACCGATCCCCGCGCCGCGCTCGTGCGCGCCGCCTACACCGACCGCGCCAGGCTCGCCGATGCTGCGACGAAGGACGCCGTGCTCTCCACCATCGAAGCGCTCGATGTCGGACAGGTCCGCACCGCCGAGAAGGTCGGCGACGACTGGGTCGTCAACGCCTGGGTGAAGGAGGCCATCCTCCTCTACTTTGGCATGCACCCATCAGCACCGATGGAGGCCGGCGCGCTCGAGTTCTTCGACAAGGTCCCCGTGAAGAAGGACCTGGCGCGCTTCGGCATCCGCGTCGTCCCGCCCGGTGTCGCGCGGTACGGCTCGTTCCTCGAGCCCGGCTGCATCCTCATGCCCGGCTACGTGAACATCGGCGCCCGCGTCGGCGCCGGCACGATGGTCGACACCTGGGCCACGGTGGGGAGCTGCGCGCAGATCGGGGCGGGCGTGCATCTCTCGGGCGGCGTCGGCATCGGCGGCGTGCTCGAGCCTTCCAGCGCTCGGCCGGTCATCATCGAAGACGGGGCCTTCATCGGCTCGCGCTGCATCGTCGTCGAGGGCGTGCACGTCGAGAAAGAAGCGGTGCTCGGCGCCAACGTCGTGCTCACCGCGTCGACGCCCATCGTCGACGTCTCGGGTGAGCAGCCCGTGATCACGAGGGGCCGCATCCCCGCGCGCTCGGTCGTCATTCCCGGCACGATGCCGAAGAGGTTCCCCGCCGGCGAGTTCCAGGTCGCGTGCGCGCTCGTCATCGGACAGCGCAAGGCGTCGACGGATCAGAAGACCTCGCTCAACGACGCGCTGCGCACCTTCGGCGTCTCGGTGTAGCGCGTGGGTCCCGTGGCGCAGCGGCTCGCCGATACCACCCTCGCGCTGTGCTCTATAGCAAGCGTCACCGGCAACGAGCGCGTCATCGCCGACGAGCTCGAGCGGCGCTTGCGCGCGCTCCCCTCCGTGCACGTGCAGCGCGCAGGCGACTCGGTCGTCGCCGAGATCGGAGAAGGCCCGGTCGTCGCCTTGTTCGGCCACTCCGACACCGTGAAGCCAGCGGAGGATCAGCCGCTCGGCATCGAAGGCGATCGACTCTTCGGCTGCGGCGCCAGCGACATGAAGGGCGGGATCGCGGTCATGCTCGAGCTCCTCACCGAGGCCAGCCGCGGCGAGCACCGCGGCGTGCGGCTGCGCTGCGTCTTCTACGACAAGGAAGAGGGACCCGCCGACGAGAGCGGCCTCATCCCACTGCTCACCGAACCCGCACCGGTGGACCGCGACGTCGTGCTCGCGCTGTGCCTCGAGCCCACCGACAACCGCGTCGAGGCCGGCTGCGTCGGTGGCCTGCACGCACGCGTGACGGTGCCCGGCCAGCGCGCGCACAGCGCCCGTCCGTGGCAGGGCAAGAACGCGCTCCATGCGGCGGCCGAGCTGCTCGCCGCGCTCCGTGATCTGCAGCGCCGCGAGGTCGTCATCGACGGGCTCACCTTCTACGAGGTGATGAGCGCCACGCAGGCCAGCACGGACAACTCGCGCAACGTCGTGCCCGACCGCTTCGTCCTCAACCTCAACTATCGCTTCGCGCCGGGACGGGAGAGCAGCTCCGCCATCACCGAGCTGCGCGGCTTCGTCGGCACGCATGTACCGGGCGCGACCATCGACATCATCGACCTCGCACCGTCGGGCGCGGTGCGGCTCGATCAGCCGGCGCTCAAGGCGTGGATCGCCTCGCGCGGCCTCGTCGTCGCCGCGAAGCAGGCGTGGACCGACGTCGCGCGTCTCACCTCGCGCGGCATCGCAGCTGTCAACTTCGGCCCCGGCGACACTGCGCAGGCACACCAGGCGCGCGAGTCCATCTCCATCGCGGCACTCGAGCTGCACCACGAAGCGATGCGTACCCTCCTCTCCACGGTGGCCCAGTCATGAACCCGAGGCTCGTCTCCATCCAGCCGTCGATGATCCGCGAGATCAACGGCAAGAAGCGCGCGTCCTCCATCGACCTCGGGCTCGGCGAGCCCACGCTGCTCCCCGCGATGGAGCCGCTGCAGCACGCGCTCGACTGGGTGCGCGTGCACGGCAGCCCCTACTCGCCGAACCCGGGCCTGCCGGAGCTGCGCGAGGCCGTCGCTCGCTACCACGCGTATCCATCGCTCGACGACGCGTCGCAGGTCGGTATCACCGTGGGCTCGCAGGAGGCGCTGTCGGTCGCGATCCTCTCGCTGTGCGATCCGGCGAGCGACGAGGTGCTCGTGATCGAGCCGGCGTATCCGCTGTACGCAAAGCTGTGCGAGCTGTTCGCCGTGCGCGTGCGCTCGGTCGCGCTCGATCCCGCCGACGGCTTCGCGCCCAGCGCGGCCAAGGTGCTCGCCGCGCTGACGCCGTCCACGCGCGTGATCGTCCTTGCCTCGCCGTCCAACCCTTCGGGCCGCGTGTGGCCCGAAGGAGAGCTGCGCGCGCTCGCCGAGGGCCTCGGGGCTCGCGGGGGGGAACCGACGTACATCGTCTCCGACGAGGTGTACCGCGAGCTGTACTTCACGGCCGCACCGCCGCCGTCGCCGGCTGCGTTCTGGCCGCACACCGTCGTCGTCGGCAGCATCTCGAAGAGCTGCGCGCTCACCGGGCTGCGCATCGGCTGGTTCATCGCGCCGAAGGCCATCGCCCCGCAGCTCCACAAGGCACACCAGTTCCTCGTCTCCAGCACGAACACGTTCGGTCAGCGCGCGGCCATCGAGCTGTTCGCGCGGCCCGAGCTGATGACGTCGCAACGCCTCGAGTACGTGCCGCGCCTCGACATGATGGAGAGCACCCTGTACGAACGCGCCGTCGCGCACGTTCCCATCGAGGGCGCGTTCTACTGCTTCGCCCGGCTCGAGGGTCCGCTGGCGCACGACTCGCTGCGCTTCTGCCTCGCGCTCCTCGACCAGCACGACGTCGTCACCATCCCCGGCATCGCGTTCGGTGCCGAGGGCTGGGCGCGACTGTCGTTCGTCGGTGATCGCGAGCAGATCGGCGAGGGCGCGCGTCGCTTCGCGGCGTTCTGCGGCAAGTCCGCCATCGTGAGAACGAGCGGCGCTCCGGCGAGATGAGCGAGCGGCTCCGGTTCGATCGCCACGAGCTCGCGGGCGCGTTCGGGGACATCGGCACCGATCTTCCGCTGCTCATCGGCCTCGTCACCATCTCGCACCTCGACGCGGCCGGCACGTTCGCGATCTACGGGATCATGCAGATCCTGACCGGTCTCTTCTACGGCTTGCCGATGCCCGTGCAGCCGCTGAAGGCGATGGCGGCGATCATGCTGTCTCGTCACCTCTCGGCCGGCACGCTCACGGGCGGCGGGCTCGTCGTCGGTGGGGTGATGCTGCTGCTGTCGCTGTCCGGCCTGCTCACCGTCGTGGCGAAGCTCGTGCCGCGTGCGGTCGTCCGCGGCATCCAGGCGGGCCTCGCCATCACGCTCGGCAAGCTCGCGCTGGTCACCTACTGCCGCGCCGACGGCACCCGCGGCATCTGGCTCGCCGTGGTCGCGCTGTGTGTCTACCTGCTCGCGCGCCGGCAGACGAAGGTGCCTGCGCCGCTCTTCGTCATCGCGCTCGGCATCGTGTACGCGCTCGTCTATGCGACGCCGCTCGCGCACGCCGCGGCCGCCTTCGGGCTCCACCTGCCGACGCCGCACCTGCCGGACCTCGAGGAGCTGAAGAACGGCGCGCTCATCCTCGCCGTGCCGCAGCTCGCGCTCTCGCTCGGCAACTCCGTCATCGCGACGAGCACCGCGACGAAGGACCTCTTCCCCGATCGGGCACTGTCCGTGAAAAAGATCGGCATCACCTACGGCCTCATGAACCTCATCGGACCACCGCTCGGCGGCGTGCCCACGTGTCACGGCTGCGGCGGGTTCGTGGGCTTCTACAACTTCGGCGCTCGCACCGGTGGCGCACCCGTAATCTATGGCTCGATCTTCGTGGTGCTCGGGCTGCTCTTCGCACCGGGGCTCGCCGAGGTCGTGCGCCTCTTCCCGATGCCGATGCTGGGCGTCGTGCTGCTGCTCGAGGCGATCGCGTTGCTGCGGCTCACGCGGGATGCGACGAAGGCTTGGCGCGAGCTCGTCGTGATGCTCGCGGTCGTCGCGGCGGTCCTGTTCGCGCCGGGCGGCTATGCCGTCGCGCTCGTCGGTGGCGTGCTGCTCTCCTACGCGCTCGCCTACCTGTTCGATCGAGAGCCGCGTCGCTCGCCCGCCTGACAGTGCGGGCAGTACACGGTGGTGCGCCCCGCCTGCGTGACCTTCACGAGCTTCGTCTTGCAGCGTGGACACGGCTCGCCATCGCGGCCGTACACCAGGAACGGGTTGTCCGCGCCGCGCTCCTCGACGTACGTGATCTGCGGGCCGCTCTCGTGCTCGAGCGTGCGACGGATGCTCTCATCGATGCCGCGCGCAACCGCGGCCAGCTCAATGCGCGACAGCGATCGCGAAGGACGTCGCGGATCGATGCGCGCGAGGAACAGCGCCTCCGTCGCCTGGATGTTGCCGACCCCGGCGAGCAGCTTCTGATCGAGCAGCGCGGGCTTGATGGCCAGCTGCTTTTTGCAGAGCTTCTCGACGAGGCGGTCGACGTCGATGCCGTCGTGCAAGGGATCGGGTCCGAGCGCGTCCCACACCGGAAGATCTTTTTCACAGACGGTGAAGATCCCGAAGAGCCGAGGATCGAGGTAGCGCACGCGGTGGTGCATGCGCCCCTTGTCGACGTCGATCCGGAGGCGCTCGAAGCGGAGCGGCGTGTCGTCCTTTGCCAGCGTCCACTTGCCGGTCATGCCGAGGTGCGAGAAGGCGATGCCTTCGTCCATCGGCATGCGCAGCCACTTGCCACGTCGTTCCACCTTCAAGATGCGCCGGCCCACGAGCGCGCGCTCGACGGTGCGCGCCGTCCCCGAACGCCCACGCGCCGCGCCGCGCCCCAGGATGCGCGCATCGTGCACGACCGCAGAGGTGATGGTGGCACCGCCGAGCCAGCGCTGGAGCTGGCGACGCGCGTACTCGACCTCGGGGAGCTCCGGCATGGTGGTGATGCCAGGCATGCCAGGGTGATTGCCACAGCGCAACTGGGTTACGCTGCGACCATGGCCGAGCCCCGTGAAGTCGTCGAGCACTTCTATCGCTGCTTCGCTGCGCACGACGGCTCCGGCATGGCAGCGTGCTACACGGACGACGCGACGTTCTCGGATCCCGTGTTCAAGGATCTCAAGGGCGACGAGGTCGGCGGCATGTGGAAGATGCTGACGGCGCGCTCGGGCGACCTCGTCGTCGAGCTCGAGGGCATCACCGGCCCCGACGACAAGGCCGATGGCGCGAGCGCGGCCGAGACGCACTACATCGCGCACTGGACGGCCCGGTACTCGTTCACAGCGACCAAGCGCAAGGTCGTGAACCGCGTCACCTCCAACATCTATCTGCGCGGCGACAAGTTCGCCCGCCAGCGCGACGACTTCGATCTCGCCGCCTGGCTCAAGCAGGCGCTCGGGCCGACGGCAGCGCTCCTCGGCTGGACGGGCCTGCCCACGCGCCTCATCCGCACGCAGGCCCAAAAAGGCCTCACCGCGTACATGAAAAAGTCCGCCACGAGCGCTTGACGTCCGACGAGGAAAAGGTAGAGTCGTCGCGTTTTTCCGACATAGCTCAGTTGGTAGAGCACGGCACTGTTAATGCTGTGGTCGTAGGTTCGAGTCCTACTGTCGGAGCCAAGCCACTACGGAAGTAAGAACGGCTTCGGGATGTTAGAGACCCCGCGGCGAGCACCGACCGAGTGCGTCGTCCTCGTGATGCCGGCGCTCGGCAACGCGGTCTCGGCGGAGTGCGCTTTTCGAGCCGTACATCGTGGAGGCGCGTTGGCAGCGTTGGTCCTTCACGCCCTCCCCCGAAGCAGGAGTCGTCCGTGACTGAATTCTGGGAGGCCGCGTTCACCAGGATGCAACTGGCGTGGGGCGTGGAGCCGACCGCGTCTGCGCTTCTCGCAGGCGACTATTTCAGTCGCGCGGGCGTCAAGGATGTCCTCATCCCGGGGATCGGCTACGGCAGGAACGCGAAGCCATTTCTGGACCGCGGGATGGCGGTGACCGGGATCGAGATCTCTGCAACCGCGATCGAGCTCGCCCGCTCACGGCTCGGTCTCGAGATCCCCATCATCCACGGCTCGGTCACCGACATGCCCTTCGACCAGCGGCGCTACGACGGCATCTTCTGCTACGCGCTCGTCCACCTCTTCGATGCCCGCGGCCGCGAAAAGCTCATTCGAGACTGCTACCGCCAGCTCACGCCCGGCGGGCACATGATCTTCACGGTCGTCTCCAAGAAGGCCGGGATGTATGGCCAGGGCACTCGGCTCGGAGACGATTGGTACGAGCTCCAACCCAACCTGACGATGTACTTCTACGACGCGGACTCCGTTGTGCGGGAATTCGGTCCTCATGGGCTCGTCGAGCTCTTCGAGGTAGATGAGCCCTCGGGTGGCGACGTACCGCTTCCGTTCTTCAACGTGATCTGTAGAAGGGATCACGCGACGAGCGACGCGGCCTAGGTTTCGAGACGCCGCAGCCTGCTCCTCTTCACCTATTTCACACCGGTGGTCCGGCCATCGATACTAACGGCTCCGATAGGGCTAGGGTCGCGCCCATGTCGAACCCCGCGCCCTCCGACGAACTGACCCCGCTGTCTCCGTGGTGGCGCCGCGCCGTGCTGATGGTCATGACGCTCGGCTTCACGCTGCTGACGATCGTGACGATGAAGACGTACGCGGGCGCACCTCCGATCCCGGACCGGGTGGTCGACGGCGCGGGCGCCATCGTGTTCGGGGGCGACGACATCCGCGCCGGCCAGGCGGTGTTCCTCAAATACGGCCTCATGGAACACGGCACAGTGTGGGGTCACGGCGCGTACCTCGGCCCTGACTACTCCGCCGAATATCTCCACCGAACCGTCGAGATCGGACAGGACGCGCTGGCGCGGAGCCGCTTCCACACCGGCTTCGACGCGCTCGACGCGGGCCAGGCTGCCGTCGTGGTCGCGGAGCTGAAGAGCGAGCTCAAGCGGAACGCGTACGAGCCGACGACCGGGACCCTGCAGCTCTCCGAGGCGGAGGCGGCGTCGTTCCATGCACAGCGTCTCGAGTGGCGCGCTTACTTCGACGGTCCCACGCCCCCGCCGGGCCTGCCACGCGGGTTCATCCACGATGAACGTGAGCTCGATCAATTGAGCGCGTTCTTCGCGTGGACGGCCTGGGCCACGACCGCGCTGCGCCCGGGAACGGACTACTCGTACACGAACAACTGGCCCTACGATCCAACCGCCGGCAACACGCCCACCGCGTCGGCGTATCTGTGGAGCGCGATGAGCCTCGTCGTGTTGCTCGGCGGCATCGGCGTCATCCTCACGCTCTTCGGACGCTTCTCCTTCCTCGGCTGGGGCGCGTCGTCCGCCGCCACGGAGACCTCATCCGGCCCCATCACCAGCTGGTCGCTCACGCCCAGCCAGCGGGTGCTCGGGCTGTACTTCATCGTCGTCGCGTTGCTCTTCCTGGCTCAAGCAGCGCTCGGTGGCGTCATCGCACATTACCGCGTCGAGCCCGGCGGCTTCTACGGCTTCGACCTCGCGCGGTACCTGCCCTTCAACCTCGCGCGGACCTGGCACCTGCAGCTCGCCATCTTCTGGATCGCGACTTCCTGGGTGGCAGGCGGCCTCCTCCTCGCTCCCATCATCGGCGGCGGCGATCCGAAGGGCCAGCGCGTCGGTGTCATCGTGCTCCTCGTCGCGCTGGCCATCGTGGTCTTCGGCAGCCTGTTCGGCGAGATGGCCGGCATCCGCGGCGCGCTCGGCGGGCTGTGGTTCTGGCTCGGGCACCAGGGCAGCGAGTACCTGGACCTCGGACGGTTCTGGCAGATCCTGCTGGCGACGGGCCTCGTGGGGTGGCTCGTGCTCATGTTCCGCGCGCTACGGCCAGCGTTCAGCGATCCGCGACGCCGGGAGCTCGCCGCGCTCTTCTTCGCCGCGTCGGTCGCCATTCCGCTCTTCTATGTGCCCGCACTGTTCTACGGGCCCCACACCAACTTCGCGATCATCGACAACTGGCGCTTCTGGATCATCCATCTGTGGGTGGAGGGCTTCTTCGAGCTGTTTGCCACCGTCCTTGTTGCGGTGATGTTCCACCTGATGGGCCTCGTCACGTCGAAGTCGGCGGCGCGCATCATCTACCTCGACGCCATCCTCTACCTCGCTGGCGGCATCGTCGGCACGGGCCACCACTGGTACTTCACGGGACAGAGCACGCTCAACATGGGTCTCGCTTCGTGCTTCAGCGCGCTCGAGGTCGTGCCACTCACGCTGCTCACGCTCGACGCATGGGACTTCATCCGCTTCAAAAACCACGCGCGTGCGAGCGGGGAGCGCTCCCTCGTGGGCGAACACATCTGGGCGATCCGCTTCCTCATCGCCGTCGGCGTGTGGAACTTCGTCGGCGCCGGGGTGTTCGGATTCCTCATCAACTTGCCGATCGTCTCTTACTTCGAGATGGGCACCACGCTGACCCCGAACCACGGCCACGCGGCCATGTTCGGAGTGTTCGGGATGCTCGCCCTTGCCGTGCTGGTCTTCTGCATGCGAGCGCTCTACACCGACGAGGCGTGGCACAAGATCGAGCGACACATCAAGCGCGGCTTCTGGGGCCTCAACATTGGCCTCGGGCTCATGCTGGCCCTCGATCTGTTTCCCGCGGGGGTCCTGCAGCTCTGGGACGTGATCGCGCACTCGTATTGGCATGCGCGGCGACTCGGCTACCTCATGGGCGGCATGTTCCACATCCTCGAGGCGCTCCGGATGGTGGCGGACATTGTCTTCCTGGTGCTGGGTGCCGCACCCATCGCCTGGGCGACGGTGCTGCTCGTCACGAGGCGCGAGCGACGTCGCCCGCTCGTGGAGCTCACTTCAACCCCGCGATGAACACGGCAGCCGCCGCCACCAGCGCAGCCCATGCGCCGGCCTCGATCCGAGATGGAACGTGCTTGCCCTGGGCGCGGATCGCGGCACGGCGCTCCCGCTCGTCCAGCGGCTTCATCACCCCCACGAGTCGCTGCAGCCACTGCTGATTCCAGGCCGTGACCGCGAGCAGCGGCGCCAGCGCCGGCCACCAGCGCATCGGGAGCAGCCCGCCAAAGAGCGCGAGCAGCCCGAGACCGCCGACGATCTCGAGGATGCGTGCCAGGCGGATGGTGCCGAGTGCCTTCAGCACGACGGCGATGGTGCGAAAGTGCTCGCGCTCGTCCTCGTCGAGATCTTCGGCGGTGTTCACGAGCAGCACGCCCGTCTGCAGCAGGCCGAAGGACACGGCAACGACGATCACCGCGACGCTCGGCACGGCCAGAAAGACGCCCGAGACCATGACCATCGGTCCGACGAAGAGCAGCCCGAGATACGCGACAAGCTGCAGCCAGCCGCGGCTCTTCAATCGCAGCGGCGGCGCCGTGTAGCCCGCGCCGAGGAGCGCTCCCAGGATGCCCGACGGCGCGAGCCAGGCGCGATGCAGCGTCAGCGCCAGGTGAACGCCGAGCCCGATCGCGAGGAGCGCGGATGCCGCGATCTGGACGAGCATCGCGCGTCGGCCCATCTTCGCGATCGCCTCCGCGAGGTGGGTCTTGCGATGGAGATCGACGTCGCGATCGAACCAGCAGTTCATCATGTCGCCGACGTTGAAGAGCAGGAAGAAGAGCACCGCGGCCTCGAAGAGGGCGCGGCCGAACAGCGCGTCGATGCCCGGAGCGCACAGCAGCGCCGGGACGAGGAGGATGGGGAGCTCCGCGCGGAAGAACTCCGGGCGGCGGACACGCCACGCGGCGCGCAGCATCGTCCGCCAGCGACGATCCGGATCGAGCACGTTGACTCGCTGCAGGTGCCGGGGTGCGCCCTGCGCGAAGGCGCGTCGTCCGTGCAACAGCGCGTGGTTGTCCGCGATGACGAAGTCGCCCTCCTGCCAGGACAGCGAGAGCGTCGCGTCAGCCGCCGCCAGCGCGCTCGACAGCTCCGCCCTCAGCGCAGCGGCCGCGTCCGGCGTCTGGTCGACCGGCTCGACGCAGACCGGGTTCAGATCGTGAACCGGCTCGGCGTACCGGATGACGTCGACACCGAGCGTGGGGTGCTTCGCGATCACCGGCGAGACGAAGGACCCACCGTAGTGCGCCTTCTTCTCGGTGGTGTAACGCACGCGGGCGCGGCGCCAGCGTTCACGCTGAGCGACGTCGGCGCGAGCGAGCACACGCAGCGTGTCGACGAAGACCGTCTCTCCCCCTGCGTCGTCGGGCGGCGCACGAACGCACTGGAACACGAGCCAGTGCGGGACCGCATCGGCGAACGCGCCATCCCAGTGCAAGGGAACCGCGTGTTCCGTGTAGAGGTAGTTGTCGGTGCGCTCGACCTGCTTGAGCTCGTGCACCGCACCGAACGACCACGGCTGCAGCGGGCCGAGCCGACGACACGCCGTCGCCAGCGCGTGCGCCTCCTCGCGCTGGATGCCGCGGAGCTGGACGACCCGGTGCTCGTCCAGCCAGCGGACGAGCTGCGCCACATCGAGCTCGCCGAGTCGCGTCCCCGAGGTGCACTCGACGCGAAGCCCGAACGGCTGCAGCGGCACGAGCTTCACGGCAGCTCCAGGTGAGACGGCAGGCCGTCCTCGAGCACGAGGCGCGCGCCGAGCGCTTCGGCGTCGCTGCGATGCATGAGGCGCGTGCCCGCGCGATCGACGACAGCCGCGGCATGCCACGGCGTCAGCCACGGATCCGCGACGCCCAAAAGGTTGACGCCGATCTTCGTGGAGGGATCGGGTTGAGGATGGATCGAGAGGCGCAGTGCGCGCGGGAAGGCGTCCGTCACGAGCGCGCCCCACGCCTCGCTGCGACGCACGACCTCGTACGCGAGCGCGCGCGTCTTCTTCTTCGCCGCGTTCTTGCTCTGCTGGGGATGGAGCGCGTGCTCGTCCTCGAAGAGGAAGCGGTGGATGCCATCGAGCTGCGCGGCGAGCGCGGGGGAGCGCGCGGCACGCTCGCGCAACGCCTCCTCGCTGGCCGCGTAGCGACTCATGAGCTGCGCGCGAAGCTTCGCCGGCTTGGCATCTCCGAAAGCCGTCGACAGGTCGAACCAGCCGATGCGCGGATCGTCGAGCAGGCCCAGCAGTGCGTGGCGATAGCGATCGACCTCGGCGTCGGCAAGTCCGACGGCGTCCGCGAACACGTGCCCATCGGAGCAGATCGTGAGCTGCACGCCTGCCGGCCACACGGCCTCGAGCTCATCGAGCAGCTCGGACAGCCGCTCGAGCGCCCGTCGCTCGGCGAGATCGGGCAGCGCGCCGAGCACCTTGTGCGGGTTGGGGGCCTTCGCGGGGAACGCGGGCAGCACGAGCTGGAGCGGGGCCTTCGCGCGGATGCAGCTCTCGATCATCGGGAGATGCAGCGCTTCGGATGCGTCCGAGAGCCCCTGCGAGACGCCGGGCAGCACGCGATTGTCGCGAAACAGCACCTCGAGCAGCTCACGGGCAAGGTGCCTCTCGGCGCTCCGTGCACGTGGACGATCGAGCAGAAGCCCATCGAGCCCCGAGCGAATGAGCCCGCTCACGAGCGGCGTCCGCGACCACGTCAACGCCATCGGCACGCGCTGCAGCAGAGCGAGCGCCCAGCTCGCATCGGGCCTCATCAAGGTCGCGAGCACGATCCCGAGGTGCATCGTGTACAGCAGCTGGACGTAGCGCGCGATGTCGGACGGTGCGGGCGCATCTCCCGCGGAGGCGACGACCACCCCCAGTGCGCCTTGCACCTTGGCGCGGATGCCCTCGGTCGTCGAACCGAGCAGGTACAGCGGAGACTGCGGATCGAGCGCGCGCCCCAGCAGCGCGGTCAGGGTCCTGCGGTTCTTTTCGCACTGTGCGATCCGCACGCGCATGAGCGCCACGAAGCGCTCGCCCACGTCGCCCTCGGCGAGCTCGACCGAGTGCGCGGCGAGCTCGTCGCCGAGCCGGTCGTAGATTGCCAGCGCCAGGTGCTCTCGCGTCGGGAAATAGCGGCACACGAGCCCGACGGAGAGCCCGGCGGCTTCGGCGACGTCCTTCACAGACGTGTCATCGAACCCCGCAGCGGCAAAGCGCTTCGTCGCGGCCTCGAGGATGAGCAAGCGACTCCGCAAGGCGCGATCCTGCGGACGTCTCGCGAGGCGATGCATGAAACATGAATACATTCACTTTCGCGTTCACGTCAAGGCAGAGCGGCCCGGGTACACTCCGTTCGTGGCACGCGACGATCGCTGGGCATGGCTCGAAGGGGTGCGCCGCACGTCACTCGAGGATGCACTCGCGCACGAGGCGGCTCGCGTGCTCGCGGACGAGCTCTTCGAGTGGCCGCCGCCGATCGCGTGGGACGACCCGCGCGTGGAGGCCGAGCTCGCGTCGCTCTTCGTGCCTTTCGCTCCGGGACCCACGCTCGCCGCGATCGACCTCGGCTTCCGGTTCGCACGCTGGGAGCTCGAGCGGCAGTTCGATGCCATCGACCACGCGATGAGGAACGACGTGGTCGGTGCGCTCGATGGGCGCGACCGTCTGATGACGCGATTTCTCTGGCGCTGGGTGCCCGAGTGGCTCCTCGAGCTCAAGGAGCGGAGCGGACCTCGTATCACGAGGGCACACCTCCTCGTCGCGCTCGATGACGCCGAGGCCAGGCTTCGCGGGCGCACCCTCGGCGCACAGTAGCCACGCGTGGCGCGACGATCGGACGGACCGCGCGCCGCGATCAGCGCAGCGTCAGCAACGCGAGCTCCGGCGTGACGCCGAAGCGCACGGTCAAGATGGTGCCGACGCCCGTCGTCACGAACAGCGCGACGCGGCCCGGAACCTGCGGGAAGACGTCGAGGTCATGTGTGAGACCGATGATGGGATCGCCGGGCTGGCAAGTACCTCGCACGGCATACGCGGAGCTGGTCGCAGGTCAAACCCTCTCAGAGCTTGATGGACAGCTCGACCTCGCCCGAGAACGGTACCGACACAAAGCCCGCGCCGCGCACACGCGCCACGTAGTCGGGGCTGGCCTCGATGTTGTCGGCCACGAGACACGCGCCGACGCGGAGGCGCGGCATCAGGAGCTCGAGCACACGCGGGTACAGCGGCTTGTGGCCATCGAACAGCACGAGGTCGATGGTGTCCGGCAGATCGCGCGCGAGGGTGTCGAGCGCGTCGCCCTCCCGGATCTCCACGAGCTCTGCGAGCCCTGCCTCGGCGAGGCTCGCGCGCGCCTGCTTCACCTTGCCGGGCTCGAGGTCGGTGCCGATGACCTTGCCGCCGCCGTTGTCGCGCAGGCCGGCTGCGAGGTGGATCGTGGAGAGGCCGAACGAGGTGCCGAACTCGACGATTGCGCGCGCGCCGGTGGAGCGCACGAGCATGTAAAGGAGGCGAGCGGTCTCCGGCGAGACGGCGAGATACATCTCCTTGGCGCGCGAGTAGAAGTCACGGTAGTTGCTGTTCGGGTCACGCATACGGCGGATCCGCTCTTCCGGCGGCATCGCGCCGAAGAGCTCCTTCATCTTCGCGTTGCTGGCATCGGCCGCGGCGAACAGCCGGGCGATGAGCGCAGCGACGCTGGGCTTGGCGATGGTGCAGGACGTCGTCATGGTCGATCTCCGGGTTGATTGCGTGCCCACAAAATACGAATATATATTCGCGTTCGCAATTCGCGTTCGGAGGCATCCACATGGCTCGACGATCAGCAGGCACGACGACGCCGAGGAAGGTCCCGAAGCAGGCGCGCTCGGCCCGTCTCGTCGACGCGATCCTGCAGGCTGCTGTTCGCGTTCTCGAGAAGGACGGTGCCGCCGCGTTCACGACCATCCGGGTGGCAGCGCGCGCGGGCGTCAGTGTTGGATCGCTTTATCAGTACTTCCCGAACAAGGGGTCCATCCTCGTCCGCCTGCAAGAGGACGAATGGATCTCGACCAGCCAGCTCGTCGACGGCATCTTCTCCGACACGAGCGTCCGCGCCCCCGAGCGGCTCCGGAAGGTGCTACGCGCGTTCTTCCAGAGCGAGTGCGACGAGGCCCCGCTGCGCCACGCGCTCGACATCATGGCTCCGCACTTCGAGCCGGCGCCCGAGGTGGTGAAGCGTCGTGATCGCGGCCGGCCGCTACTCGTGGCGCTCATCGACGAGGCGGCGCCCGGGCTCGATCGCAGGCAGCTGGCATTCGCGGCCGAGCTATACGTGTCACTCATGAAGTCGATGGGCAAGCAGGTCTCCGAGACGGTCCGTTCGCCGGCGGTCGTGCAGTCCTTCGCGGACGCCAGCGCCGACATGTTTCTCGCCTACCTGCGCGACCTGCCTCGGCGGTAGAGTCCGCGCATGCGAAACGCTGTCCTCCTCTCCCTTGTCTTTTTGGCTCTCGGCGTGGGCCGCGCCGACGCCAAGCTCCACACCGAGACCGTCGATTACAAGGACGGCGACGCGACGCTCGAGGGCTACCTCGCCTACGACGATGCGGGGCCTGCGAAGAAGCCGGGCGTCGTCGTCGTACACGACTGGCTCGGCATCAGCGCCGCTACCCGTCACCGCGTCGACATGCTCGCGCAGCTCGGCTACGTCGCGTTCGCGGCCGACATCTATGGCAAGGGCGTGAGGCCGACGATGGCGACGGCGGGAGCCGAGGCCGGCAAGTGGAAGCAAGATCGCGCCGGCATGCGTCGTCGGGCTGCGCTCGCCCTGGCGCAGCTCGAGAAGAACCCGCACGTCGACGCGACGCGCCTCGCCGCCATCGGCTACTGCTTCGGCGGCACGGTCGCCCTCGAGCTCGCGCGCTCCGGCGCTCCGCTCGTCGCCACCGTCACGTTCCACGGCGGGCTCGATACGCCGACGCCGGCCGACGCGAAGAACATCAAGGGCCGCGTGCTCGCGCTCCACGGCGCTGATGACCCGCACGTCCCGCCGGCGCAGGTCGCCGCCTTCGAGAAGGAGATGCGCGACGCGAAGGTCGACTGGCAGCTCATCGCCTACGGCGGCGCCGTCCACGCCTTCTCGGAGAAGGGCGCAGGCAACGACAACAGCAAGGGCGCCGCGTACAACGAGCGCGCCGACCATCGCTCGTGGCTGGCGATGCAGCAGCTCTTCACCGAAGCGTTCTCCAAGAAGTAGTGGAGGCCGCGCTGCAAGATCAGCTGGGGAACCTCGACCACACGCGCGCGCTCGCCGTCGAGCTGGCGATGAAGTACGGGCCGCGCATCCTCGGCGCCCTCGCGGACGATCGCGAGCACGCAACATCGACATCCCGTTTCCGCAGCGCGTCGTGCGCATGGTCCAGGCATCCTGACCTCCCACGCAGCGCCGCGTCTCGAAGAACACGAAGACGCGCGCGCTGACGCGTTGACCTCGGCGCTCGTCCGTCCCACGTTGACGGCATGCGCTTCGAGCCCTCCGTCTCCCAGACACTGCGCCACGATCGCCGGACCTGGCTCGTGGTGCATCCGAAGGGCCTCGTCGCGCGCCGCGAGCACGAGCGCGTCTCGTTCCCCACCGACGCGGAGGTAGCCGCGCTCGGCCTGCACACGCACGAGGCCCACCGACTCGGCTCGCTCGACGACAGCGACGTGATGATGCTCGTCCTCGCTGCGGACGTGCCTGCGCCGTTCGAGGCGTTCGGCCTGCGCATGATCGCCGGGATGCTCGATCGCGAGCTCTTCGGCGTCGTCGGCCGCGCGATGCACGCGGCCGACTGGGTGACCACCTCGCGCTTCTGCGGCCGCTGCGGGACTGCGACGGCTCGCAGCCAGACCGAGCGCTGCGCCGTCTGTCCGTCGTGCGCGCTGCACGTCTATCCGCGCATCTCTCCGGCCATCATCACCCTCGTTCGGAAGGGCGACCTCGCGCTGCTCGCCAGCAACGCGAAGTTCCCCGGCGCTTTCTACAGCACGCTCGCCGGCTTCTCCGAGATCGGCGAGTCGCTCGAGCAGACGCTCGTGCGCGAGGTCAAGGAGGAGGTCGGCGTCACCGTCGCCAACGTGCGTTACTTCGGCAGCCAGCCGTGGCCATTCCCGAACTCGCTCATGATCGGCTACACCGCGGAATGGGAGTCGGGCGAGATCGTCATCGAGCCGAACGAGATCTCCGACGCGAGGTGGTTCTCTGCCGACGCGCTACCGCCCGTGCCGCCGCCGCTCAGCATCGCGCGGCGCCTGATCGACGCGTGGGTCGACGAGGTCACACGAACGACGAAGTAGCCGACGACGTACGCCACGAGGTCCGTCCACTCGAAGGTACGGCCGAGCACGATGCAGGCGACGCGGACGTGCTGGAGGTGCAGGAGCGCCACGTAATCGAGCGCCTGCAATCCTTCGATGGTGAAGGAGAAGACGAGGACGCCCCGTGCGAGCGCTACGGAGGGTCCGGCGATCGCCGCTGCTGCGCAGTACAGCAGCACCACGACCAGGACGTCGCCGACGAACGGCCGCACGATGCGATCGTGCACGTACAGCGCGATCATCACCTCGATGATGAAGACGAGCGCCGCGAGCCCGAGGAGCCGCAGCCTCACCGCATCCTCCAGCGACGACGCAGGCCGCGCGCTGCCAGCCGCGAGACCGGCACGAGCGCACCGTCTTTCATGCGCGCGACGAGGCCGCCGGTCGGCACGGGATCGAAGCGCTCGACGTGCGAGAGGTTCACGAGCGCACGTCGGTGCACGCGCACGAACACATCGGCGGGCAGGCGCGCCGACAGCTCGCTCATCGGCTCTGCGCTGAGGTAGCTACCGTTTCTCGTGTGCAGCGTGACGAGCTCGCCGTCGAGCGAGAGGTGCCCGATCTCCAGAGGATCGAGCAGCACGATGCCGTGGGCGCTCTCGATCGCGAGGCGCGCAGCGGCAGGTCGCGCGGGCGCCGGGGAGGGTCCGCGTGATCGTGCGCGAGTGAGTGCGAGCGCGAGGCGCTGGGCCGACACGGGCTTGAGCAGGTAGTCGGACGCGCCCCCATCGAATGCGGCGATCGCGTGGTCAGGGTACGCGGTGCACAGGACGACGCTCGGTCCATCGACGGGCCACAGCTGCAGCGCCTCGATTCCGGACAGACCGGGCATCTCCACGTCGAGCAGCACCACATCTGCGGACGACGCGTGCGCGAGCGCGTCCTCTCCGCGCTCGTGCTCGCCGGCGATGACGACGTCGGGCATCGCGGACAGGAGGCGCAGCAACCGACGTCGCGCGAGCAGCTCGTCGTCGACGATCATCACGCGCAGAGGGCTCATGCGGCCGCCCGGCAGGGAGCGAGCGGCAGGGACAGCTCGACTCGCGTCCCCGATCCCGCGGCCCGGATCGAGAGCCGCGCGGCTTGATTGTAGGTGAGCCCGAGGCGTCGCTCGAGCGTCGGCAGTCCTTCCGAGCCCGCGCGCGGACCGCGATACGGCCCGGGGTTGGAGAGCTCGAACGTGAGCTCGCCCCCGTCGATGCGCAGCGCCATCGCGATCGTCCCGCGGTGTCCCGCCATCGGGCCGTGCTTGATGGCGTTCTCGACGAGCGGAAGCAGCAGCATCGGCGGCACGACAATCGCGTCGAGGTCGGCCTCGCACGAGGTGACCAGCTCGAACAGCCCAGGGTCGCGCAAGCGGTGCAGCTCGCAGAGCGCGTCCACGAGCGTCAGCTCCTCGCGGAGGCTCCACGCGGGCGCCCGTACACCGGCCAGCACGGCACGCAGCATCGCCGACAGCTGCAGGATGGCGCGCTCGGCGACGACCCCATCGAGGATGCACCACTCGGCGATCGCGTTCAGCGTGTTGAAGAGGAAGTGCGGATCGAGCTGCGCCCGCAGGGCGAGCACCTGGCTCTCCTCCGCCCGGCGCGCGTGCTGCGCTACGCGATCGTCGGCCTGGCGCAGGTGCTCCTCGAGCGCGATGTGGCGACCGATGCCCCAGCCACCGATCACGAACAGCGCCACGCACACCACGAGGTGCGCAGGCTCCGTGAGCAGCGTGGCCTGAAGGTGCAAGCAGCGCGGCACGAGCAACCCGAGCGCGAACACCACCCCCACGCCCACCGTGAAGTAGAGCGTCCAGAGCACCGCGGTGTGCAGCGCGCTCGATGGTGCATGAAAGAGCAGACGCCACGACACCGGTGCGACGAGCACGAAGGCCGCGCACAGCGCGAGCGCGAGCGGCGCGCGATACGGCGCGTGGTTGTAGACGACCTGCGCCCACACGAGCGTCGCACCGACCAGCGCGATGGGGAGCAACCTCCGCGGCTGGAGCAGCGCCAGGAGCGTGACGCGGACACCGGGTTGCGTTGTCATCTCCTCGTCGTACGCCAGCAGAGGCCCTGCTCTCCCCTGCGATGCCATGAGCGGTCGCCGCGCGTGGCCGAACGGTCGCCGCGCGTGGTTCTGCCGCTCGCTCGGTCGAGCGACCGCTCGCGCCCGATCTGCGACCGCTCGGCACGGCCCCATCGGTGCGCGTGCGAATCCCGTCCTCTCCTCGGCGTAAGAGCTTTCACGAACGCAAGGAGCCCCGATGATCTGGACGACCTGGTACGACCACTTTCGACTGAACGCGCAGCGCCCGCGGCCCGAGATCCCCGAGCCGCCGTTCGTCGCGGGGTGGTGCTGAGTGTCGCCCCGTCATGTCGCGATCATCATGGACGGCAACGGTCGCTGGGCCGAGGGTCGCAGCCTCGCGCGCACGGACGGCCATCGCGAGGGTGCAAGCGCGGTCCGGCGCGTCGTCCGCGCGGCCCGCAGGCGCGGCATCGAGTACCTCACGCTCTACGCGTTCTCGCTGCAGAACTGGGGACGACCGAGCACCGAGGTCGGCGAGCTGATGCGCCTCCTCGCCACCTTCCTCCGCGACGAGCGGGAGGATCTCATGCGGCGCGGGATTCGCCTCGTCACGATCGGTCGCATCCACGCGCTGCCGGATTCCCTGCGCGTCGCGCTCGCAGAGCTCGTGCAGGCGACCTCGAGCAACCGCGGCATGACGCTGTGCCTCGCGCTGTCGTACGGCGCGCGCGAGGCCATCGTCGACGCGGTGCGCACGATCGTGGACGCGGTGCAGCTCGGCGAGCTCGCGTCCGAGAACATCGGCGAGCAGACGATCGACGCGGCGCTCGACGGGGGACTGCCTCCGGTCGATCTGCTCATCCGCACCTCGGGTGAGCAGCGTCTCTCGAACTTCTTGCTGTGGGAGTCGGCCTACGCGGAGCTGTGCTTCGTGCAAAAGCGCTGGCCCGACTTCATGGCGTCGGACCTCGGGGCAGCCCTGCGCTGGTACGCCGGTCGCGACCGGCGCTTCGGCCTCGTCGCGTCGGTGCGTCAGCGCTTGCGACGCAGGAGCGCGACGAGCTCGCGCACCTTGCCGGGGATGTGATCGGGGTCGGGGTACACCGCGAACACGCCGTGATCGGTGAGCCGAAACTCCGGCAAGACCTCGACGACGGAGCCATCGGCGATCGCGCCCGAGACGATCCACTCGGGCAGGATCGCCACGCCTCTGCCTGCCCGCGCGAACGCGAGCACGGCCATCGCGTTGTCGGCCTGCACCATCGCCTCGAGCGCGACCTTGTGGTGGCTGCCGCTCGAGACCCACGTGTACGGCGCGTCGACGCTGGCGTGCGCGATCCACTGGTACTGGCGAAGCTCGTAGGGCTTGGTCACCCGCGGCGCGTCGCGCAGGTACTCGGGAGACGCGACGGCGACGACGCGAAACCGACCCAGCAGCGCGTCGCGAGCCATCGAGGTGCGGAGCCGGCCCGTGTAGATCGCGACGTCGGTGCGCGCGCGGCTGAGGTCGTCCATCACGGCGGACGTGGTGAGCTGAAGCTTCAGCTTGGGGTGCAGGCGTCCGAGCTCCGTGAGCGCGGGCACGAGGAACTCCACGCCGTACTCGGCCGTCGAGGTGACGCGCAGGATGCCGGTGAGCGACGCATCCTCGGCGCGCGCGTCCTCCATCGCGGCGTCTGCCGTCGACACGACGTGCGCACAGCTCTCGTAGAAGCGATAGCCGGAGTCGGTGACGGCGAGCGGCGACGTCTCGGGCACGAGCAGCCGGCGACCGAGCTCGGTCTCGAGCGCCGCGATCTGCGCCGCGACCTGGGCCTTGCCGATGCCGAGCGCGTCGGCTGCCAGCGCGAACGATCCCTTGTCGACGACGGTGACGAAGGTCTGGAGGCGGTCGAGCTTCGTCACGAGTGAATCAGGCGCGACGGCGACGAACGAGCACGGCGCACAGGCCGAGCAACGCGAGCACGAGCGCGCCGGGGATCGGGGCGCCGACACCCATCGAGCAGCCGCTCGACTTCTTGGTGGCGGGCGGTACGGACACGCTCGCATCGGTGCCCGTCCCCGGGCTGATGCTCGCGTCCGTGGGCGAGACGCTCATGTCAACGCCATCGACGGCTGCGACGATCTGGAGGTCGGCACAGTGATGGTAGAAGCACCCGCCCGGGGTGTTGAGGCCGTGGTTCGACATGAACTCGAGGACCTGCAGCGTGCACTTGTCGCAGGTGACATCCGCGGGCAGCTGGATGGTCACGGTCTGCGGACCCGAAAAAGCGGTCGTGTGCGGCAGGACGTTGTCGGCGAGGACCGGGAAGACCGGCGTGCTCTGGATCTCGGCGCTGCCACAGACGCTGTTGCTGTCCGGCTGCACCACGGGCTCGTTCAGAAGGACGCTGCGATCGGTCGTGGCGAGCGACACACGGTAATGGCCCGGGTGGAAGATCTTCTCGTCGATGGTGATGGTGATCGTGTCGCCCTGGCGATAGGTCGTGACGATGCTGGTGACGGTGCCGCCGCCCTCGTCGCCACACGGCGGACCCTTCTGCGGCGACCCGAGCGAGTCCTGCGACATCCAGCTCGGCGGCGCGTCCAGGACGAAGTGCGCGTCGGCTGGCAGCGCCACAGCCAGACCGACGAGCACGAGGGCACACGTGAGCGCGCTTTTCATCCATCGAGCTTAGCGCATGCTGCGCCAGAACGCGTCACGTCGAGGCGCCTCGGCTCGTCGCGACGTCCCCTCTGCACACGGCATTGGCTTCGTCGTGACCGTGCGCGCGGTCGTGACTATCCGAGCTTCGCCGTGAGCGTCATCGGCGTGGCGGCGAGCGCCTTCGACAGCGGGCAGTTCGCCTTCGCCTCGGCAGCGATCTTCTGGAACGCGGCGTCCGCGATGCCGGGAACCTTCGCCACGAGATCGAGCCCGATGTTCTTGATGGTGAAGCCGTCGCCGTCCTTCTGCAGATCGACGCTGGCCGTGACCGAGAGCTCCTCGGGCGGGTGACCTGCACCCGACAGCGCGAACGAGAGCGCCATCGCGAAGCACCCTGCGTGCGCCGCGCCGAGCAGCTCCTCCGGGTTCGTGCCGGCCTTGCCGTCCTCGCTCTGAAAGCGCGTGTTGAAGCCATACGGCTGCGCGGACAGCACCCCGCTCTGCGTCGTGAGTGCGCCAACGCCGTTCATGCCGTCGCCCTTCCACAGGGCCGTGCTCTTGCGAATCATGAATGACCTCCTCGGGTCGTGTGTCGTTCGATACCGCGGGATGTATGCTCGTTGCGCCAATCCCAAGGAGAGCCCATGCACGTTGCTCAGGACATCACGAAGACCATCGGCGGAACGCCCCTCGTCCGTATGCAGCGCATCGGCAAGGATCTACCGGGGAGCATCTACCTCAAGCTCGAGTTCTTCAATCCGCTCGGCTCCGTCAAGGATCGCATCGGCCTCAACATGATCGAGCGCGCCGAGGCGTCCGGGCAGCTGCGCCACGGCATGGAGGTCATCGAGGCCACGAGCGGCAACACGGGCATCGCGCTCGCGTTCGTGTGCGCAGCCAAGGCCTATCCGCTCACGCTCGTCATGCCCGAGACGATGTCGCAGGAGCGCCGCACGCTCCTCCTCCTCCTCGGTGCGAAGGTCGTCCTCACGCCGGGTCCGATGGGGATGAAGGGCGCGATGGCCAAGGCCGCGGAGCTCGTCGACAAGACCGGCGCGTCGTACATGCCGAGCCAGTTCGACAACCCGGCCAACCCCGACATCCACCGCGAGACCACCGCGCTCGAGATCTGGAACGACACCGATGGCCTCGTCGACTTCGTGGTGTCGGGCGTCGGCACCGGCGGCACGATCACCGGCGTCGGCGAGACGCTGAAGGCGAAGAAGCCGTCGGTGAAGATGGTCGCCGTCGAGCCCGTCGAGTCGCCGGTCCTGTCGGGTGGCAAGCCCGGCCCGCACAAGATCCAGGGCCTCGGTGCCGGCTTCATCCCGCGCAACATGCACCAGGACGTCATCGACTCCATCGAGCTGGTCTCGACCGAGGACTCGGTGGCGATGGCGCGTCGCCTGATCAAGGAAGAGGGCATCCCCGTGGGCATCAGCTCCGGCGCGGCCGTCGTCGCGGCGCTACGTGTCGCCGAGAAGCCCGAGAACAAGGGCAAGCACATCGTCGTCATCATCCCGAGCTACACGGAGCGCTACCTCTCGACGCTGCTCGCCGAGAAGGAGCGCCAGGAGGCGGCCGCGCTCACGGTGAGCCAGCCCGAAGAGGCGTACCTCGCGAAGGCTACGTCGCCGGCGCCGGGGCAGTAGCGCTCGCCTGCGGGACGACCTCGCCGAGGAGGCGAAGGTCCGCGTGGGGGTTGCCCTCGTCGTCGTACTTCACCACGTCGCGGTACGCAACGCCGTACGCGACGTCGGTGGAGACGTAGCTCTTGATGTCGTGGACCTCGACGCCGAGCTGCTGATCGCGCGCGCCGATGGTGAGGAAGAAGCGGGTCTCGCTCGCACGCAGCTCCTCCTCGGTCATGCCGTGGAGCGGGCTCGACTCGTCGATGGTGTGCATCACCGTCCACGCGAGGATGAGCGCGGGGATCCGCCGCCGCACGAGCTTGAGCGACTTGGCCAGGCGGTAGCGCGTCCCTTCGGTCGAGTGGTGCAGCAGCATCACGTCGAGCTCCGCGCTCACGTTCATGAGCGTCGTCATGCGCGCGTAGGCCATGCGGATCATGAGCGTGGGCACACCATCGTGAGACGTCACGACCGCGCGATCGGCGAACATCATCCGGGAGCGCGGCCGCGAGAAGCGCACGAAGATGATGCCCGTGGCGACCGCGGTGAACGCGATTCCGACGATGCTCTCGAAGCTCGCGATCAGGTGCCCGTAGGTGTTCGCCGGTGCCATCGAGCCGTAGCCGACCGTTGCCATCGTCTCGACGGAGAAGAAGAATGCGTCGTACATCGAGCCGGGCCGCGCGTTCTGGATGCAGCCGGGCGCGACCGCGTACAGCGTCGCGAAGATCGCGTTCAGCCCGATAAAGCCCACGCCGATCCATGCGACGAAGACCCAGTACGACATGGTGATCGCCATGTGATACGGGTCGGACAGATCGAAGCGTGCGGCGCCGATCTTGAAGACCGTCGTCGTGCCCACCGTCATGGGCAGGCCCACATCCTTGCGCGATTTCATCGAGCACGACAGTCGCCGGCTCGTCGACCACTTGCAAGCGGCAGCGACGAACACGTGCGAGGTCGCATCCAATCTCGGCGCGCAGACGAAGGAGCTCTCTCATGAAGACGCCTCGCATCACCATCGGTGACCTCGACGTGAATCGCCTCGGCTTCGGCGCGATGCGCATCACCGGCAAGGGCGTGTGGGGTCCCCCGCCGGACCGGGCATCCGCGATGGCCGTGCTGCGACGGGCCGTCGAGCTCGGGGTGGACTTCTTCGACACCGCCGACTCCTACGGCCCGCATGTGAGCGAGGAGCTCATCGGCGAGGCGCTCGCGCCGTACAAGAACGGGATCGTCATCGCGACCAAGGGCGGCTTCACACGGCAAGGCCCCGATCGCTGGACGCCGGATGGTCACCCGAAGCACCTGCGCGAGGCGTGCGAGGGCAGCCTTCAGCGTCTACGGACCGAGCGCATCGATCTCTACCAGCTGCACACGCCCGACAAGAACGTGCCGTATGCGGACTCGGTCGGTGAGCTCGGCAGGCTGCAACAGGAGGGCAAAGTCCGCCACATCGGCATCTCGAACGTGAGCATCGAGCAGCTCGCCGAGGCACAGAAGCTCGTGAAGGTCACCTCGGTCCAGAACCGCTACAACCTCTCGGATCGCGCATCCG
Source organism: Polyangia bacterium (assembly GCA_039923495.1). Lineage (GTDB taxonomy): Bacteria > Myxococcota_A > Polyangia > Palsa-1104 > Palsa-1104 > JBDTCO01. Next base: position 43,279 of record JBDTCO010000063.1, read on the forward strand.
AGCCCGTCCTCGCGGCCTGCGAGGAGCAGGGCCTCGCCTTTTTGCCGTGGTACCCGATCGCAGCCGGCAAGGACATGAACAGCGACGCGCTCGGCAAGGTCGCGAAGCGGCTCGACAAGAGCGCGCGACAGATCGCGCTCGCGTGGCTGCTCGCGCACTCGAAGGTGATGCTGCCGATTCCCGGCACGTCGTCGCTGGAGCACCTGGCCGACAACGTCGCCGCGGCGGACATCGAGCTATCGGCGGACGATCTGAATGCGCTGGCGTGAGGCGCTCCCTGCTCGTCGGCTGCGGTAGTGGCGGCAGAAATGCCGTTGGTGGCTTCGGCGACGAGCGCGCACATCCGCCACGACCTGCCCGTCCGCATGACACGCCCGACACCCCGACGACGGGGATGAAGCTGCGGGCTCGTGTACGACACCTGCGCGCTGGCCGATCGCCCGCTCGAAGCCCAGGTCGCCGACGGGGTCTCCACGATCCAGAGCACCACAAAGGCCGTCGCTGCAACGGCTCAGAACCGCGCGCCCGGCGATCGCTGCGCTGTGCCTGCGTGAGCTAGTTCGCGGCGCCCCACGTCGAGGCCTTGACCGTCCAGTGGGCCTTCGTCGAGGGGATGAGGCTGTCGGTGCGCTGCATGCTGACGCCCGCCACCGTGGTGCCGACGGCGGGCGTGCCGCTCGTCAGGACAGAGAGCGCGTCCGCATCCGGCTTCGCGCAGGTGTTCGCGCACGGGGTCTGATCCCAGACCGCGGCGGTCTGGAGCGCCTGCAGCTGCGCGGGCCACGTGGCCGACCCGCTGCCGTTCGAGAACGCGAGCCCGTCGACGATCGTGCCCATCGGGTTGGCGAGCGTTATCACCTGCGCCGAGTTGGTGAGGTCCTGCGTGGTGCTGCCGACCTCGTCCCACGCCGTCGCGACGCACGTGGCGTCGGTGCAGGTGGTCTTCGCGGTCGACTCGGCGGTGACCGTCATCGCCGCCTTGAGGTGCACGACGATGAAGTCGCCGTCCGCGACGGTGAGCGTGGGCAGTGTCGCGACCGCGACCGCGCTCGCGCCGATCCCCTGCGACACCGTCCAGCCCGACACGCTGCCGGCCCCGTGCGCGCGCAGCTCGACCTCGTCGCCCGTCGTGATGCGCGGGTTCACCTCGTTGAGCGTGAGCGTGGCCGAGGACGTTCCGCCATCGGTGGCCATGTCGATCGGCGCGGTCCCGAGATCGACGCCGGTGAGGTCCACGCCGGAGAAGTCGGTCGGAGGTGTCTGCGCGAGATCCTTGCCGGTGCCCGAATCCATCACGCTCGCCGACAGATCGAGCCGCGGAAACGAGAAGTCGTAGGCGGGCGGTGTCGACACGCCGCCACAGCCACCGAGTCCAGCGAAGACGAGGGTGCTCGCGACGAAGAGGGCGCTGTACGTACGCTTCATGGTCTTTTCCTTCTCCTACTCGACGCCGCGGCTGGACTGGCTGCCGACGTACGACTTGCGGAGCGCGTTGATCACGCCCACCGGTCTGATGCCGCCCGCGTCGTGGAAGGGCGTGAAGTTCCGCATCGCGCGCTCCTCGGCGGAGAGCAGCCGATCGAAATGTACGCTCACTTCATCGGTGACCACGGTGCTCTGCGTGCCGCGAAACATCGGCACGCGATCGTCGGGGCCACGTTTACCGAGCGCGGTGAGCTTCATCACGTCGCTCATCGCAGCAAGCCGGAGACCACGCTCCGAACACGCGATCCCGAGGACTTGGGGCACCACCGGTGGCCGCTCGATCAGCCGACGCCGTCCACCTCACGGGGTCAGCGGACCTGGGAGACGCGCCAGATCGTGCCCGCCGCGTCCTCCGCGACGAGCAGCGCCCCATCGCTCGCGACCGCGATGCCGACCGGACGACCCCACACGTGATCGTCGTCCACCACGAAGCCGGTGAGGAAGTCCTCGTACATGCCCGTCGCCCGCCCGGCCGCATCGACGGGGATGCGCACGACCTTGTAGCCCGTACGCCGCGCGCGGTTCCACGAGCCGTGCAGCGCGACGAACGCGCTCCCCGCGTACGGCGCCGTGAACGCCTGCCCGTCGTAGAACGTCATGCCGAGCGCGGCCGAGTGCGGCTGCACGAGCACGTCGGGCACCGTCACCTTCGTCGCGAGGTCGGGGCGCAGACCGGCGAGCCGCGGCTCCTCGTGGTTGCCGAGGTAGTAGAACGGCCAGCCGTAGAACGCGCCCTCGGTCACGTGCGTGACATGGTCGGGCACGAGGTTGTCGCCGAGCCCATCGCGCTCGTTCGTCGCGCACCACGGCTCGTGCGTTACCGGTGACAGCGCGAGCCCGACGCAGTTGCGCAGCCCCGTCGCGTACGGACGCCGGTCTCCACCCTCGGGATCGAACGACACGACGTCTGCGCGCCACGCCTCGCCATCCCACGCAGCGCCGAGGCCGTGCATCTTCTCCCACGCGAAGATGCCACCGGTTGGAGCCTTCGCGATGCCCTCGGCGACGTTGGACCCCGAACCGATCGACACGAGCAGCCGCTTGCCGTCGGCCGTGAACAGGAGATCGCGCGTGGTGTGGCCGCCCGAGGTCGGCGCCAGCTCCGCGATGATCCGCTGCGGCGGGCCCTCGGCGTGCAGATCGCCGCGCGTGTACGGAAAGCGCACGACGTCGTTCTGCTCGGCGACGTAGACCCACCTCGGATCGTTCGCCGGATAGAACGCGATGCCGAACGGCGCGTCGAGCCCCTCGGCGAACACCTCGCTCCTTGGGCTCGTCGTGCCGCGGAATACGCGCACGCGACCCGAGCTCGTCTCCGCGGCGAACACGTCCCCGTTCGGTGCGGTGCGCAGCACGCGCGCGGACAGCCCGCTCGCGTACAGCTCGACGCGAAAGCCGGCCGGCGCGACGGGCACGCGCGACCCGCGCGGTGCGAGCCTGGGCCCGTTCGTCGACGACCGCGTCGCGAAAGGAGCCGGCAGATCTGCGACGGAAATGTGATGCGTCTTGCCCGGCGTATCGGCGTGCCAGTCACCGAATGCGGGGTTCGTCGGTGCTGACGCCGTCTCCTTCTTCTCGATGCCACGCGTGGCCGGAAGCGTCGCGAGGTACGAGATGAGCGCGCGGCGATCCTTTGCCTCGGGCGTGGGCAGCGGCATGTTGGTGCCCGGCACCATCTGCTCCGGCGACGCGAGGAAGCGATCGAGGTTCGCGCGCGTCCACACGAGCTTCTTCTGCACGAGCGCGGGCGTGTAGGCAAAGTGCAGCGCGGCCGCCTTGCGACCAACGACACCACCCAGGCCGGGCGCACGCGCGCTCGTGTCGTCCTTCGGATGACAGACCGCGCAGCGCTGCATGAACAGAAGCTCACCCGTGTCGGCCCGCGCGGACGCGACGTGAAGCCACAAGAGGGACACGACCGCGAACCTCATCACGAGCCGGCAGTCTAGCGCGACTCGAACGGATCCATGAGGTCATGCCGATCGCCCTGCTGCCTCGGCTTCTGCTCCGGAGCAGCGGGCGGCGCGGGCTTGCGCGCGGTCGCCATCGAATGCGCGCGCTGGAATGGATCCGGTAGGTCCTGGGTCTGCGCGCGCGCCTTCGCACGCGGCGCGGGCCGTTGCGGGTACATCTTCGAGAGCATCTCCCCCTCGTCGCGGCTCGACTTTCTCGCGCGATCGGCGAGCGCCTCGACCTGCGCGCGCAGCTGCGCATCCTCGGGCAGAAGCATCGCGGCGGCACGCGCGTGGAGCCAGCCGTCGAGCGCGGCCAGCCGATCGAGATCGGCGGCGAGGTGTGGACCGCGCACCGCATCGGCGAGCTCGCCCGCCACGTCGCGGCAGCGCAGCAGCGCCTCCGCGTGCTCCTTCGGCGGCAGCGGCTCGACCCGCTGCGCGCAGTAGCTCTCGACGGGCACTCGACGCGCTCGCTCCTCGCGGGGTGGTGGCGGTCCCAGGGGATAGAGCCGGGCGAGCAACGCCCGCTGCGCCGCGAGGATCCGCATGACCTCGACCCCGGCCGGGCTGTCGTCGGTGGGGCTGGTCTGCTCGCGGAGCCTGAGCCAGCCATCGAGACCGGCGAGCCGATCGAGCGCGTGCTCGAGCTCGCCGTCGAGCGCTACGGACGAGACGACATCGTTGCAGCGGGCGCGGGCATCCTCGCGATCGGCCCCTTCGAGCCGTGTGATGAAAGCCTCGCAGTACATCGCCTGCGGCTCGGTGGCCGACGCGAAGCGGGTCGCAATGAAAGAGCCGAACAGGACCATGAGGAGCAGGCCGAGACGTGGACTCATGCCTTCATCATACGCCCGCGCGGCGTCGACCTGTCAGCTCGCAGTGGCAAGGCGGCGCACGGTGTCGAGCGCCTCGTCGACGTGCTTGCCCGCGCGGAGCATGGCCTCGAACTTGTGGCGCACGATCCCCTCTGCGTCGAGGACGTACGTGACGCGGCCGTCGAGCAGGCCGAGCAGACCGCGCGGCACACCGAACGCCTGGCGCACCTTGCCCCCGTCGTCGGCGAGCAGGCTGTACGCGAGCTGGTGCTTCTCGGCGAACTCGCGGTGGCTCTGGACGCTGTCCGACGAGATGCCATAGACCTGTGCGCCGGCCGCAGCGAGCTCCGCGCTGCTGTCGCGGAAGCTGCAGACCTCCGTGGTGCAGCCGGGCGTGCCGTCCTTCGGATAGAAGAAGATCACGATGGCGCGCTTGCCGAGCATGCCATCGAGCGAGACGCTCTTGCCGCTCTGATCTTGCAGTGTGAACGAGGGCGCGCGATCACCGACCTTGAGCTCGGACATGACGACGACTCTAGTCGAGCGTGCGGGCACGAGCAACGCTGCACGAGGGCGAGCTCCGCGTCCGGAACCAGCGCAGGGCGGCGAAGAGGCCAGGGAAACTCGCACTCCCCGGGTGGACCGTCGTGACCCCCGGCCTTATGTTGTGTCGACCGTCAGGAGTACCGCCATGTGGTTCGAGAAGGCCTCCAAGATCCCCACCACCGCCGATGCCCTCCCCGGTCGCGCGGAAGTCATGCCGGTGCCCGAGCTGCATGCGGTCTCGGGCGCGCGGATCATCGCGCCCTTCCCTCCCGGCATCGAGCTCGCGCAGTTCGCCCTCGGCTGCTTCTGGGGTGCCGAGCGCATCTTCTGGAAGATCCCGGGCGTGTACGCCACCGCCGTCGGCTACGCGGGCGGCTCCACGCCGAACCCGACGTACAAGGAGGTGTGCTCGGGCATGACCGGCCACACCGAGATCGTGCTCGTCGCGTACGACCCGACGAAGGTCACCTACGCAGCGCTCCTCAAGATCTTCTGGGAGAGTCACGACCCGACGCAGGGGATGCGTCAGGGTAACGATCGCGGCACGCAGTATCGCTCGGCCATCTACACCTACGGCGAGGCGCAGGCGAAGGAAGCCGCAGCGTCGAAGACCGCGTACGACGTCGAGCTGAAGAAGGCCGGCCACGACGCCATCACGACGGAGTTGAAGGCGGCGCCGACGTTCTTTTACGCCGAGGAGTATCACCAGCAGTACCTCCACAAGAACCCGGACGGCTACTGCGGCATCGGCGGCACCGGCGTGAGCTGCCCGGTCGGTCTCGCGGTCGGCTGACCGTGGGCGACAATCGATGAGTGACGACCGCGCAGTGCCGCAGAGCCGGCTCGGTCGGCTCGCGCGCATGGGGCTCGGCGGCCTCGCGACCGGCGCGAAGATGCTCGTGAACCCGGAGGGTGCCGCTGTCGCCGCCGCCGAGCTGCTCGGCAACCTCCGCGGGCTCGCCGCCAAGGCGGGGCAGATCGCCAGCTACGTCGACGGGCTCGTCCCGGAAGAGCACCGCGACGCGTTTCAGGCCTCGCTCGGCGTGCTGCGCTCCGCTGCGCCCACGTCGTCTCCCGAGGCCGTGCGCGCGCGCATCGAGTCGGAGCTCGGCGGCACGCTCGAGGCGCTCTTCGTCACGTTCGAGACGAAGCCTTTCGCCTCCGCGTCCATCGGCCAGGTGCACAGGGCCACGCTCGCGGACGGTCGCGCCGTCGCGGTGAAGGTGCAACACCCCGGCATCGACAAGGCGATGGCCGCCGACCTCGAGAACGCCGGACTGCTCGAGTCGATGCTCGGCGGCCTCGGCGGTCGCAAGGTCGGCTCGAAGCAGGTCATCGCCGAGATCCGCGAGCGCTTCCTCGAGGAGCTCGACTACAACCTCGAGGCCACGCGGCAAGAAGAGTTCGCGAAGCTCTTCGAGGGCGACCCCACCATCCGCATCCCCGCCATCGTGCGCTCGCACTCCGCGCTGCGCGTGATGACGAGCGAGCTGCACCACGGACACGATCTCGACACCGCCGCGCGCGCGCCCGAGGCGCTGCGTCACGGCTACGCCGAGACCATGTGGCGCTTCGTGTTCGGCGGTAACCTCGTCGGTGGCCAGTTCAACGCCGACCCGCACCCCGGCAACTACCTCTTCCGCGACGACGGGACCATCACGTTCCTCGACTTCGGCTGCGTGCAGCCGCTGACGCCCGAGCACCTCGCCAACGCGCGCGTGCTGCATCGCGCCGCGCTCACCCGCGACGTCGATGCGTTCGACGCGGGCTGCCGCCAGCTCCTCGGCACCGAGCCCGGCCCGTACGAGGACTGGGCGCTGTCGTTCTCGCGCATGTGCTTCGAGCCGCTGCTCGCCTCGCCGTTCCGCGTGACGCGCGCGTACACGAAGTCGCTCGTCGAGATGATGGCTGGCATGAAGCGCGACCTCATGTTCGACAAGAAGTCGAAGTTCAAGGCGCTCCCGCCCGGGATGCTGTTCATGAACCGGCTGCAGTTCGGCTTCTACTCGGTGCTCGCCCGCCTCGATGTGGAGGTCGACTACATCGCGATCGAGGAGAGGCTCTTCGAGAGAATCGTCTGATCGCCACGAACAAGGCGGGGCCCAGCCGAACACTCCGAGGAGCCAGGCGACGCTCCCAGGCGACGCGCTTCGTGTGTGAGCAGCGAGAGCGACGCGACACACAGATCCGCGTTGACGAAAGGAAGCCGCCCGGCCATTGTTGACTCCCGAGTCATAAATGGCACGCCCCTGTGACCCCAACGCACGTCTCGAGCTGCTGGCTGCTGCACAGCGCGTGTTCATCGAGCACGGCCTCGACGCCACCAAGGTCGAGGACATCACCGAGCAGGCCGGTCGCAGCAAGGGATCCTTCTACCTGCACTTCGAGAGCAAGGAGGAGGCGTTCACCTACGTCGTGGAGGACGTCCTCGGCCGGCTGTCCGCGTTCCTCGACGCGCAGGCCGCGCTCGATGTCGCGCCGCCCGAGTCGCTCGAGGCGCTGTTCGAGCTCTGGGTCGCCTCCAGCGTGGAGATCTTCGAGTTCGTGTGGACGAACCGTGGCGTGATGCGGCTCGTGCTGCGCGGCGGCCTGTCGTCGCGCTTTCACCACCTCATCGACGCGTTCTTCGGGCACGTGCACCGCCACATCGAGCGCGCGCTCCTCCAGGGCCAGTCGTGGGGCATCTATCGCGCCGACCTCGACCTGCGCATCGCGGCGCTCGCGCTCGCCGGTGCCTACGATCGCGTCGCGCGCGAGCTCGTCGAGTCGGAGCACAAGCCCGATCTGCACGCGATCATCACCGCGGTCGATAGCACGCTCCTCGGTGGCATCGGCAGCGACGCCGTCCGCAACCACGTCATGCAGCAAACCAACCACAAACGGAAAGCCAAGCGATGAGCCAGAACGATCCCATCCGTCCCGTGCACGAGGTCGAAGCCGCTCCGCCGCCGTCGAGCCCTGTCGGGCGCATCGTCATCGCGCTGCTCGTCCTCGGCCTCATGGGCTGGACGATCGTGCGCGTGGTCGAGGCGAAGAAGGAGCAGGCGCGCCTCGCCGTCGAGCGCAACGCGGCCGCCGAGCAGGCAAAGAAGGAGCAGATCGTGAAGCCCGCCGTGCTGGTCTCCGGCGAGCTCACGACCTGGACGCCGGTGGTGCGCATCGAGGGCACGCTGCAGCCCGTCGAGGAGGCCGACATCGGCTTCAAGGTCACCGGGCGCCTGAGCTCGATCCGCGCGAAGGTCGGCGACCACGTGCGTCGCGGTCAGACGCTCGCCACGCTCGACGCCACGGAGGCGGCGGCGTCGCTCGCGCAGGCCCAGGCGCAGGTGCGCGCATCGGAGGCCCAGCTCAAGCTCGCCGAGGACACGCAGCAGCGCACGGCCGCGCTCACGAAGTCCGGCGCAGGCTCGGCGCAGGCGGGTCAGCAGGCAGAGAGTCAGCACACGCTCGCATCGGCGCAGGCCGACTCCGCGCGCGCGATGGTCGCGCTCGCGCAGGCCACCGTCGGCAACTCGGTGCTCGTGGCGCCGTTCGCGGGCTTCGTCACGAAGGTGCCGAGCGGCACGGGCGCGGTCGTCAGCCCGAACATGACGCTCTTTCACGTCCAGAACACCACCGAGCTCAAGCTCGCCGGCACCGTCGGGGAAGCCGACGTGGGCCTCGTCTCGCCCGGGCTCGCCATCCAGCTCGCCGGCACCGACGGCAAGCCCGAGAGCAAGGTCGAAGGGAAGGTCACCGCGGTGCTCGGCTCGGTCGACTCGCAGACGCGCCGCGTACCGATCGAGGCACGTGTGCCCAACGATCCGAAGCACCCTCTGCTCGCAGGTACGTACGTGCGATCCGAGGTCGTCGGCAGGGCGCCGGTGCAGGTGCTCAAGCTCCCGACCGGCGTGCTGCGACCGGGCTCGCAGGACGAGGTCATGGTCGCCGATGGCGGCCGGATGCACGTCCGTCGCATCGTGTTCTCGCCCGGAGACGGCGGCATCATCTACGTGCGCTCGGGTCTCGACGCGCGCGAAAAGGTCGTCCTCGATCCGTCGCCCGAGGCGAAGGACGGCGAGCTCCTGCTCGTGGTGAAGTAGCCATGAGCCTCTCCTCCGTCGCGGTTCGCCGCCCCGTCTTCACCGTCATGATGACGGCCGCGATCTTCGTGCTCGGCCTCATGGGGCTAAAGGAGCTCGGCACCGATCTGTTCCCCGACGTCAGCTTCCCCGTCGTCAGCATCAGCATCGTGTATCCGGGCGCCGGTCCGAAGGAGGTCGAGAACCTCGTCACCCGCAAGATCGAGGACGCGGTCGTCGGCATCAACGGCATCGATCGCCTGCGCAGCTACTCGCGCGAGGGCGTGTCGCAGGTCGTCGTGCTCTTCAAGCTGGGCACCGACGTCTCCGACGTGGCGACCCAGGTCCGCGAGAAGGTCTCGAGCGCGCGCTACCTCCTGCCGCCCGAGGTGAAGGAGCCCACGGTCCTGCGGCTGGAGATCTCCGCCACGCCGATCCTCATCTACACCGTCCTCGGGAACCGGCCGCTCTCCGAGCTGCGCAAGTTCGCCGACGATGTCATCAAGCCCACGCTCGAGCAGGTCGACGGCGTCGCGTCCGTCGACATCAAGGGCGGCGCGCCGCGCGAGTTCCACGTGAACATCGATCGCGCTCGAGTCGACGCCCTCGGCATCGATCTCGCCACCGTGGGCATGAAGCTCAAGATGGCCAACCTCACCGTGCCCGCCGGCCACTTCGACGAAGGTCGCCGCGAGGTCAGCGTCCGCACCGTTGGCGAGCTCGAGAACGTGCAGCAGGTGCGCGACGTGATCGTCGCCACCGCGCGCGACGGCTCGTCGGTGCGGCTCGCCGACATCGCGACCGTCGACGACGGCTTCGAGGAGCAGCGTCAGCGCGTCCGCGCCAACGGGCAGGAGGCGGTCAGCTTCCAGGTGCTCAAGCAATCCGGCACCAACACCGTCGCAGTCGCGCAGAAGGTGCAGGCGCGCCTCGACGCGATGAAGAAGGACTTCCCCGACGGGGTGCAGGTGAAGATGATCTTCACCCAGTCGAAGTACATCCAGGAAAACGCACACGAGGTCGAGGTCTCCATCGTCTACGGCGGTGCGATGGCCATCCTCATCATCCTCGTGTTCATGCTCGACCTGCGCTCGACGCTCATCTCCGCCGTCGCGCTGCCCACGTCCGTCGTCGGCACGTTCTTCATCATGTACGTGCTCGGCTACACGCTGAACATGATGACGCTGCTCGGGCTATCGCTCGCGATTGGCCTCCTCATCGACGACGCCGTCGTCGTTCGAGAGAACATCTTCAAGCACCTCGAGATGGGCAAGGATCCGTTCACCGCGGCGCTCGATGGCACCAAGGAGATCGCGCTCTCCGTCCTCGCGACCACGATGACCATCGTCGCCGTCTTTTTGCCCATCGCCTTCGTGAAGGGCATGGCCGGGCAGTTCTTCCGGCAGTTCGGCATCACCGTCTCGGCTGCCACCGTGCTCTCGCTCTTCGTCGCGTTCACGCTCGACCCGATGCTGTCGGCGCGCTTCTCGAAGGCGCTCAAGCATGGCGAGAAGGACAAGTTCGCAGCGGTGAAGGCGCCCTTTTTGCGCACGTTCGAGGCCATGGATCGCGGCTACCGCGGGATCCTCGGCTGGGCAGTCACGCACAAGGCCCTCGTCGCAGCCTTCGCCGTCGCCTCGCTGTTCTTCATGGGCTTCATCTCGAAGCTCACGGGCAACGAGTTCGTCTCGGCCGAAGACCGAGGGCAGTTCACCGTCACCATCGAGCTCCCCGCCGGCACGTCGCTCGACGAGTCCGCGCGCCTGTCGGGCCTCGCCGAGACCGACTTCCGCAAGCGCCCCGAGGTCGAGCTCGTCTACGCCACCATCGGCGTCGACAACGAGATCAACAAGATCGCGTGGCGCGTCGTCACCGTCGGCAAGGACAGGCGAAAGATCGGACTGTCGGTCCTCAAGGATGCGGCGCGCGCGTCCGTCGAGAAGTTCGTGCCTCACGCGAAGGTCGCCGTCACGGACCCGGCCTTCGTCGAGGGCGCGGCCACGGAGGCGCCGATCATGATCGACGTCCGCGGTCACGACTATCACGACATCGAGCCGATCGCCGAGGAGGTCGGTCGCATCCTCAGGCAGACGCCCGGCATCCAGGACGTGCAGGTGAAGTTCTCGCCGGGCCGGCCCGAGATGCGCGTCGAGATCGATCGAGGTCGCGCCGCCGACAAGGGCG
>JBDTCO010000064.1:0-64920 GCA_039923495.1 Polyangia bacterium
AGTCCCGGCTCGGACTCGACTACGCGCACGCCAACACGCTCGAGATCGCGGGCGGCAAGCTCACCGGTCGCGTGCTCGGTACGATCGTGAACGCGGCACGAAAGGCCGAGCTGCTCGAAGAGATCGCGCGCGCCGAGGGGCTCGTGCTCGATCAGGTCGTCGCGGTCGGCGACGGTGCCAACGACCTCCTCATGCTCGAGCGCGCCGGCCTCGGCATCGCGTTCCGCGCCAAGAAGAAGCTGCGCGAGGCCGCGTCCGCGTCCATCACGCGCGGTGGGCTCGACGCCATCCTCTCGTTGCTCGGCCTGTCCGCGCGCGATCTGCGCGAGCTCACGCGGGTTTGACCCATCCCGAGATGGCGGTCTACGATGAGCGCATGCGAATGCCGACCAGGTGGATTCCCTGCTCGGCGCTCGCGTTGTTGCTGTGGGGCTGCAACGTGCCGGTGTTCGTGGACGAGAACCGTCCGCTCGAGGCGCTGCAGCCCGCCGGCACGATGCCCGGCGACGACGTCATGTACAGCGACACGGATCTGTTCGTGGTGCCGATCCGCAAGCCGACCGCGAAGGAAGCGGCCAAGCTCGTCGAGCAGCAGACGAAGCTCGGGCTGCCGATGCCGGTGCCGTGGGTCGGCGAGCGCGACCTCGACCTCGAGATCCTGTGGACGATGAAGAACCTCGAGACCACGCCCATCGGTGCGAACGTGGTCGTCGATGGCGGCAACGAGTTCGGCGACTACGACAAGGCGCTCTACGGCGATCCGACCGCTGCCGCCGCGGATCAGCCGGTCCTGCCCGACGTGATGGGCTCGCTGCAGCTCGTCAACATCGAGGCGGGCGGAACCCGCTCGGGGATCTTCCGCGAGGATCAGCTGCGCGAAGCGGGGCTCGATCTCGAGGTCATCACGCGGTACCCACCGGCCGGTGGCGGCACGAACACGCCGTTCATCGTGCTCGAGCGCAACTCGACCGCGTCCACGGTGGGCCTCGACGGCATCCCGAAGGGTGACGTCACGCCTGCGATGGTGCGCATCCGCATCTTCTTCCGCGCGACAGGCCATGCGGTCCTCGACTACTCGGTGCGCGTGCGCGAAAAGGGCACGCCCGGCGACAAGCTGGCGCAGAAGGACGCCACCGATCTCTACGTGTCCACCGACTCCACCTTGGCGCCGCCCGTGACCCCGATGCCCGTGGATAGCGGCACGTGACGCGCGTCCTCGTCGCAGCCGGCCTGCTGGTTTTTTCCGTCGCTGGCGTCACGGGCCTGGCAAGCGTCGCGCACGCGCAGGTCATCTCGGAGCAGGCGCCGCCGGTGTTTCCGGACCCCAAGCATTTCGCGCGCGGCTTCTATGCGCAGGGTGAGCTCGGCGCGCTCGTGTACGTCGGCCGCGCCGGCAAGTTTGCGGGACCCGGTCCTGCGTTCTCGGTGCGGCTCGGTTACGACATCCTACGCTGGCTCTCGATCCAGGCGCACGTGCTCGGCTCGAGTGGACAGGTCAACATCCCGGGTCCCACCGATGGGCAGTCGTTCCAGACGCTCGTGTACGGCGGCGAGCTGCATGGGCAGGTGCAGATCCGTCGCGTCGGTCTCTACGCCGAGGCGGGTGCTGCTGCCGCACACATCCCGTCGAACGTGCTCGACGATGCCGGCATCACCGGTGGCCACAAGATCAGCCTCGCCGTGGTCGCGGGCGGTGGCCTCGACTTCCACACGCTCAACCGTCACTTCTCGTTCGGCGTCGGCGCGGATTACCTGTGGCTCGCCAGCTTCAGCAAGTCGAGCGCGGTGACCGCGCAGGCCTTCCTCAAGTACACGCGGTAAGAGCTACGCCCGGCGGCGGCGCAGGACGGGCGCGAGCGACGGTGTGAGCTCGATGGGCCCGAGGTCGACCTCGACGCGATCCTTGCCGAGCGCCTTGGCGCGGTAGAGCGCGAGGTCGGCGCGGCCGAGCACGTTCGACGCGAGCTGCCCGGAGTCGGAGCTGGTGTCGCTGAACGCGGCGACCCCGATGGACACGCTGACGTGGCCGATGTCGACGAACACGTGGCTCGAGACCGCGTCGCGGATGCGCTCGGCGACGACGTGCGCGTCGGTGAGCGGCGTGCGCGGCAGGATGAAGACGAGCTCCTCGCCGCCGTAGCGCGCGGCGAGATCGACGTTGCGGAGCTGCGCTTGCGCGAGGCGTGCGACCTCGCGGAGTGCGCGGTCACCGGCGAGGTGGCCTCGGCTATCGTTGAGCTTCTTGAAGTTGTCGATGTCGAGGAGCAGCACGCAGAAGCCCGTCTCGAAGCGGCGCGCGCGCTCGATCTCCTCGCCGAGGCGGGAGTCGAAGTAGCGACGGCAGTAGAGGCCGGTGAGCCCGTCGAAGTTGGCGAGCGCGTGCAGGCGCGCGTTCTCGAGCGCGCTCGTGGCCTGACCCGCGACCGCCTCGATGAGGCGCGCCTCGTTGGCGCCGAAGGGGGCATCGTGGCGGCTCTCGATGACGAGGACGCCGAGTGACTCGCCGTAGCGACGCAGCGGCGCGACGAGGCGCGACTGCGTTGCCCCCGGGGCTGCGTCGAGGTGCTCGTCGACGTGCAGCACCGCGGCGTCGTCCCACTCGCAGCGTGGCACGGACGTGCATCGCACGCGCTGACGGCCACGTTCGAGCGCGTGACGCTCGACCTGCGGATAGCCCTCGACGGTGGCGGGAGCGGTGAGTCGCAGCTCGATGGTGCAGGCAAAAGGCAGCGCGCGGTGCGTCTCGCGAAGCAGCGCCGAGACGATACCTGGCACCTCGAGCTCGGCCGCCATGGACTGCGCGGTGCGCGACAGCGTGGCGAGCTCGCGGACGCGACCGCGCAGCGCAGCCGTGATGCGCGCGATGCGATAGAAGCCGAAGTTGACGAAGAGGTAGGTGACGCCGAGGAGGACGAAGGCGGCAGGGTGGTGCTCGTCCCAGATGTGGACGATGACGGCGCCGATCGGCAGCAGCGTGGCCTCGGCGGCGAGCGCGACGAGGACGCGACGGCACGTGGGGCGCAGCGGCTGACCGCGGAGCAACGAGTGCGCGAGCTGCACGATAGCGTGCGCGCCGAGGAAGGAGAGCCCGAACGCGGCGACCATGCCCATGCGCTCGTCGGCGTTGCGGAGGTGTGCCCCGAACACCGCCGCGCAGCCGATGAGCAGGCCCCCTGCGACACCACCGGTGTACAGCGCGCGACGTGCGATACCGACAGGGCTCAGCTTCTCGACGACGCCCTCGTGAGAGCGAGCGCGCGCGCCGGCGATGCCGCGCACGACCGTGTCGACGGTCATGCTGATGGCGAGCCCGGCGGCCACGAGCGGCGCTCCGACGGAGAGCGTACCGGCGACGAGAATTGCGCCGTCGAGCGAGAGTGCCGTTGACGGCGGCAGGCGGGGGACGAGGCCCGACAGCGGGAACGCGAGCAGGCGCGCGCCGATGCTGACCGCGAGGAAGAGCGCCGCGCCGACGAGCCCTCCGAGCAGCGTGGGTGTCTCGAGAGAGCCGAGCGTCACCGTCGGTGGCGCGAGCACTCCGCTCAGTCCGAGCACGATCGCCGTCCAGCCGAGGAAGGCCAAAGCCGTCTCGACGCCCACCCGCACCATGTCCCGCTTGGCTCTCATCACCGTACGCAGACCCGAGGCTTCGTCGCCGAACCGCACGACGGATCCGCGGAAAACGTGATGAACCTAGCGCCATTGCTGCGATGCGTCAAGGGGCCGTGCGTCGCGTAAGTGCGGGGCGAAGTGACGGCCACACGCATGTCGGCGAGGGTGAAGGGGCTCAAAGGAAATTCGGGAGTGAAGAGTCTGCAGCCGGGAAGCCTGCGCGGCCCGGAGCGGTACGGAGCGGCTCTGCGCGGCCGGACGGCCGCCCGGCCTCTCTGCGATCGAGGACGAATCCTAGTAGACGAATCCTAGTAGACGAATCCTAGTAATCGATAACGATTACACCGCGATCTTCAGCGGGCGGCTCGGGTGCGACGCTCGGGCGGTACATCGGCATATCGAAGGGAATCTCGAGCACGGGGCGGCCGCGCTCGATGCTCTCACGCTCGGCTTCTTCGCGCCTTCGAATCTCTTCGATGATCCATGGGTCGAGCATGGGCCCTCATTTCCCTGAGCACCTGCATTGGTGCTCTCTCCTCTATTGGTGCAACCGATGCGCCATGGAGTCAAGCTCGTGACCGTCGGATCACGAGCGAAAACCGCGAGTCATCCCGGTAGCCTAGAGGCGCTCGGTTGGACCCACATGGACCCACGAGGTCAGATGGCATGGGGCAACCGAGACACGCTGTGTCGTCGTCGAGTGGCGGATGTGACCTGGGGGAGGCGAGCACGACGCGAAAGGATTCATGATCCCGAAGGCTTGTCCCGAACTTCCGGGTCGTGCGGCGCTGGGGTCATAAATCGTCAGCAGGTCTGACTTCTTTGCGATGCGCGCCACGCGAGATCGTCCGGCTGACATCCTCCGGGGAGGGACGTAGATCTCAGGGGAGCTCGCTCACCAGCCAGCCGCCCGGGTTCTCGACGAGGCCAACGAAGCGCCCGTCGCCGAGCAGCAGCCGGGCCGAGCCGCCGTTGACGTCCTGCTCGATGATCGGAAGCGCGATCCCGTCGTGGACGGCGAGCCGCGCCTCGATGATCCGGCTCGACTCGGCGAGGGAGGCCGGGAACGGCACGATCGGGCTCGTCGAGAGCCGGAGCCGCGCACGCAGCAGGAGTGACGTGAGCGCCACCACCGCCTCGCGACGCTCCTCGTGGACCGCGCGCACGAATGCCCGCAGCGTGCGCTCGGGTGTGTCGTGGTGGTCGATGTCGAGCGGGTCTGTGGTGAGCGCGAGCGTCCCTGGCGTGGGGCCCGCCAGAGTCATTTCGTCGACCCGGAGCACGTAGCGCGCTCCGCCGGTGCGGGAGGGCGGTCCGCCCACGAGCGGACGACGTACGGCCGCTGCAGCGAACGTGGGGAGATCGTGCGTCGCGCGATAGCGTGCGCTCGTCAGCGCATACGCCGCCTCGATCCGACCCGCGCGCAGGTTTGCCTCGTACGTCGCGAGCACGCGCGCGGGCGTCGGCGCGCAGCCAGCGAGCAGTGCCGCGACCGCGACGGCGCGCATCGCTACTTGTAGCAGTCGGGCTTGTCGCGGAAGACCATCCACAGCGCGGCCGGCAGCGCTGTGAAGTCGGCGATCATGGAGAGCACGAACGCCAGCGACGAGAGCAGCCCGAACTCCTGGATCGGCTTCAGCGTCGCGAGCGCGAAGGCCAGGAAGCCGCCGGCGTTGATGAGCGTCGCGAAGAAGATCGCGCGACCCGCGATGCGCAGCGTGTGCCGCAACGCCTGCTCGGTGGAGTGCGTCGTCCCGCCCGACTTCTGCCCCTCGAGGAAGTGATAGAAGAAGTGGATCTGATCGTTCTCGGACGTGCCGAGCACCGTCGAGGCGATGAGGATGGTGGCCACGTTCAGCGCGACGCCGCAGAGCCGCATGATCCCGAACATCACGAGGATCGCGAAGATCGACGGGATCATCGCCATGAGGCGCGCCGCGCCGTTGCGGAACAGGATGAGGAACGCGACGAAGATGACGCCGATGGTGAGCAGGAAGCTCTCCGTCAGCGTCGGGACGAGGCTGTAGGCAATCTTCGCCTGGAGTGGACCCTTGCCGACGATTCGCAGGTCGAAGTTGGCGAGCCCCGGGTTCGCCTTCTGCACGTCGGAGTAGATGTGTCGCAGCCGTGCCTCGAGGTGCTCGAACTGCTCGTGATCGCCGGTGGTGGTGATGATCGTGACGTGGGTGTTCGTCAGTGCCTCGTTGAAGAAGCGCCGCAGCATCGGCTCGGAGTTGAGCCGGGTCTCCACGATGGCGGCGGCGGCCTCGAGCCCGGCGTCGTCCGTGGGGAGCGTGTCGCTCCCGGTGGTGACGTAGCGCAGCGTCTGCAAGATCGCAGTGGGGCCGACGACCGATCCCACGCTGGGCTCGTGCTCGAGCGCGGTCTGCAGCGCGACGAGGCCGCGGAGCGTCGACGCATCGGTGACCGACGCGTTGTCGTTCTTCCCCACGAGCCACATCTCGCTGACCGCGAGACCCTTCACCTTCTTCTCGAGGAGGATGGTGTCGCGATACAGCGCGGACTTGTGGTTGAGGTTGTAGACCGCGGATGTCTCGAGCCGCATCGGCGACAGGACGTGCGGGATGCCGAACAGCGCCGCCGCGCCGAACGCCGACAAGACGAGGGAGCCCGGGACGAGCACCCAGCGGAAGCGATACGAGAAGACCGGCAGCACGTCGACGATCTTGTCGAACCACGGGAGCGACATCTTGCCGTCCTTCGACGTCGGCGCCCGCATGATCCGCTGCATGGAGGGGAACAGGGTGAACACCACGACCCACGTGAACAGCAGCCCGACGGCGACCCACACGCCCATCGCGCGGATGGGGAGGATCTTCGAGATGACGAGCGCCGCGAAGCCGACCGCGGTGGCGAAGATGGACGCGGTGCAGGCAACAAACTTGTTCGAGAGCGCGAAGATCTGGTGCTCCTCGACGCTGACGCCGGCCGGTTTGTCGACGTAGCGAGAGTGCAGGTACACGAGCGTCGACGTGCAGGTTACGAGGATCGTCATCGGCACGAGGGCGGAGACGATGGACGTCACGCCGTGGGTGATGCCGATGAAGCCCTGCGTGAGCGCGACGGAGACCCCGAGCGTGACGAGGAACGCGACGAGCGCGCGCCACGAGCGATACAGCGCCACGTTGAGGACGATGACGAACAGGAAGAAGAGCGGGAAGTAACGCATCCCGGCTTCCTTCGTGTCCTGATCGAGGTATGCGGTGACGTAGGGCTCGCCGACCTTGCGAAGCGCGGTCAGCGGCGCGAGCGTCGCCTCGTAGGGGGCGAGCACGGCGTCGATCGCGTGGATGACCCTGTTGCGATCCTCCGGCGTCTTGACGTCGAGGACGAGTGGCATCGCGAGGAAGCCGTCGCCGATGAGCCCCTGCTTTCTGAACAGGTCGGTGCCGGTCGCGAACTTCTTGAACGCGGCCGCGCCCTCGTCGTTCGCCTGGAACTCCGGATGGCTGCGCACGTACACGGACAGCGCGGAGTTCAGCGAGACGGCGGGGATCTTCGAGATCTTGAGCTCGATTTCGCGGATGCGCGTGAGCGCCGCCGGTGCGAACGGATCGGGCGCTTCCGCGAGCAACACGACGTATTCACCGGCGCCGAAGACCTTCTCGAACGCACGCGACCCCTTCAGATCCGGGTCGCTGGCGACGATGAGGCGATCGAGGGCGTTGTTCTGCTTGACCGACACCGCGTAGAGCGCCGCCGGGATGCACAGGACCGCGTAGAACGCGACGATCCACCAGCGCTTCGCGATGATCGCACGGAAGATGCGGTGAAGGACGTCCTGCGTGTGCGCGCTGGCCCCCGGCACGCCTTCGGTCACACCGGTTGCGGTCGGCGTGGAGATGGGAGGTTGCTTGTCGGACGGAAAGCTCAAGGGGGCCCGCGCTCGTTTCTGTACTGCGTGTGTACTGCGTGTGTACTGCGTCTGGTGGCCGAAGCAGCCGCATTTGAGCGGCAATGACCTGCGCGCGCAACCGGACCTGTCGCGGCACAGGTGATACATTCGATGCGATGCGCGTCGAGATCGTCACCACCACCGAGCGACTCGAGGCGCTCGAGGGGCCGTGGAACGAGCTCGTGAAGGTCGCGGGCGCTTCCATGCTGTCGTCGCACTGGTTCCTTTCGCGGTGGTGGCGCGCTTTTGCGGGTGTGGACGAGCTCCGCGTGCTCACCGCACACCAGGGCGACGAGCTCGTGGCCGTGTGGCCGCTGCACCTTCGCGCGGCCCGTGGCGCGGCGTTCGGCGCACGCACGCTGTCGCCGCTCGGCGATCTTCGCGTCCAGGAGCACGCGCTCGTGTGTCGGCCGGGCGCGGAGACGCTCGTCGCCGCGGCGATGCTCTCGCGGCTCCTCGAGGCGAAGGACTGGGACGTCCTCGACGTACCGGAGGAGGCGGAGGCCGTAGTCGAGGGGCTCGCGCGCGTCGCGGATCAGGCGGGATTCTCCATTCAGCTCGAGACGAGGGGGTTCCGCGCAGTGGTCGATCTTCCGCCCCTCGCGACGCCCGCGTGGGACGAGCTCGTCCGCACGAAGCGGCCCACGCAGGAGGTGGCGGGCTCGGCCTACGCGCCCGCGCTCATCGACATCTTCTACGCCATCGACGAGCTGCACCGCCTGCTCAGGCGCGAGTGGACCGTGCGCGACCAGGCCAACCCCGTGCTCGATCCCGCGCTGCTCGTGTTCTTGAAGGAGGTGCTGCCCGAGCTCACGGCGCGCAAGCAGGGCCACGTGGGACTCGTCGCGCTGCCGGGCGTCGGAGCGATCGCCGCCGATGTGGTCGTCGCGGACGGCAACCGCCGCGTGCAGCTCCTTCGCGGCACCGATCCCGCGTATGCGCCAGCGGGCGCGAGCGAGCAGCTCGGCTGGGCATCGCTCGCCGACGCTGCCAAGGCCGGCGCCACGGTCTTCGAGCTCGCGGATCCCGACTCGCCGCTGCGCACGCGCCAGGTCCCCGTCTCGCACCTGCAGATCTGGAACGCGACCGCGGTCGGTCGACTGTCGCGCGGGGTCTCCGCGCTGCGGAAGAAGGGCCGCGCGCTCGCCACCACGCCGGGCCGCGGCACCATCGGTCGCGTGATCGACGCGCTCGCAGAGGTGCGCCCCGAATCGGCGCAGCGCCTCGCCGAGCGGCTCGGCTATAAGACGATGCACCTGTACCGCGGCGAGCTCTTCTCGCGCGGTGGGCAGGTCCCCGAGGGACTCACGCTGCAGATCCTCGATCTCGCCGGCTATCAGGCGCTCACCAACGAGGCACGCGACGCGCTCGTCGCTCGGCTCGAGCTGCCGGCCGGCTACACGTACGAGAAGTGGCGACGTGGCGATCTCGCGGTCGTCGCGCACATGGAGGGGCGTCCCGCGGGGATCGGCTGGTGCGCGCGCATGCCCGTGTTCGTCCCCGATATCGGACGCCCGGTGCGTCCGCTCGTCGGCGAGTGCTACATCCACGAGGTCTTCGTCCACCCCGACGAGCGCGGTCGGAAGATCGCGCCGAACATGCTCGAGCACCTCGCCCGCTGGCTGCGCACGCGCGACGTGTATCGCAGCTGGGCACTCATCGAGCGCACGAACTCCTCGTCGGTGCGCGCCTTCGAGCGCGCCAACTACGTCGCGGTCGCCGACGTGGTCTATGTGCAGATGGGACTCGGTTCGCACCTGTTCGTCCGGCCGCCGGATCCCGAAGCGCGCGCGCTCCTCGGGCTGTAGACCCCTCGCGTTACTCCACGAGGTGCGGCTCGCCGACGAGATCGGCGACCTTGCGCGTCTCGTTGCCCGAGACGACCGTGACGACGAAGCGCAGCTCCTTGCCGGTGGCGGGGCAGGACAGGCGGACCGCGTGCGTTCCGGCGGAGAGCGAGACCTTCACGAGCGGCGTGTCGGCCTTCTTCTCGCCGTCGATGGTGACGTGGGCCCACGGGCGCGCGCCGAGCGTCAGCAGGCCGCGAGGCAAGGCATCGAGCCCGAGCGTCACCGTCGCGGCGCGCGGGGGACCTCCCTGCAGCTCCTCCGGTTTGATGGTGCGCTCGGTCGCTGCGTAGTCGCGACGCTCGACATGGACGCGAGTCGGCTCGTCGAGCGGGATGTCGACGGTGACCGGGCTTGCGCCGAGCGAGCGGTCGCCGATGCGCACGTCGGCGCCTTCGGGATCGGTGCGGATGGTGAGCTTGCCGACCTCCGCCGGGAGCACGAGCGAAACGGCGCGATGCTCGCCGGCGGCGACGTGTACCGTCTGCGTCGCGGTGGGACGATCGGGGAGCGTCGCAGCCAGCACGTGCGCACCCGCCGAGAGTCGCAGGCTCCCATCCGGATCGCGAACGGCGGTCGCACCATCGACGGAGATCGTCGCGTTCGCGGGCACGACCGTGAGTGCCAGGGTGGCCGGCAGCGGCGCGGCCGCGACGATGGGCGGTGGCGAAGTGCCGACGGTGTCGCGCAGCCGCGAGCCCACGAACGCGGACACCACCACAAGCAGGATGCCGCCGCTCACGAGCAGCGGCATCGGGAGCGAGCGTGTCGCGCGCTCGTCGGTCGGCACGCGAACGGCCGCCTCGACGACGGGCGCTTCACCGGTCGCTGGCTCTGCGTCGATGAAGCGCGTCGCGAACGTGACCTCCCTGGTCGGGTACGTGCGCGTCCCCATCGCGGGCGTCGCGTTCGCGGCGCGCTGGCCCATCGGCGCGGTCGTCGATCCGGGCGCCTCGCTGCGCTGCGGCACCGCCACTGCATCTGCAACTACGTCTGCAACTGCATCTACAACTGCATCTGGCGTCCGCTGCCGGACCAGGCGTGCGAGATCGGCCTGCATGGACGCCTCGGTGTCGCGCAGGTAGCGCGTGACCGGTGACAGCATTGCCTCGGCGCTGGCGTAACGGTCGGCGGAGCGAGGCGCCACGGCGCGCTCGATCACCTCGAGTAGTTGTGCAGGCGCATCCTCGGGGATCCCGCTGTCGCGGCGTCGGCCGGCAAGCATCTCCCACAGCAGCACGCCCACCGTGTAGAGATCGGAGCGGGCGTCGACCCGGTCGCCGCACTCCTGCTCGGGCGCGACGTAGCCGCGCGACCCACCGATGATGGCACGACCGCTCACCTCGGCAGAGATCCCGAAGTCGAGCAGCTTGACCTCGCCATCACGGGAGCAGAGCACGTTGGCCGGCGAGAGGTCGCGATGCACGATGCCGCGACGGTGCGCGTAGTCGAGCCCGCGCAGGATCTGCTCCGCTATGTACGCGGCGATCGGAGCGGGCAGCTTGCCCCCATCGACGAGCTTGGCGAGCGGCGGGCCATCCACGAGATCGAGCGCGAGGAAGTACGTGCCATCGACCATGCCGAGCTCGAACACCGGAACGATGTTCGCGTGCGTGAGCTGCACGGTCGTCTTCGCCTCCTTCACGAAGAGCTCGATGAACTCGGCCCGCGCTGCGAGCTCGGCGCGAATCTGCTTCACGACGAGCGTCTTCTCGAACCCGCCGGGCCCGCTGAGCTTGGCGCGGTAGACGACCGCCATCCCACCCTCGGCGATCTTCTCCACAAGGAGGTACTTGCCGAAGATGATCGGCTCCACGAGGGCGCAATCGTAGCACGCGTCTGCCGTGATACGTTGCTCGCCGGATGACGCGGACCGCCGATGTGGTGCTCGGCGCTGGCCTGGTCGCCGGTGTCCTTTTTTGTGGCTGCGATGTGCCGCGCGAACTCACGCTCGTCCCCGCGCTGCCGCGGCCGTGCGGCGGCGCGAACACGGGTTCGCTGAGCGTGCGCGGCCTCGGCGACTTTGCACCGACGGCAAAGAGCGTCGCGACGTCGGCCACGGGCGCGGTGGACCTTGCCCTGTCGTTGCAGCGCAACACGCGGGTCATCACGCTCTCTGGTGTGGGTGGTGCATCAGTGCCGTTCGGTCGCACGGCGCCGCTCGCGCTGCCGGCGCTGTGGAGCGACGCGCACGTCGCGTCCATCGTATACGGGCCGCCGGACACGTTCTGCGACACGGCGTCGATGGTGTACGCGCGCGCCGGTCATCGCGCGACCCTGCTCGACGATGGGACCGTGGTGCTCACCGGCGGAATCAATCGCGATGGGTACGGCGTCGCGCCGATCGAGCGCTACCTTCCGGCCGGCGATGCGAGCTCGCCGATCGCGCGCTTCGAGCTCGCGGATCAAGGAGGCACCACACTGGATGCGCGCTCCGTGCTCGGCCATGGGGCGACCGTGATGAACGATGGTCGCGTGCTGCTGACCGGGGGCGTGCCGGCCGGTGCCAGCACCGTCGCGTTCGAGGGCGCCGTCGTGCTCGATGCGCTGGGACGCGCCACTGGCAAGCCGCTGTTGCTCGGCGGCGGACCGCGCGCGTACCACGCGAGCGTCGCGCTCGCCGACGGTACGATCCTCCTGACGGGGGGCTGCCTCGAGGTCGACGGCAACGCGTGCGCGACCGGCCGCACGCTCGACACCGCCGTCCTCTACGATCCGGCGACCGACGCGTTCACCGACGCACCGACCCTCACGGTCGCGCGCGCCGGTCACGCGGCGCTCCTGCGCAGCGATGGGCTCGTGCTGCTCGTGGGTGGGAACGGAGCGGACGGGAGCGTGCCACCCGTCGAGCTGTACGATCCGAGCGAGCAGCGCGGCTCGTTGCTCACGGGGCCGGTCGGGCACGCGGTGCGGCTCGACAGCGGGCTCGTCATCGGGGTGAACGATGCGGCAGGCCCGAGCGCGGTCGTCTCTGCGTGGAGCGGTCGCGACGACGCGACCGTCGCGCTGCCGTCGCTTCCGACCAGCCGGAGCGACGGCACGCTGACCGCGCTCGAGGACGGCAGCGTGCTGTTCGCCGGCGGCTGGGACGGCGCGTCGCTCGCGAGCACGAGCGTCGTGCTCGGCGGCGATCCGCTCGGTCCGTCGACGCTGCTCTCGGGTTTCCTCGCGCATGGCCACACCGCGACGCGGCTCCTCGACGGGACCGTCCTGCTCGCAGGCGGCTCGGACCTCACCGGCATGTCGAGCGCGCACGCCTCCGTGTTCCTGCGCTCGCTGCGTGGACCGTTCGACACGCCTGCCACGTTCGACTTCGGCGGGGGTGTCGCGCTCTCACCGAGTCGCGCGGATCACGTGAGCACCGTCGACGGCGCGCTCGTGGTGAGCACGGATGTGCAGGGTGACGTGCCGCTCGTCGACTACGCGCTCGTGGCCGGACCCGAGCTCGCGGGACCATCGGCGGCAGGGTTCTCGCTGTCAGTGCTCGCCGGTCGTAAGGCGCTCGGTACCGGCACAGCGGCGCTCCTGTTCGGCGCGCCGGCAAGCGGTCGCTACGTGGCCGTGCGCATCGCGGCGAACGCTGGGCCGACGGTGCTCGTGGTGGCGCCGGATCGCGCGGGGCGCCTCGACGCGAGCGTGCAGCCCGGCTGCGATGCGAGTGTCGTGGCGGACGGCGAGCTGCCGGCCGGGGGACTGTCGGCGTTCACCCTCACGGCCCGAGATGGCCGCATCGAGCTGCACACGGCGACGCGGCGGGTGCTCCGCTGCAGCGACGAAGGGTGGCCCGGGCGCGGCATGCTCGGGGTCGGTGCGGCGGATGGCGTCGTGGTGTTCGACAACGTCGCCATACTCCGCTGAGAGCCGGGCCCAGCTACTGCTTCTTCTTTTTCTTCGCCTTCGGATCCTTCGGCGCCGGCAGCTCGAGCTTCGTGACCGTCATGTCGACCGCCTGCTTGATGGCGGACGTCGCGGCTTCCATCATCAGCTTCTTGCCCTCGACGGCGTCGTCCTCGGTCTTGCGGATCTCCGCTGCGACGTTCGCGTCTCCGTCGCCGCCGATGGCCATGATCTTCTCGGGGAGCGTCGTCCCGAAGACCGCGAGGTGGATGCCGCGCTTCACGACGCGGAATGGCTTCCCCGCCGGGGGGGGCTCGAGACCGCTCGTCACCTCGAGCACGCGCAGCGACATGTCGAGCGCGCGATTGATGCCGTTCTTGTGGAGGCTGTCCTTGAACGCCTGCGGCTCGGTCGCAGGGTCCGCCGTCACGTCCGGCAGGCCGAGCACGAGCTCCGGATGCCGCGCGATCTCTTCGGCGAAGAGGCGCTTGAGCTCGGGGACAAGGCCACTTTTGACGCCGTCGGCCTCTTCGACACCTTCGATCACCACGAAGAACCGCTCGTGCCGCAGCTCGGGTGTCTTCACCGAGGCGCGGGCGCGCGGTGCAGCGCGTGCAACGTTTTCTCCGACGGTGGCGGTGCTCAGCAGCGCCGCTGCCGAAACGAGACCCAAGCTGACGACTCGACCCAAACCCATGCCCAACGCTGCCACAGCATCGGCACTCAAGGGCCAATTACTTGACCCGTAAGCAGAAACTCACGTACGTTGTACCGCGCTCTCGGACCGCCTTCGACCAAGGAGACATCGACCGGCATGTTCTCAATCCTTGTTAGTGAGAAGGGTGGCGACTCCAAACGCCTCGACTTCGACAAACCTGAAGTCACGATCGGCCGCGTCCAGGGCAACGACATCATATTGCCGAAGGGCAATGTCTCGAAGCGCCACTCGCGCATCGTGCTCAAGGACGGCAAGTTCATTATTGTCGATCTGAAGAGCACCAACGGGACCTACGTCAACGGACGCAAGATCACGAGCCCGCTCGTCGTGAAGAACAGCGACAAGATCTATATCGGCGACTTCATCCTCGCGATCGAGGAGGCCGGTGCTGCTGCTCCTGCCGAAGAGGCAGCGCCGCCGTCGCGTCCCCGGACACAGCCGCCGGCCCAGAGCGCTCCGCCGCCTCCGCCGCGTCGCCCCATCGAAGAAGAGCAGGACGAGCCGCCCGCGCCTTCGATGGGTGATCACGATCCGGAGTCCGATTCGACGATGGGGCGTCAGGACGAGGACGAGGACGAGCCAGAGCCAGAGGAAGCACCACCTCCTCCAGCGCGCCGTCCCGTCAGCGCGCCGCCGCCCGCCGCTGCGATTCCCACGATGCGTCCGCAAGCATCGCCCGTGGCGCCGCCGGTGCGTCCGTCTGCGACGCGCGACGTTCCGGCTATCGCCCCGGCGCGTCCGGCAGCGCCGCCGCGTGCGTCGGCGCCTGCGCCTGCCGCGGCCGCGCCGCCGCCTGCCGCTGTGCGTCCACGCCCCGTCAGTGCTCCGCCTGCTGCGCCCGCACGTCGTCCGGCTCCTGCCGTCGATGGGGGCGCCGATGCCTCGCGTCGCGGCCGCATCCTCGACGCGCTCCGTACTCTCTCGAGCAAGCTCGTGACCACGCTCGGCGGAGAACTCGAGTCGCTCCAAGGGGACGCGCTCCGCGATCGCGCCGAAGCGGTCGCCAACGATCTCGTCACCGAGCTTGCGCAGGATACCGGACTTCCCCCGGGCATCGAGCCGGACCAGCTCCTCCGCGACGCCGTCGGGGAAGTGGTGGGCCTCGGTCCGCTCGACGAGCTCCTGCTCGACGAGTCCGTCACCACCATCACCGTCGCTCGCCCCGACCGCATCTTCGTCGATCGCAGCGGTCAAGGTCGGTCGCTCGCTCCGCGCTGGATCTCGTCCGGCAGCGCCGCGCATCGTATCCTCGACAGGGTCGCGCACCGCGCCGGTCGTCGCGCGGAGCTCGCCGATGCTCGCGAGCACGGCGGCCTGTTCGAGGCGCGCCTCGACGGTGGGTTCCTGCTCAGCGCCGCAGTGGGCCCGCTCTCTTCGGGCTCCGTCTCGATGGTCGTCCGGCGTAGCCGTCGCGATGCCTCGCGTCTCTCCGACCTCACGTCGCAAGGCGTGCTGTCGCAGGGCATGGCCGACTTCCTCGACCTCGCTGTACGTGCGCGCCGGAACATTCTCATTGCCGGCGCCACGGGCAGCGGTCGCTCGACGCTGATGGGCGCTCTCGCTCGGTCCACCGATGGGCAGCGGTTCGTGTTCGTCGAGGAGTCCGCCGAGATCGACGCTGGTGACCAGCCTTGGATCTCGCTCAGCGGCGCCGGTGGCGATGCGCGTCGCGCGTTCGCTGCAGCGCTCCGCCTCAAGCCGGAGCACGTCGTCGTTGGTGACATCCGTGGTGCCGAGGCGCTCGACGTCCTCAGCGCCGTGTCGGGTGGCATCGATGGCGCGCTCCTCGGGATCGCTGCCACGTCCACGCGCGAGGCGCTTCGTCGCCTGGTGTCGTCGGCGCGGCTCGCGCCCGATGCCCCCACCGCTGCGGCGCTCGAGGCCGAGGTTCCGAACGGTGTGCACCTCGTCCTGCTGCTGACGCGTGCGGTGGACGGCGAGAGCCGCATCACCGAGATCGCCGAAGTGATCCCGGGCGAAGACGGCACCAGCGTCGCCACCGCGATCTTCAGTGCGCGTGGCGAGGGCGCCAACGTGCGGTTCACCGCATCGGGACACGTACCGGGCTGGGCCGAGGGCGCGCCCGCATCGATGTTCCGCGCCTGAACTGGCTCGTGACCGTCCTCGAGGAGCGCTAGCCGATGTGGCGGATCATCGCGCTCGACAAGGACGGTCGCGAGGTAGCGCGTCTCGAGATCGCGACGGGCGAGCTCACCATCGGTCGCGATCAGGACCGCCAGATCCAGTTGCCGTCAGCGAGCGTGTCTCGTCGGCACGCGCGCCTGATGGTCAGTGGTGGGCAGTTGCTCATCGTCGACGAGGGCTCCGCGAACGGTGTTTCGGTCAACGGCACGCGTGTCACGAGTGCGATGCCAGTCGACGGTCTCTCGAGGATCGAGATCTCCGAGTTCCGCATTGTCGTCGAGCCCCATGGTGCGCCGATGATGGGCGATCCGCCGACGCCTGCGGTGTCACCGATGGCGACCTCGCTCGTCACGGAGTCGATCCGGCTGGTCGCGCAGGGCGGCCCGTTCGACGGTCGTGTTTTCCCCGTCATCGGCGAGTGCACCGTGGGCCGCGCCACCGAGAACCAGATCGTGCTCGACGATCCGTCGCTGTCGCGCAAGCACGCACAGCTCCGCGGGCAGGGACGCCGCCTCGACGTGGCCGATCTCGGCTCGTCCAACGGCACCTTCGTCAACGGTCGTAAGGTCGGGCGCGCCACCGCGACGCCCGGCGACACCGTCCGCTTCGGCGAGCTGAGCTTTCGCATCGAAGACGAGCGAGGGCAGGGCAGAGCCGGCGGTGAGCTCACGAGCGGCCTCATGATCGCGCTGCTCGGCTCCGGCGCCCTCACCCTCGTCATCGTGCTCGTCGCGGGCGTCGTCCTCGTCCGCAGGCCGACGGCAGTCGCCGCACCCGCGAAGGACGCCATCGCGCGCATCTCGCGCCAGGCCGAGCAGCACCTCAAGCTCGGCAAGCAACTCTTCAACGACAAGAAGTGGAGCGATGCGAAGATCGAGCTCGATGCCACGATCGAGTCGGATCCCGCGAACACCGAGGCCCGCCGCTTGAAGGCGCTCGCCACGCGCGCGCCCGAGGACGAGCGCAACCTCGCCAGCGCTGCGTCCGCGCTCGCCATCGGCGACCGTCGAGGCCTCGAGACGGCGATGAGGTTGCGCGACGAACTCCTCGTCGGCACGGCGGCCCGCAACTCGCTCGAGGCAAAGCTCGTCCCGCGCCTCCTGCAGTTCGGGCTCGCGCGCTTCGATGAGAGAAACTTCGTCGACGCGGAGTGGGCCCTGTGCCGCGCGTTCGAGGTCAACAGCGTCCAGGCGCGCGCGGACGCTCGTGCGGGCCACGACATCCACGACGCCGAGAAGAAGCTCGCCCACGAACGCGGCTCTCAACCGTGCCGCGCAGCTCGTTGAGCAAGCGCGCCGCCACCAAGTTCCTCGCGCGCCTGCGAGAAGCGTTGACGCGCTACGCGACGGGCGTGCACGACGTCGGCGACGCGGCGGACACCGCGACGATCGCCGCTGTGGAGCGACGCCTCTCGATCGTGTTGCCCGAGAGCATGACCGAGGTGTATCGCTTCGCGAACGGCATGTGGCTCTTCGACGACGTGGTGCGCCTGCTCCCGCTCGACGATGTGGAAGCGCGCGACGGCAGCCTGCGCTACGGCGTCACCGATGGCATCTCGCTGTGGGTCGACGCCGAAGGTCGCGCGTACGAGCTCGACGACGATGGCGATCGCGTGCTCGTCGCTGTCAGCATCGAGGAGGACCTCCTCGCTCGCATCGCGCGCGAGGGCCTGCTCATCGACGACGATGGGGAGTGGCGCGACGTCTTCGGTCCCGACGGCGAGTTGCTGCCCGCGGTGCAGCGAAAGCGCAACGAGATAGCGCGCAAGCGAGCGCCCACCTCCGCGCGCTGGTTGCTCGAGGCCGCCGAGCTCGCCCTCGAGATCGATGGCGATCCGTCGCCATTCCTCGTCGAGGCGCGCGCGCTCGATCCGGTCGCGCCCGGGCCCGCGGAGCTACACGGCCTCTTGCTCTCGGGCCGCGGCGAGCTCGAAGCTGGTGCAGCGGCGCTGGCCGATGCAGCGACGCACAGCGGCCCCGTCCGTCAGGCGGAGCGCGCCGCCATCGCCGCCGAGGCCGCACAGCGCGCCGGTCAAACGGACGTGCGCGCGAAGATGGCCGCGCTCGCCATCGAACGCGAGCCAGGCATCGTCGCGCGCCTCGGCGAAGAGGCGGAGTCCGCGCTCCAGCACGGCCGCCTCGAAGACGGTGACAGGCTCGGCGCGCTCGCTCGCGCCGTCGCAGGCGACGCCGGCGGCGTGACGACGCGGCTGCGGCTGCGCGAGAAGCTGCGCTCGATCTGACGCGGCTTCCGAAGCTGGGTCTCTGCGTCGACCGGTCACGCCCCAGAAGCCGAACGCGCTACAGAGGAACGCGATCGATCTGTGTCGGCGTGAAGTACTTCTTCAGCGACAGAAAAGGCTTCTCGAGCAGGTAGAACGACACGACCGCCAAGAATAGCGTGCCGAGGCTCATCACGATCATGTAAGCGCCGGTGAGGATGAGGCCGGCGCCGTCGGGCGCGATGCGGTTCATGATGGGGATGCCGACGTAGATGTTGAGCGGCATGTGGAAGATGTAGATGCCGTAGCTGTACGTGCCCAGCGCGCGGAGCGGAGCCCACGACAGGGGGCGGTGCCACGGCCTGACGCGGTACGCGGGGAGCACCGTGACGGCGACCAGCCACGCGAACACGATGCCGAGGATGGAGTACCCGTAGAGCTGGCTGCGGAGCTGGATGCGCGCGTAGTCGTGCGTGACGACGACGCCAATGACGGCGAGCGTGGCGAGCGCGACGCGGATCGGCCGTTGGTATCGTGCGACCCACGCGCGGATGCCGTCGTCGCGGATGCCGATGGCGACCATCGCGCCCATCGCGAGGGCGTCCATGCGGCAGATCGTGAAGACGTAGACCTCCTCGGCGCCGACGCCGAGGTAGTCGCGGAGCACGATGCGCGAGGCGAGCGCGACGACGCTGAGGCCGATGCAGGCGGCGAACAGCCGTCGTGGCGAGAGCGTGTACACGAACAGCGGCCACACCAGGTAGAACTGCTCCTCGACGGAGAGCGACCAGAAGTGCGGGAACGCCGCAACGCCGCGCCCATACGGTGCGGCCCAGTTGGCGAGGTAGGTCCAGAGCCAGATCTGGTGCTCGGACCCCGCGGTCATCGTCGACGGCAGCGTGAAGACGAGCGGCGCGAGCACGAACCACGCGAACAGCACGGCGTAGTAGAGCGGGAAGATGCGCAGCGTGCGGCGTCCGTAGAAGGCGCGGAAGAAGTTACTCGAGCGCCGCGTGTCGAGCAGGATGCCGGTGATGAGGAAGCCGGACAGCACGAAGAAGAGCTGAACGCCGGCCCAGCCTGCGTCGAGCGAGTCCTTGATGAGACGCGCGGGCAGGGTGCCGTGCGTGCTGCCGATGTTCAGGTTGTGCGCGAGGACCAGAAGGATGGCGATGCCGCGCACCCCGTCGAGCGCCGGCACGTGGTCGGCCGACGTGGGTGGACGGGGTGCGGCGGTGGCCATCGCTCGTTACTTCTTGACCTCGACGTGACCACCGAACTTGTGGCGCATCGCGGACTGCACCTTGTCGGCGAACAGCCCGTTCCCCCGCGAGGTGAAGCGCGCGTAGAGCGCCGCGGAGAGCACCGGCACGGGCACGCCCTCGTCGATGGCGGCCTCGATGGTCCAGCGACCTTCGCCGGAGTCGGAGACGCGACCGCTGTAGCTCTCGAGCTTGGGGCTCTCGGCGAGCGCGGACGCGGTGAGGTCGAGCAGCCAGGAGGCGACGACGCTGCCGCGACGCCACACCTCCGTGACGTCGGCGACGTTGATGTCGTACTGGAAGTACTGGGGGTCGCGGACGGGTGCGGTCTCCGCGTCGACGGTGTGGTCCTGCTTGCCGATGTTCGCGCCGTTGAGGATGTTCAGGCCCTCGGCGTAGGCCGCCATCATTCCGTACTCGATGCCGTTGTGGACCATCTTCACGAAGTGGCCGGCGCCGACGGGGCCGCAGTGCAGGTAGCCCTTCTCTGCGGTGGGATCGAGCGTCGCCTTCGTGGTCTTGCGCTCGGGCGTGCGCTCGACGCTGCCCTCGCCGGGCGCGAGCGTGGCGAAGATCGGTTCGAGACGACCGACGACCTTCTTCTCGCCACCGATCATGAGGCAGTAACCACGCTCGAGGCCGAACACGCCGCCCGACGTCCCGACGTCGACGTAGTGCAGCTTCTTCTCGAGCAGGCGCTTGGCGCGATCGACGTCGTCGCGGTAGTACGAGTTGCCACCGTCGATGATGCAGTCGTCGGGGCCCAGGAGCGGCTCGAGCTTCTCGATGGTCTTGTCGACGATACCGGCCGGCACCATGAGCCAGATGTGCCGCGGAGCAGCCATCTTCTTGACGAGCTCTTCGACCGACGCAGCGCCGGTCGCGCCGTCGCCGACTGACGCGTCGATGGCCTTTTGTGAGAGGTCGGTGACCACGAGATCGTGGCCGCCCTTGATGAGGCGCTTCACCATGTTGGCGCCCATGCGCCCGAGTCCGATCATGCCGAGTTGCATTGGTTCTCCAGTTGACGAGGTTCGACGCACCCTAGCGCTGCTTGCCGAAAGGACATAGGGGTTGACGCCGGGCGGCCACTGTCGTCAATTCCTTCGATGTCGCAGGGAGCGCCGACGAACCAGACGTATTCGACGATCACCGTCGAGGTGACCGAGCGGGTCGCGCTCGTCACCATCACGCGTGAAAAGGCGCTCAACGCCCTGAACGCGACGGTCATCGCCGAACTCACGACCGCGCTGGGTGCGCTCGATGCGGATGCCGCCGTCGGTGCGGTCATCCTCACGGGCGCTGGCGAGAAGGCCTTCGTCGCGGGCGCGGACATCGCGGCCATGGCGGACCTCTCGTCGCCGGCAGCACGCACGTTCGCCGAGGCGGGGCACGGCGTCGGCGATCTCATCGCGCGGATGGGCAAGCCCGTCATCGCGGCGGTCAACGGGTTCGCGCTCGGCGGGGGCTGCGAGCTCATGCTGGCGTGCGACTTCGCGTTCGCGTCGGAGCGCGCGAAGTTCGGGCAGCCCGAGGTCAACCTCGGCCTGATGCCCGGCTTCGGTGGAACGCAGCGTCTGCTGCGTCGTGTCGGGCCGGCGCGCGCGTCCGAGCTCGTGCTCACGGCCGATCTCATCGGCGCCGATGAGGCCCTGCGTATCGGCCTCGTGAACGCGGTCGTGCCGGCGGACAAGCTCCTCGAGCACGCGCGCGCGCAGGCCTTGAAGATAGCGAGCAAGGCGCCGCTCGCCGTCGCTGCGTCGAAACGTGCGCTGCGCCGCGCGGAGGAACTCTCCCTCGGCGCGGGCAACGAGCTCGAGCGCGAGCTGTTCGCGGGCCTGTTCTCGACCGCGGATCAGAAGGAGGGCACGCGCGCCTTCCTCGAGAAGCGCCCCGCAAAGTTCATCGGTCGCTGATGCACTCGAAGCTCACCGACGAGCAGGCGATGGTGCAGAAGACCGCCGCCGACTTCGCGAAGCACGAGGTGCTGCCGAAGGCGGCCGAGATCGATCGCGCGCACCGGCACCCGAAGGAGCTCGTCGCGCGCATGGCCGAGCTCGGGCTCATGGGCATCGCGGTCCCAGAGGAATACGGCGGCGCGGGGTTCGATGCGCTCTCGTACGCGCTCGCGCTCGAAGAGGTCTCGCGCGCGTGCGCGTCGACGGGTGTCATCATGAGCGTCAACAACTCGCTCGTGTGCGACCCGATCCTCAAGTTCGGCACCGAGGCGCAGAAGCGCGAGCTCCTCGTGCCGCTCGCATCGGGCAAGAAGCTCGGGTGTTTCGCGCTCTCCGAGCCCGAGGCGGGGTCCGACGCCGCGGCGCAGAAGACCACCGCGCGCCGCGATGGGGACGACTGGGTCGTGAGCGGAATCAAGAACTGGATCACGAACGGGCCCGTCGCCGACACGTGCGTGCTGCTCACGATGACCGACCGCGAGGCCGGCCACAGGGGCATCACGGCGTTCGTCCTGCCGATGGACACCAAGGGTGTGAGCACCGGACCCGCCGACAAAAAGCTCGGCATCCGCGGGTCGCAGTCGTGCCAGATCTTCCTCGACGAGGTGCGCCTCCCATCGTCGCTCGTGCTCGGCGAGGTCGGCGGTGGCTTCAAGGTCGCGATGTCCACGCTCGACGGTGGACGCATCGGTATCGCGGCGCAGGCGGTCGGCATCGGGCGCGCGTCGCTCGAGGACGCGGCCGAGTACGCGAAGGAGCGCAAGACCTTCGGCAAGCCCATCTCCCAGCATCAGGGCATCCAGTTCAAGCTCGCCGACATGGCGACCGAGGTCGACGCCGCGCGCCTCCTCACCTGGCGCGCCGCCGCGCTGAAGGACCGCGGCGCGCGCTACGGTCAGGAGGCCGCGATGGCGAAGCTGTTCGCGTCGGAGGCCGCCAACCGCGCCGCGAAGGAGTGCGTGCAGATCTTCGGTGGGAACGGCTACGTCGAGGACTACCCCGCGGAGCGCCACTACCGCGACGCGAAGATCACCGAGATCTACGAAGGCACCAGCGAGATCCAGCGCATCGTCATCGCCAACCAGCTGCTCAAGGACTGAGAGAGATTCGCATGCGACAAAACTACCTGTTCGTACTCGCCATCGGCGCGGCCACCGCCTTTTCCGGCGGCTGCGCGACCACGAAGGACGAGGTGAAAGTACAAAAGACCGCCGAGGACTCGCCGCCGCCGCAGGGGCCGACCGTCACGTCGGAGCAGAACGACGCGATCGATGCGCTCTTCCGTCGCAAGGCGCCCGAGCTGCAGTCGTGCTGGCAGGACGAGTACCAGCGCACGAAGAACCGCAAGCTCGAGGGCGACATCTCGGTGCAGATGCTCATCTCGCCACAGGGCCACGCGGGCGACGTGAAGATCGCGAGCTCGACCATCGGGGTGCCGGCGGTCGACGAGTGCGTCGTCAAGTCCATCGGCGCCTGGTCGTTCCCCGAGGGGCCGGCGCCCGCGCCGTACCGTCGCACCGTCCACCTCGGCGCAGAGTACTAGAGCAGGCCCGTGACCACGCTCGTCCTCGTCTGCGCGGCGCTCGCGCTGTCCGCCTGCGCGCGGCACGTGCCGCCGCCGAAGGTTCCGGAGGCGCCTGTCGCCGAGGAGCAGCCGACGTCTGCTCCAGCCGCAGCGCGAGAGGACGGCATGCAGCTCGAGGGGCAGCTCGGTACGCTGTCGGGTGAGGACATCGCCGGCGCGTTCAAGACGCGATGGCCGGACGTCACGCGATGCTCGCGCTCGGCGCAGGACAAGCTCTATTACCTGCATGGCACGGTGCAGCTCAAGGTGCGCGTCGGTCCCGACGGGGCGGCGGAGAGCGCGTACGTCGAGCACTCGACGCTGGGGAGCTGGGAAGCGGAGCAGTGCGTGCTGCAGGTCGCACGCGGGCTCGTGTTCCCGTCGCCGCGCGGTGGCAAGGAGGCCGAGTTCTCGTACCCCATCGAGGTGCGCGCGCGTCGGCCTTCTCCGATGGTCGACTGGGACGAGGCGCGCATCGCACCGACGGTGCTGCGCTCGAAGCACGACGTTGGAGTGTGCCGGGGTGACGCGCCGCGCGGCCCGCACAAGAAGCACGCGAAGCGGACCGCGCTCACCGTGCTGCCATCGAACCTGAGCCTCACGCTCTACGTGGCGCCGGGCGGCCACGTGTCGTCGCTCGGGCTCGCGGGCGAAGGTCCAATCGACGAGGCGTTCGCCAGCTGCCTCATGACCCACGCGCTGACCTGGAAGGTCGACGATCCACGCGGCCGAATCGCGAAGGCCACGTTCGCGGTGGTGCAATGAGCCCGGCCTTCGTTTCATCCGGAGGCGGTGACTCGGCAAGAGGCCTGTTCGAGCTCGACGAGACGGAGCTGCTGGTCCAGAAGACGGCGCGCACGTTCGCCGAGCGCGTGCTCGCACCGAGGGCCGCCGAGCGCGATCGCACCGCAGCATTCCCCGTCGAGGAGCTGCGCCAGCTCGCGGAGCTCGGCCTGCTCGGCGTCAACATCCCGTCGGAGCTCGGCGGCGCGGAGGCGGGCCCCGTCGCATACGCGCTCGCGATGCAGGAGGTAGCGCGCGCGGATGCATCGGTCGCCGTCGCGATGGCCGTCACCAACATGGTCGGCGAGGTCATCTGCGCGTTCGGCACCGAGGAGCAGAAGCAGCGGGCCGTGCCGCGGCTCACATCGGGCGAGGCCATCGCGGGCGCGTTCGCGCTGTCCGAGGTTCAGGCAGGCAGCGATCCCGGTGGCATGGCCACCACCGCCACGCGCACCGACCAGGGCTGGCGGCTCGACGGCTCGAAGCAGTGGATCACGTCGGGCGATCGCGCCGGCGTGATGATCGTGTGGGCGAAGACCGCGGGTGCACGCTCGCTGTCGACGTTCCTGCTCGAGCGCGAGGTCGACGAGCAGGCCATGGCGAAGCCGCTCACAGGCATGGGCGTCGGCAAGCACGAGGACAAGATGGGCCTGCGCGGCTCGTCGACGGTGCCGCTCACGTTCGATGGCTGCGAGCTGCCGGAGGCGGCGCTCATGGGTCAGCTCGGCGAGGGGCTCAAGGTCGCGCTGCTCGCGCTCGACGGCGGTCGCATCGGCATCGCGTCGCAGGCCATCGGTATCGCGCGCGCTGCGTTCGACGTGGCGCGACGCTACGTGAAGGAGCGACACCAGTTCGGCAAGCCACTCGCCGACTTCCAGGCCACGCAGTTCCGCCTCGCCGACATGGCGACCGACCTCGACGCCGCGCACCTCCTCACGCTGCGCGCCGCGTACAACAAGGGCGCGGGCCTCGCGTTCTCGCGCGAGGCGTCGATGGCCAAGCTCTGGGCGACCGAGACGGCCGGTCGCGTGTGCGACGACGCACTGCAGCTGCTCGGCGGCTACGGCTACACGCGCGATTTTCCCGTCGAGCGGTTCTATCGGGACGTCCGCGTCACGCGCATCTACGAGGGGACGAGCGAGATCCAGCGCCTCGTCATCGCGCGCGCGCTGCTCGGCCGCTGATGCGCTGGGGCGTGGCGGCGCTGCTCTGCTGCAGCACCGCGTGGGCGGGGCCAGACGACGACATGGGGCGACGCCTGCAGCAGCTCCTGCGCGCGCACCAGGCCGACGTGTTCGCGTGCGTCGCGAAGCAGCCCGAGCCCGCGAGCGGTGAAGCGTTGCTGCGTATCGTCGTCGGTGGGGATCACGTGCCCGAGGTGCTGAAGGCCGACGCCGCCGTGCAGCGGACGGCCGAGTGCGTGGCGCTGGCCGCGCGCAGCTGGGACCTCTCGTCGCTCGGCGCGAGCGTGGGCGATCAGGTCGTGTTCCCGCTCGCGTTCGCGCCCGAGAAGCCTGGCGCAGGCAACGTCGCGCTCTTCGCGACGATGCGCCTCGAGAAGCTCGCGCCGGGGCAGACCCTCGACCTCGGCGCAGACCGCAGCACCGCGCTGCTCGTCGTGTCGGGCAAACTCGACGGCCTCGCACCAGGGACGCTGCTCTACAGCGTCGGCAAGGCAGCCTCGCTCGCCGCGCGTCGCGCCACGGTGATCCTGCACATCGATGCGCCGTCGCGTGGTGGCTCCACGACAACGCGCGTGCGGCTCGGCGCGCACGCGACCCGCATGCTCGTCGAGGGCGACGCGTTCGACGTGCGTGAGCTATGCCTCCGCAAGGGGGACG
Organism: Polyangia bacterium; assembly: GCA_039923495.1. Classification (GTDB taxonomy): domain Bacteria; phylum Myxococcota_A; class Polyangia; order Palsa-1104; family Palsa-1104; genus JBDTCO01. Next base: position 25,705 of record JBDTCO010000064.1, read on the forward strand.
CCGTCACCGCGCCCGCGGGCCACGAAGATACGCTGCTCTACGTCGAGCATGGACGCGCCACGGTGACGCTCGGCAGCGATCGTGCGGAGAGCCGCGCGGGGGACGTGCTCACCGTGCCGCGTGGGACCAGCCGCACGATCGCGGTGACGAGAGACCTGTGTCTCCTCGAGGCAGAGACGCACGTGCGACCCGTCACGAGCGCGCCGGCCGGGCCCTGATACAGTGGGATGATAGGTAACACCCGCTCGTCCCTTGGTCTCTGCTCGGTAGGTACTCATGTCTGACAACGTCTTCCTCCGCCTCGGCCTTGCGGCTCTTGGCCTCACCGGTTGTAACCTCGTCGCTGCGACGGGCTTGCAGACCGACTACTCGTTGGATGCGATCGCGTACGCGTCGCCCACGTTCGGCGATCCGACCGTGATGGCCACGATGCCGACCATCGCGTGCTCCGCCACCGACGATACGTGTAGCGCACAGGGCGCGGCGCTCGGCGCCAGTAACGTGACCGTGAGCTGCGACACTCAGCTGGGCGCGTGCATCGCGACGGCCGAGATCCGCGTGTCGGAGACCATCGACGTCGCCAAGCAGACGTCATTCCCGTCGCAGGCGATCCAGTTCGGCGTCGACGCCGTCGAGGTCAAGCGCCTCACGTACTGGATCAACAAGAACCAGCTGAACCTGCCCACGCCGGTGATCGACTTCTACGTCGCGCCGACGGCTGCGCACGACGAGACGGACCCTGCGGCGACGCTGCTCACGAGCATCGCGACCATTGCCGCCGGTAGCAACGTCTGCGGCGATCCCGCGTACGTGGCCGGCGATCCGAACGCGTCGGGTTCACCGGTGTGCTCGGCCCCGCTGCCGTCGCCTGGCAAGAGCGCGCTGTCCGCCTTCGTGAAGGACTACAAGACGCCGTTCCAGATCATCGCGCACACCAGGATCGTCGCGCACCCGGGTGACCTCGTGCCGTCGGGCAGCATCAGCTTCGATGCGCGTCCGACGGTCGGCCTCAAGATCCTCGACTGAACAGGCAGCGGTTAGAACCGCCTCACGTCCTTGCGGTGAAACGGGCGCCACTCGGGTGTCTTGAGGCCACCTTTGTCGAGCGCGGCCTCGTCGAACCATGGCGTGCCGTCCGCCGCTTTGAGGAGGTGGATCTGCTGCGCAGGCATGTAGCTCTGCGCGAGCATCAGCTTGCGCTTGCCGCCCGGGTCCACGACCTCGTCGACGACGAGGATCGCGTGCCCCGGATACCCGCCCTGGATGAGCACGTCACCTGGCTGCGCGGGCGCTGTGGCCTGGGCCATCTCGGCCTGGAGCGACGCGCTGCCCGCCTCGGAGAAGAGCGTCGTGAGGTAGCGGTGGAAGCGCTTGCGGTTCGGATCGGGGATGCGCGGATCGAAGAGCATCGTGTGCAGCTTCTTCTTCGGGTCCGGATGGAAGACGATGGTCTGGCCGCGCGCGAGCAGGAACTCGGAGCGCAGGCGCATCACCGCGTCGGCGCACTGCTGCAGGTCGCGATCGCCCACGTCGATCGCCACGACGGCCAGATGCACGTCCTGGCGCGGCTTCTCCTTGCCGTCGAAGAGGCGGACCGCGGTGCCGGCAGGCTCGAGCGGGAGCTCGCGCAGCCACGCTCCGAACTCGCCGCGTGCGAGCGGCACGCGCGTGTAGCCCGGCGGGGCAGGGAAGCGATGCGACAGCGCCTCGTGAGACGTGTCGCCCGGTATCATCCACGGATAGCCGAGCGGCGCTGCCGACGCGGCTCCCGAGAGCGGCAGCGACAAGAGCAGGAGCGGCAACAGCAGTTGGAACGCGGAGGCAGCACGCCGCATCGAGCTACTTCGCCTTCGGCGTGACGACGCGGCTCTGCATCTTCTTGTAGACGTCCTTCGGCAGGATCTTCTTGAGCTGGCGCTTGTTCTTGTAGGGACGGCCCGCGATGATCTTGCCGGCGTACTCGTCGTTGATGCCGGGGAGCTTCTTCAGCTCCTCGCCCGTGGCGCGGTTGATGTCGATGTTGGCGACGGCCTCGTCCTCACGGATCTCCGTGGCGGGGTCGGCCTTGCTCGTCGGGTCGGCGTCCCCGCTGTGCTGCGGAGCCGACGATGGGTCGACCTTGCCGACGCTGTTTGCGCCCGCCTTCCTGTCGTCGGGCATGCCCGGGCGGTCCGCGGTGCGCTCTCCCCCTGCGCCCGTCTGGCTCTGGGCGGATGCGGCGACCGGGATGGCGCCGCAGAGAACGAACAGCGAGAGGCGAACGAAGCGGGTCATGGGTTCCTCCGAAGACGAATCGTGTTAGGAAAGCCGGATACTACTACCGACGAGGGACGATCCCTCGATGCATAGGATGCTCGCCATGAAGAAGAAGACGCGCGGCCCCATCTCCACGTTCATCGAGCATCACTACCGCCACTTCAACGCGGCGGCGCTCGTCGACGCTGCCAAGGGCTACGAGACGCACCTCGAGAAGGGCGGCAAGATGCTCGTCACGCTGGCGGGCGCGATGTCCACCGCCGAGCTCGGCATCAGCCTTGCGGAGATGATCCGCCAGGACAAGGTGCACGCCATCGTGTGCACCGGCGCGAACCTCGAGGAGGACATCTTCAACCTCGTCGCGCACGACCACTACGAGCGCGTCCCCGGCTATCGCCACCTGACCGCCGAGGACGAGGTCGCGCTCCTCGATCGTCACATGAACCGCGTCACCGACACCTGCATTCCCGAGATGGAGGCGATGCGTCGCATCGAGAAGGTCGTGCTCGAGGAGTGGGTCAAGGCGGACAAGGCCGGCGAGCGCTACTTCCCGCACGAGTTCATGTTCAAGGTGCTGCGGTCGGGCAAGCTCAAGAAGAGCTACCAGATCGACCCGAAGGACTCGTGGATGCTCGCCGCGGCCGAGAAGAACCTGCCGATGTGGGTCCCGGGCTGGGAGGACGCGACGCTCGGCAACATGTTCGCTGGGCACGTCATCGCCGGGGATGTGAAGAACGTCCACACGGTGCGCACGGGCATCGAGTACATGATGACGCTCGCCGAGTGGTACACGAAGACCGGCAAGCTGCTCGAGCCGCGTCGGCGCAACGGCATCGGCAACATCGGCTTCTTCCAGATCGGCGGCGGCATCGCCGGTGACTTCCCGATCTGCGTCGTGCCGATGCTGCACCAGGATCTGCAGCGCACGAGCGTTCCGCTGTGGGGCTACTTCTGCCAGATCAGCGACTCGACGACGAGCTACGGCAGCTACTCCGGCGCCGTCCCCAACGAGAAGATCACCTGGGGGAAGCTCGGCATCGAGACGCCGAAGTTCATCATCGAGTCCGACGCCACCATCGTCGCACCGCTCATCTTCTCGTGGCTGCTCGGCCGATGAACTGCGGCTGATGTTCCGCGTCAACCTCACCGCGAAGCTCGCCGCCAGCTACCTTTTGGTTGCAGCGCTGATCGTCGGACCGACGCTGCTCTTTTTGCGCGCGACGTTCCTGTCGACGCTCGAGCGGCTCGAGGCGGGCGTGCTCGAGCCCCGCGCCGAGGCGCTGCGCGACGAGCTCCAGAAGGTGCCCATCGATCACCTCGACGAGGTCGACGTCGCGGTGCACCGCTTCGCGACGCTGCTGCAGCTGCGCGTCACGATCATCCAGCCCGATGGACGGCCGCTCGCGGACTCCGAGGTGCCGCTCGAGCGCATCGCTGATCTGCAGAACCACCTCGATCGACCCGAGGTGCAAAAGGCTCTCCACGGCGAGTTCGGCTACGACAGCCGCATGTCGCTCACGGTGCACGACGAGCTCATCTACGGCGCCGTCCCGCTGCCGGCGCGCGGTCCCGTGAGGCTCGTCGTGCGCGTCGCGCGTCGCGTCGTCAGCCTGCGCGAGGGTGCGACGAGCGCGCTGCTCACGATGCGCCTCTCGACCGGTGTGGGCGTCACGGTGGCGCTCTTGCTCTCTCTCGGTGCTGCCGTCTACGTGTCGCGACCGCTGCGGCGCATGCGCGACACGGCGCGCGCGTTCGCGGAGGGACGCTGGGTCGACGTACCGCGCGTCGAGACACGTGACGAGCTCGAGGACCTCTCCATCGCGCTCGACGATCTCGGGCGCAAGCTGCAGCACCAGCTCATCCTCCACGGCGCCAACGAGTCGCTCCTCACGCAGACGATCCGCGCGCTCCCGCGGCCGGCGCTGCTGCTCGATCCCGACTTCAAGCCGCTCGAGGTGAACGGTGCGCTGCGCGAGGTCGGCGAGCTCACGCCGGCCAACGAGGGCGAGGCGCTGACCGCGCTCCTCAAGGCGCCGAGCCTCGAGGCCGCGCGTCGCATCGCGGTCGAAAAGGGGCTGCCGGTCGAGCTCAACCTGCCGCTGCCCGGACGCCCCGCGGAAGGGCACGTGCCCGGGACGTTGGTGCCGCTCACGCGTCCGGTGGGTGGCCCGTTCTGGCTGCTCATCATCGGCCTCGACGAGCCGTTCGACGAGGAACGCGGGGTCGCGGCCCCGCTCGAGCTGCTCGATCGCGTCGATCGCGCCATCGATTCGCTCGTGCAGAGCGCACCCGGGTCGCGGCACGAGCTCGCCGAGCTGCGCGTGCGCACTGACGAGCTGGCGGTCGTCGCGGGGCGTCCGGCCCCCGTCGGCGTCGAGCCGGTCGCCATCGGCGCCATCATCACGCGTGCCATCGCCGAGGTCGCGGCGCTGTTCCCGGATCGTGCTCTCGTCACCTACGTGCCGGCGGATCCAGCGGTGAATGCCACGATGGTCGCGGAGTCCGATCGCCTCGCCGAGCGTGCCGTCCGCGCGCTGCTGCGTGCCGGTGTCGCGGCCACGCCGGCCAATCGCACCGTCGAGCTCACCCTCGAGATCCAGCCCGCGCAGGTGCAGCTCGAGATCCGTGGCGCCGCCTCCGAGCTCGGCGAGACCGGCCGGCTACTCGTCGCGTTCGCACAGGCGGTCGGCGGGAGCGCGGGGCGTCGCCCCACCGGCGAGCGCTCGGTCGTGCGGCTCATGCTGCCGAGGGCCTGATGTCGAGTGTGATGCAGGCGGCCGGCTCCGTGCTCGGCACGCCGAGCGCACGCACTGCGCTGAACCTCACGCGGCACGATCACGAACAGATCGAGGTGCAGCACACGCACGACCTGTTGCCCTTGTCGCGCACACGTCCGCTCGACGTCGAGCTGTACTTCTTCATCCCGCGCAACGTCGGCGTGCGCGCCGATAATTATCCGCGCGACGAGTTCTATGGCGATCTGACGCACTTCATGCGGCTCGATCTGCCGGACCTTTCGCTGGAGGAGCTCGCGCAGGATCGCTCGGGTCGCTCGCCGCTCGTGGCGCTGCACGAGCAACTCGTGCAGCTCAGCCTCGGCACCGTGCGCGCGCCTCCGCTCGGCGTGGAGGTCAAGCTCTTCGGCCACATCTTCACGGAGGCCGTCCGCGATCGCACGCAGCTCCTGCTCGACGAGCAGGCCACGCTGCCGCTGCGTCCGCTCGCCGATCGCTGGCGCTACCTCGACGAGGTCGAGCGCTTCGCGAAGGAGGCCCGCGTCGCGCTCGGTGCGTTGCGTCGTGCCGAGAGGATGGCCGAGCCGTTCGCGCACGGCGTGAACGTGCTGACCGTGTTCCGGGCCACCGACGAGTACGCGAGCCTGTTCCTCGATGGCGCGCTCGCGATCCTCGCGCAGGCCGCGCGCGAGGAGTCTCGCTTCTACGACGGCTCGGGCTTTGTCGCGCGCACGGCGCAGGCGCTCGCACGCCACGCCGCTGCGGAGAGCGACTACCGACGGCGCGCGGGCTACCTCAACCTCGACTTGCGCCCTGGCGGCAGCGAGTACTTCGCGTACCGACAGTCGTTCCTGAAGAAGACGGTCCAGCAGGCGCTCTACGTCGAGAGCGGCAAGACCGAGAGCGATCGCTTCGTGCGCAACGCCGCCAGCATGGTCGGCGCCGGGATGGCGGCGGTGTGGAGCCTCGTCGCGCAGCTGCCGAGCGGCATCGGCAACCTCTCGCCGGCGACGAAGGCGGCGCTCGTGGCCATCCCCATCGCTGCGTACGTCGCGAAGGACCGCATCAAGGAGCTGACGCGCGACTACATCTCACGGCGCGTGCGCGGCTACGATCAACGCGTCGAGATCCAGCCGGGTGCGCTCGCCGACGCGGGCCTCGGGCGCGTCGCTGGCCACATCGAGGAGATCACGAAGTTCATGTTGCCGGCCGACGTGCCCGACGAGGTACGCGCCATGCGCGTCGCGCTCCGCACGGTGCGCAACGCGGACACGGCCGGCGAGTCGGTGCTCACGTACCGCCGCAAGCTCGGCCTCGGCCTCGTCGGTGTCGCGCCAGAAGGCCTCGCGTTCCGGCAGATCCTGCGGCTCAACCTGCGGCACTTCTTCACGCGTCTCGACGAAGCGGAGCAACGCGAGAGCCACTACGCCGCGACGGAGGGCCGGTTCGTCCACGTCTCGCTGCCGAAGGTCTATCACATCAACCTCATCGCTCGCGTGACGTCGGGCGGTCGTCGGATCCTGCTCAAGCGCTGGCGCATCGTCCTCAACAAGGAGGGCATCGTGCGCCTGGAGAACGTGCTCTCGGAGGAGTAACCAGAGCCGCGCGCGCTGGTAGTGGCCGTGGTCCTCGCGTAACATCTGCCGACGTGGCGGGTTCAGGGGAGAAACCACCGGGTGCGAGCGCGTTCGACGCCACGTACGTGGCGGAACTCGATCCGGTGGCAATCGCCGACTCCGTCGAGGACGCGTCGTTCGTCGGTGGCATCATCGCGGAGCGTTACCGCGTCATCCGCGTGATCGGTCGCGGCGGGATGGGCACCGTCTACGAGTGTGAGCACGTCCAGCTACACAAGCGCGTCGCGCTGAAGGTCCTCGCGCACGCGGTCCGCAAGGACCCGGAGACCGCCTCGCGCTTTCTCACGGAGGCCCGAGCCGCGGCGCAGATCGGGCACCCGAACATCGTCGACATCTTCGATCTCGGCGAGCTCCCCACCGGTGGGACGTTCATCGCCATGGCGTTGCTCGACGGTCACGATCTCGACCGCGAGCTCAAGATCAGGGGCGCGATGCCGTTTCATCGCGCGCGCTCCATCGTCAGTCAGGTCTGCCGTGCCCTCGCTGCGGCCCACGCGCTCGGCATCGTGCACCGCGACATGAAGCCCGCGAACGTCTTCCTCGCGCGCGACGCGGACGGGATCGAGCACGTGAAGGTGCTCGACTTCGGCATCGCACACGTGCAGGACGCGGACGCGGACGCAGTCGGGCTCACGCAGACGGGCACGATCCTCGGTACGCCGGCGTTCATGTCGCCGGAGCAGGGGCGGGGTACCGGCCTCGACCATCGCACCGATATTTATTCGGTGGGCTGCATCCTCTACATGCTCCTCACGAACGAGATGGTGTTCCAGGGGCCGACGGCGATGGCCGTGATCGCCCGCCACATGGTGGAAGCGCCGGTGCCGCCATCGCAGCGCGTGCCCGAGACGCACATCCCGCCCGAACTCGACGCCGTCGTGCTGCGCGCGCTCGCGAAGGATCCGGCCGAGCGCTACCAGACGATGAAGGAGCTCTGGGGGGCGCTCGAGGGGTTGAACGCCGAACCGGAGAGCTGGAGCGAGGCGACGTCGGGACGCTTCGGATCGGTGCGGGATCTGGCGGAGATGGTGCCTCCAGAACAGGAGGCGCCGATCGTCATCGACACCGCCGCGCTGCCGCCTGTCTCCCGTCGTTCGTTCCCGCTCGCACTCGCAGCCGGCGGGGCGCTCGTCGCGTCCGCGCTCGGGCTCGGCCTCTGGTGGCAAACGCGTGCGCCGGTGCAGCCGCGCGTTGTGCACGTCCTCGAGCAGGTCGCGCTCGACGTGACCTCCAACCAGCCGGACGCGAAGGCGACGATCCGGGGTGTGACGTATCCACTGCCGCTCCACACGCGACTGTCGCGTAGCGGTAACGCGGAGATGGTGGAGGTGTCAGCACCGTGCTGTGCACCGTCGAGATCGTGGACCACGCTGGATCGCGACCGTGGCCTCGACGTCGCCCTTTCGCCCGTCGCGCCCGGGGTCGCACCGATCCCGCCGCTGCCGCTGCGTCATGGGACGCCGCATGGAACGCGGCTCATCCCGGCAGCAAAAGAACCAACCGCTTCGGTCGTGCAGCCGCCCGTCGTGTCGGCACCGCCCGTGGTCGTAGCGGCGCCCTTCGTCCCGCAGCCGCTGCCGGTCGTCGCGCCGAAGCCGGTGGTCGCGCCGAAGCCGGTGGTCGCGCCGAAGCCGGTCGTCGCGCCGATGCCGCCGCTCGTCATCGCGTCGCAGCTGATGCAGCGCCTCGTGCACGCGCACCAGGCTGCCGTCGACTCGTGCATCGCGGAAGACCCGTCCGCGAGCGGCAAGCTCGGGTATCGCATGGTCATCGCCGCGGACGGCAAAGTGGTTTCGGCTCAGCTGGTCGAGGCTGCCCGTCGGTATCCGTCCATCGAGTACTGTCTCGCGCACGCGCTGCCGCAGTGGAGCGTTGCGCCAGCGCCCGGGCGACGGGCCGAGGGCCGCGTCGTCATCGATCTAGACTGACGCTCAGCGCGTGGCGTAGCTCAGCCGCAGGTACACCTCGCGCGAAGCGAGCGGGTACGGCGCGTGGCCCCCGTCGTACGGCTGCGCGACGCGGTAGAGCTGGCCGAGCGCATTTCGCACGCCGGCGGTGAGCTCGAGCCCGCGGATGCCGAGGTTGCGGTAGGACAGGTTCGCGCCGAGCAGCACCGTGTTCGGCTCCGCAGCGGCGCGTTTCTCCCCGTCGGGTCCCGGCGCGAGCAGCTCGTAGCGCGGGCTGAGATAGACGACGGTGATGCCGGTGTGCACGTGGTCGCGCCACAGCATCGCGCCGATGGAGAGCGTGAGCTTGTGCGCGGGCGCCGCGAGCAAGAGGTCGCTGTGGCCGGGCACTGCGTACGTCGCGACATCGTTCTGGTTGGCCGCCGTGTAGAACGAGTAGCCGAGCGTGCCGGTCATCCACGCGTACCGCGTCTTGAGCTGCGCCTCGATGCCGCCGGTCCCCGTGTTCCCCGCGTTGGAGTAGCGCTCGACGAGCGTCGTGGCATCGCTGCCGAAGACGATCGCGCGCGTGATGCGGAGAAAGTACCCGTCGAGCGTGAATGCCCAGTGTCCCGAGAGCTGCACGCCGACCTCGGCCTCGGCGGTGTGGGTCCGCTCGGGCCGCAGCCCAGGGCTGATGCGCAGGTTCTCGAAGGCGGGACCGCGGAACGCGAGGCTGTAGAGGAGCTTGAAGTTGAAGCGGCCGACGACTCGCGTGAAGCCGACGCGCGGCACGACCGAGTTGCCGTACGCGGTGTTGTACTCGTAGCGGCCACCAACGGTGATGTTCGCCACCTTGTTGCGCCAGAACACCTGCGCATATGCGGCCAGGTTGCCGTAGTCGACGCGCGGCGAGCTGCCGAAGAGCTGCTGGAAGCCGCTGAGCGTTGGGTCGTTGAGCTGCGCGTGGTCCCAGTAGCCCTCGAAGCCGAGGAGGATGTTCACGTCCTTTCGCGCGTCGATGCTGACGCCGATGCCACCGAGGAGACGAAGCGCGCTCTTGTCGTAAAAGGCGGAGCTCGTCTTGTCGAGCGTCTGCCACGGCGTCTGGTGCTTGAACGAGAAGCGCGGCAGCAGCGTGACCTTGTGGCCGACGTTCTTCTCGTAGCGGACATCTGCGTAGTAGCTGCGGAATCGCTGGTTCACCGGCGTGGGCAGCACGAGCCCGGCGCCATCCTGCGTCTGCATCACGTTGTCCTCGAACAGGAAGCGGGCGCTGAGGCCGCGATACGTGAGCGCGGTGTTGAGCAGGAACGTCTGCCTCTCCGACCCGCTACGGAGCGAGTACGAGGCGCCCTGGTCATCGTAATACGTGCGGTCGCTCTGGAGCCCCTTCAGGAACGCGACGTCCATCTTCACCGCCAGGCCGGGCACCTTCTTCAGCTCGGCGCCACCCGAGGCCGTGGCCATGAAGCGACCCCAGCCGTTCTCCATCTGACCGTAGTAGGTCGAAGCCGCGATGCCGTTGAGCTCCGCGGGTGCGCGCGTCGTGATCTTCACGACGGCCAGCTCGGCGTAGCCGCCGTAGATCGCCGAGCCCGGTCCGCGGATGACCTCGATGCGCTGGATGATCGACGCGGGCACGCGCATCCCGAGCGAGGTGGTCGAGTAGAGCGTCTCGTTGAGCTCGTGGCCATCGAGCAGGAAGAGCACCTTGCCTTCGTGTGCCCACTCGCCGCGAAAACTCACGCCGACGACGCCGCTGACGTCCACGCCCACCGAGAAGCCGGGCACGAGCTGCAGGAGGTCGAGCAGATCGCGCGCACCGGACGACACGATCTCCTCACGATCGAGCACCGAGACGATGCCGGGCGCGTCGCGCATCGTGAGCGGCGTGTGTGAGGTGACACGCACCTCCTCGTTGGCCGGCTCGGGGAGCGGTTCGACGACGCCGACGACCTCTTCCGGCGGTACGATGGGCTGGAGGTCACCCGCGGGCTGCGCGAATGCAGACGCGCCACAGAACAGCGCGATGACGACGACCGGGAACCGGGTCACCGCGAGAACAGCCTCTTCGAGAGCTTGCGGAGCTCGGCGTAGATGAACGGGAGGATCGACATGGCGAACACGAGGGCGACGTCACCGCCCGTCAGCGCCGAGGTCTTGAAGAGCGGGCGCAGCCCCGGTGTATAGATGGTCACGGCCTCGAGGACGACGCCGATGAGCGCCGCACCGATGAGCGCGCGGTTCGTGAAGAGGCCCTGCTCCACGAGCAGCGCGCGCTCCGAGCGACACGCGAACGAGTAGAAGAGGGGACCGACCGCGAGGATGGCGAACACCATGGCGCGAGCGTGCGCGAGCTCCTCCGCGGACGCAGCGTGGTGTGGGTCCTTCATCGAGCGCAGGAACACATAGATGGCGGTGGCGGCCATCACCGCACCCACGCCGATCATCTCGAGGTAGTCGTGCAGGCCAAGGATGGCGCCGCCCGGCTTGCGTGGCGGCTGCTGCATCTGGTTCTTCTCGCGAGGGTCGACGCCGAGCGCGAGGGCCGGTAGGCCGTTGGTGATGAGGTTGATCCACAGGATCTGGATCGGTGCGAGCGGCGACTCCCAGCCGAGCAGCGCCGAGGCCAGCACGAAGAGCACCGCGCCGGTGTTCGACGACAGGAGAAAGATGATGAACTTGCGGATGTTCGCGTAGATGGTGCGACCTTCTTCGACGGCCGCGATGATGGTCGCGTAGTTGTCATCCGACAGGACGAGCGCGGCGGCCTCCTTCGTGACATCGGTGCCCGTCTTGCCCATCGCGATCCCGATGGACGCGGCCTTCACGGCCGGTGCGTCGTTCACGCCGTCGCCGGTCATCGCGCACAGGATTCCGCGCGCCCGGAGCGCCATCACGATGCGCAGCTTGTGCTCGGCGGTGGCGCGCGCCACGACGCGCACGCGGTCGACCTGCTCCTCGACGCGCTGCTGGTCCATGGCGTCGAGATCGTGGCCCGTGAGGATGAGGTCGCCTTCTTCCCACAGGCCGATCTCGATGGCGATCGCGCGCGCGGTGGCGGGATGATCACCCGTGATCATCATCGTGCGGATGCCGGCCGCGCGCGCCTCGGCGATTGCGGGGATGACCTCGGGTCGCGGCGGATCGACGATGGCCACGAGGCCGACGAGGGTGAGGTGCTCCTCCCAGCTCGCGTTCGGCGTGCACGGGCCGATGGGCATGTCGAAGCCGTCGCGACGGGCGAGCGCGATGACGCGCATCGTCGCATCGGCCCACGTGCGAGCCTGTGCGAGCAGCGCTTCCTTGTGCGACTCGTCGAGGTCGACACGCTGGCCGTCGTGGAACGTGTGCGTCGTCCGTTCGAGGACGGCCTCGAGCGCGCCACGCACGTACGATCGCACGCTCGTGGCCTGCACCTGCACGAGGACCGAGGCCATGCGACGTTGCGATGTGAACGGCTGCTCACCGAGCACGTGACCGTTCGCGTTGATTCCGGTGCGACGCGCGAAGATCAGCATCGCGGCGTCCGTCGCATCGCCCTGGACCTCGAAGGTGCCGTCGGCGCCATCGGACAGATGCGCACCGCGCGCGAAGGCCGCGGCCTCGGCCAGGCGCCGCAGATCGTGGTCGCTGTCGTTCGCACAGCCGGGCTCGACGACGCGACCATCGGCCGTGGCGACCGATCCTTCGAGCTTGCGGGCCGCGCCGGTGACGATGTAGCGGATGCTGCCCGCCCACGTCTCGCGCACGGTCATCGCGTTCTGCGTGAGCGTGCCCGTCTTGTCGGTGCAGATGACCTGCACGGAGCCGAGGGTCTCGACGGCAGGTAGCCGCCGAACCAGCGCATTGCGCTTCGCCATGCGCTGCGTCCCCAGCGCGAGCACGATGGTGGTGACGGCGGGTAGACCCTCGGGGATCGCAGCGACGGCGAGCGCGACAGCAACGAGGAAGAGCTCGCGCGCCGTCTGGTGCGAGAGCGCCATGCCCGCGACGAAGACGAGCGCGGAGATGACGATGCAGCCGATGACGACGCGCTTGCCGAACGCGTCGAGCGCCTTCTCGAGCGGCGTCTTCTCCGGCTTGACGCGCGCGAGCATACCGGCGATGGCGCCGAGCTCGGTGTGCACACCGGTGTTGGCGACGATGCCGCGACCGCGACCGCGCGCGACCTTGGTGCCGAGGAAGAGCATCGTGCGACGCTCGGCCAGCGCAGTGCCGCGCTCGAGCTGCACCTCGGCTTCCTTGGAGACGGGGACGCTTTCGCCGGTGAGCGCGGCTTCTTCTACCTCGAGATCGTGACCGGAGATCAGGCGGACGTCGGCGCCGATGCGATCGCCGTCCTCGATGAGCACGATGTCGCCAGGCACGAGCTCGACGGCAGCGAGCTCGACGGGCTTGCCGTCGCGTAGCACGCGTGCCAGCGGAGCGACCATCTGGCGGAGCGCATCCATCGCCTTCTCGGCGCGCCTCTCCTGCACGATCCCGAGCACGGCGTTGATCACGACGATGGCCAGGATCGCGATGGAGTCGCCGAACCGCTCGACGAACGTGGAGCCCGGTAGCGGTACGAACAGGCCGAGCCCACCGGCGATGGCCGCAGCCCCGAGCAGCGCGAGCACGGTGAAGTCGCTGACCTGCGCGACGAGCTTCTTCCACCACGGCTCGGGCGGCTCCTCGGGCAGCGAGTTCGGCCCGACGCGCTCGAGGCGCTCCTTGGCGGCTGCCGCCGTGAGGCCCAGCTTCAGATCCGACTGCCAGTAGTCGGCGACGGCCTGGGCGGGGACGTGGTGCCACGCGAGCCGAGGCGCGTTGCCATCGGGTGCGCTGGGCAGGCCACTTCGCGCTGCGGTCGGTGAGTCCGTTGGCTCGACGGTACCGGCGGCAGACATGGGATGTCCTTCTAACACGAACGTCGTCGTCGTTCTGCCTCCCTGGCAACGTCGCGTTTGGGCATAGTGCGGCCGTGATCTACGCGCAGGCGCGCAAGTTCGTGAAGCTGCTGGTCCAGGCAACCCTGCGCCACAACGTCGTCGATCTCGGGGCACAGCTCGCGTACTGGTCGCTGCTCGCGCTGTTCCCGTTCGTCATCTTCCTGCTCACGGTCATCGGCTACCTGCCGGTGCTGGGGCTCGACGAGCAGCTGATGACGTGGGTCGCGCCGTTCATGCCGCCGTCTGCGCTGACGCTCGTCTGGCAGACCGTGCACGAAATCGTGGGTCAGCAGCGCGGCGGTCTGCTCGCGATCTCGCTCATCGGTGCACTCTGGTCGGCGGCCGGCGGCGCGAGCGCGATGCAGGTCGCGCTCAACCGCGCCTACAACGTCCACGAGACGCGCCCGTACTGGCGGCGCAAGAGCGAGGCGATGGTGTTCACGCTCGGTGCCACCGTCCTGCTCGGAGTAGCAGTCGTTGGCGCCACCGTCGGGCCGGAGCTCGTGAGGCTGGTGCTCGACGTGTTCGGTGTGGCGTCGAGCTACGGCGGCTTCGAGCACGTCTGGGCCTGGGTCCGCTACCCACTTTCGCTGGGTGCGCTCGTCGGCTTGTTGCTGGCGACGTACACGTTCCTCCCTTCCGTCCGTCATGGCTGGGACCTCGGCTCATACGGCTCTGTCGCGGCCGTGCTGTCGTGGCTCCTCACCACGTGGCTGTTCCGCGAGTTCGTCGGGCTCTTCAACTCCTACGCCCGCAGCTACGGCGCGCTCGCGGCGGTCGTCATCCTCATGACGTGGATCTATCTCTCGGGGATCGCCTTCATCATGGGTGCCGAGGTCAACGCGGTGCTTGCGCGGATGCGCAACGAGAACCACGAGGGTGAGCCGTCGACGTGACGGACCGTCTCGACGGTTGACCGATCGCAGCGTTGTGGCTACATGACGGAGATGGGCACCGCCCCCACGAAGATCGTCGTTCGCGTGATCCTGATCACCGCGTGCGCGCTCGTCTGCGTCGGCTGGCTCGGGACGATCGCAGCGATGGGGCAGGGTGGTCCTCGCACGAGCGCCGCAGTGGCGCTCGTGCTCCTGCTTTCGGCCGGCGCGTACCTCGCGTGGGTCTACCTGCCCGACGTCGATCTGCCCGGTCGCTCGCCCCGCCGTGGGCTGCCGTCCTCGGGCGCGCCGCGCGTCGCGCTCACCTTCGACGATGGTCCCAACGGCGCCGATACCGCGGCCATCCTCGACGCGCTCCGCGAGCACGGCGCTCGTGCCACGTTCTTCGTCGTCGGTGAAGCCGTGCGCCAGTACCCCGAGCTCGTGCGCCGCATGGCCGACGAGGGTCATGTCGTCGGGAGCCACACCGATGCGCACCGCAAGCTCGCGTGGCTATCGGCAGCCGACGTCGCGCGGGAGCTCGACGGCGCGCGCGAGGCCATCGTGTCCGCAGGCGCACCCGAGCCGCGCTGGTTTCGTGCGCCGCACGGCTTCAAGTCGCCGTTCCTGCCGTCGGCGCTCGCGCAGCGCGACCTGCGCCTCGTCGCCTGGAGCCACGGCGTGTGGGACACCGATCGTCCCGGCGTCGAGGTCATCGCCCAGCGCGCGATCGGCTGCCTGGACGACGGTGAGATCCTCCTCCTGCACGATGGCACCCTCGGCGCCGATCGCACCCAGACCGCAGCAGCGCTTCGTCGCATCCTGACCGTTGCTCGTGACCGTGGCGTGTCGCTCGTCACCGTTCCCGAGATCATGAATGCCGGCTGAGCGTCGGTCGAGGCTGCGCCTCGCGCTGCAGGTGCTGTCGGCCGCGGTGCTCATCGGCCTCGCCGCGCTGCTCTTCGAGAACGTGCAGTGGCGCGAGTTCGGCGCCGCCCTCGCTCGCGCGTCGTGGCCGCTCGTCCTCGCCGCGGCGGCGCTCAACTTCGTCAACCTCGCGTGCAAGACGGCGCGGTGGCGCGTGTTGCTCGGTGGGCGCGTCGCGTACTGGCGGCTCTACCACTACCTCGTGACGTCGTACGCGGCCTCAGCGGTCCTGCCCGCGCGTGCCGGCGAGGCGCTGCGGGTGGTGCTCCTGCGTCGTCGCGACGGCCTCCCGCTCTCCGATGCGGTCGGCCCGCTCGTCGTCGAGAAGCTCTTCGAGGTGCTCGGGCTGCTCGTGATCGTGCTGCCCCTGCCGTTCGTCATGCCGCTGCCGCACTGGGCGCGCCTGTCCATCGAGGTCATCGCTGTCGGTGGATTGTCGTCGCTCGTCGTCGCGGTCGTGCTCGCGCGCGTGCTGGGGCGGGCCGAGAGCTCGAGGTGGCACGCGCTCGCGAGCGGGCTCTCGTCGATGCGCTCGCCGATGCCAATCGCGCTCGCGGCGCTGTACAGCGTGCTCGCGTACGCGGTCGACGCTGCGATGGTGTGGCTCGTGCTGCGCGCGCTGTCGATCCACGTGCCGTGGGCCACGCCTGCGCTCGTGCTCCTGGGCGGCAACCTCGCCATCGCGGTGCCGTCGACGCCCGGGCAGCTTGGTGCGCTCGAGGCCGGCATCATCGCCGGCCTGTCCGTCGTCGGCGTTCCGCTCTCGGACGCGCTCGCGTTCGGGCTCGTCTATCACCTCATGCAGCTCCTCCCGGTCGTGCTCGTGGGCGCGACCGGGCTCCGCCTCGTCGCCGACGTCAAGGACGAGCTTGCAACACCCGCAGAGGCCTCTTCCCGATGAAGAACACCGACTCGCTCCGTCCTCCCGCGCCGTGGATCGTTCGCTACGCGCGCTTTCTGCACGCGCGCACCACCGCGGTGATCCTGATCTGCCTCGCGCTGACCGGTATCGCGGTCGGGCTCTCGTCGCGGCTGACCATCTCCACCGAGTGGTATGCCGTGCTGCCGCGTGGCTATCCGTCCGTCGAGGACCTCCACAAGCTCATGGCCCGCATCGGTTCGACGGCCTCGCTCACCGTCGGCGTCGAGTCCCCGGATCGTGAAGCGAACCAGAAGTTCGCCGATGCCTTCGTCGTCGCGCTGCAGAAGGAGATGGGCCCGCAGATCGCGAACGTCGACTACAAGGTCGATGCGCTCACGCGCTTTTATCGCAAGCACGCCGCGGTGTACCTGCCCGAGAAGGACCTCCTCGCCATCGACGAGGACCTGAAGGCCGGCATCACCGAGAAGAAGCTCGCGGCCTCACCCGTCCCGTACGACCTCGACCTCGATGACGAGCCGCCCGCGGCCGCGAAGAAGGGCGGGCTCGGCGACATCACCAGGCGGCTCGACGAGGCGCAGGGCGACCTGAAGCGCTTCGTGAACGGCTACTACGCGTCTCCGGACGGCAAGCTCATCGCAATCTTCATCCGGCCGCGTGCATCGGGTGCCGATGCGAAGGTCGCGCGCGCCTTCGTCGAGCACGTGCGGCAGGTCGGCGAGAGCCTCCATCCGGCGTCGTTCAACCCCGCGATGAAGTTCTCGTTCACCGGTGCCTACTACGTCGGGCTCGACGAGCAGGACGCCGTGAAGCGTGATCTCGTGTCGACGGCTGGCCTGTGCATCGGGCTCATCGGCGTTGCGGTCACCATCTACTTCCGGCGCATCCGCGTCATCGCGCTCCTCGGCGCCACGCTCGTCTGCGGCTGCGCGTGGGCATTCGGGCTCGCCGCCGTCGCGGTCGGCTACCTCAACATCCAGACGGCGTTCCTTGGATCGATCATCATGGGGACCGGCATCAACTACGGCGTCATCCTCCTCGCGCGCTACCTCGAGGAGCGACGCCGCGGTGCCGAGCCGGAGGACTCGCTCGCCCGCGCGCTCGGTGGCACGTGGCTCGCCACGCTCACGGCCGCGGGTACGACGGCGGTCTCGTTCGGCACGCTCCTCATCGCGCAGATCTCGTCGTTCCGTCACTTCGCGATCATCGGTGGCGGCGGCATCCTGTTCTGCTGGCTGCTATCGTTCACGCTGCTGCCCGCGCTGCTCGTCATGTCGGAGCGCCTCTCGCCGACCGTGCGCCACACCGGTGGCGGCGCGCACTGGCCGAGCTTCCTCGTGGAGCTACCGCTCAAGTTTCCGCGGACGGTGCTCGTGATCGCACTCGCGTTCTCGGCGGTCTCGGTCGTGGTGTTCGTGCGCTTCCTGCCGGACGCGCTCGAGACCGACAGCCGCAACCTGCGCAACAAGGAGCACGGCGAGACGAGCACTGCGCGTCTCGACAAACGTGTAGCCGATATTCGTAAGCAATCGATGACGCCGGCGTTCGTCGTCACCGACAGCCTCGAGGAGGCCAAGGAGGTCTGCGCGAAGATGGACGACTGGGTCGCGCGCGAAGGCGAGGCCAAGGCGCCCATCAAGACCTGCAGATCCATCTATTCGATGCTGCCGAAGGACGCCGCGAAGAAGCTCGTCATCGCGCACCGGATCGCCGATCGCATCGACGCGCTACCGGTCGATGCGCTCTCACCCGAGGACAGGAAGACTGTCGATGAGCTGCGCTCCGAGATCGTCTTCGAGGACGTGCAGCTCAAGGATCTGCCCGAGGAGCTCGTGCGGCCGTTCCGCGAGGTCTCGGGCGAGGTGGGCCGCCTCGTCGCCATCTACCCACCCAACGGTCGCGATCTCGCCGTGCAGGAGTACCTCTTCGCCTTCACCGACGCGATCCGTCGGATCGACCTCGGTCACGGTCGGGTCGTCACTTCGTCGGGGGACGCGGTCATCTTCTCCGACATCCTTCGCATGATCACGCACGATGCACCGCGCACCACCGCGCTCGCGTTCGTGTGCGTGATCCTCTTCGTGTTCCTCGCGCTACGAGGGGGCCGTTCGACCGCACACGTGACCGGCGCGCTCGTCATCGGCGTGCTGTGGATGGTCGGCATCGCCTCGATGGACAAGGTGAAGATCAACTTCTTCAACTTCGTCGCGCTGCCCACCACCTTTGGCATCGCGGTCGACTACACCATCAACCTCTACACCCGCTTCCACGACGCGAAGGTGAGCGACGACGCAGAGGGCAGGCTCTCGCGTCTGCGCATCGCGCTCCGCGAGACCGGCGGCGCCATCTTCCTGTGCTCGGTCACCACCATCATCGGCTATGGGACGCTCATCATCGCCGACAACCGCGCGCTCGTGTCCTTCGGCAAGCTCGCGATCCTCGGCGAGGTCACCTGCGTGATCGCGGCGCTCATCCTTTTGCCCGCGACGCTGCTCCTCGACAAGAAATCCTAGCGGCGACGGCGGCGCAGGTCGTCGAGCGCTGCGTTCACCGCGATGCGCGCGGATGGCGCGACGAGCGGGATGCCCGCGCCGGGAGGAACGCTGCCGACGCCGCGTAGAGCTCAGATGACGACCGCCGGCTTCAAGGGCAGTGCACGGGGCGCGGCATCGGCACGTCGACGCGACGACGGACGAGGTCGAAGAGGCCGGGCTCGCTCGGGAGCAGGACCCCTCCATGGGCGTGCAGCGCCTCCTCGAGGACCGCGCGTACCGTGCCGAGCGTGAGCGATGGCGTCGCGGGCCGGACGAGCATCCCGTCGCCACCGCTCGCGAGGAAGTCGACGGTGCCGATGCGATAGTGGGCTGCGCGGTCGATGGGCTTGCCGTTCGTGAGCGTCAGTGTCGTCTTTTCGTGACCGGCCTCGCACACGCAGACGACGTGTAGCCCCGAGTACGAGAGCGCGCCGAAGGGGCTCGCGAGGTTGTGCTCGGCGAGCGCGTACAGCTCGGCACCGGTGAGGTCGATGGCGATGACGACGTTGTCGAACGGGAACGTCTCGTACAGCGCGCCGTACGTCAGCGGGCCGACGGGGAGCGAGGCGCGGATGCCGCCCGCGTTCATGATGCCGACGTCGGCCTTCGTGGCGCGACGCAGCGCATCCGCGAAGAAGTTCCCGAGCGGGCTCTCGCTCGAGTACTCGGTGGGAAGACCGACGGGCAGCGTGACGCCGACGGGTCGATCGGCGAGCGCGTGCGCGCGAGCGAGATCCGCGGCGATCGCCGCGGTCACGGCAGCGTCCGGCGACACGAGCCCGAAGTACGAGGCCTGGTGCGCCGTCGCGTCGTCGGGCGGCGCGCAGCGCTCGTGATCGTCGTAGCGGGCGCACACCTCGATGGAGCGCTCGATCTCGAAGCGACCCGTCGGCGTTGCGCTCTTTCCGTGGCCGCTCACATGCAACGTGACGTGCGAGAGGTAGTGCCCGTTCTGACCGGACTGGATGACCGGGATGCCGTCGATGATCATCGTGTTTGGCTGGTGCGTGTGGCCGGCGACGATCGCCGAGACGCGGATGCCGCCCTTGCGTGCCTCGGTGGCGAACGCGTGCGCGAGCACCTCGATCTCGGAGTCGCGCGTGCAGTGGTCGAGGGCATCGTGGTCGCGATCGGTGAGCGCGCGCTGCGAGCGATCGCACTCCGCGCCGGCGTGCACGGTCACGACGATGACGCGGGCACCATGGGCGCGGGCTTGCCGCGCCGCGGCGAGGAGCGCGGGTGCCAGCGGGCCCACGACGAGCCCCTCGAGGTTCGCGCGGATCGTCGTCTCGAAGAGGCTCTCGCTGGTGCCGCCGACGATGCCGACCGGGATGCCGTCGACGTTCCTGATGATGTACGTGGGGAACGGGTGCGTGCCATCGGCGAGCGTGATGTTGGCGCCGAGCAGCGGGAAGGTCGCTTCCTTCATCCGTGACTTCAGCGCGCCGCGCGGATCTTCGCCCGCGGCCGTGGGCGTGGGCGCGGGACCGGCGGGGCCGTAGTCGAACTCGTGGTTGCCGACCGCCGCGGCTGCATAGCCGAGCTGGTCGAGGCCGCGCAGCATCGACGCACCCTCGGTCTGGTTGGACGCGAGCGTGCCCTGGAACAGATCGCCGCCGTCGACGAGGAGCACGCGGCCGGGGTAGTGCGCACGTGCGTTCGCGAGGAAGCCGCCGAGCAGCGCGAGCCCGCCACCGAGGATCGGGTGCGCGGGATCTGCGCTCACGCCGTGCCGCCACAGGGATGGCTCGAGGTGCCCATGGATGTCGGTGGTGGCGTAGAGCTCGATCGACTTGTCGGCCGCCCGATCAGCAACGCGATCGGCGGCCCGCGCGGCAGGCAGGCCGAGCACGCAAGCGAGAGCGAACGAAGTCACGGCCGCGCGACGCATCGGTCGAATAACTAGCACGAAGGATCGTGCTAGCGTCGGGCCGTGAACGCCCGGAAGCAGAGCTCTTCGCGTGCACGCCGCAGCACAGCCGATCCCGTCACGGTGGTCGCCGAGGTGCGGCGCGCCGTCTCGCTCGCGCTCGGGGAGGGTGGGCTCCGTCCGTCGAACGGTCACGTGCTGCTCGCGCTGTCCGGCGGTCCCGACTCGCGCGTGCTCCTCGACGTGCTCGTCGCGCTGAAGGAGGAGCACCAGCTCGCGCTCGACGTGTGTGTCGTCGATCATGGCCTCCGCAATGGCTCTGCGCGCGAGGCGCAGGGCGCGCTCGAGGTCGCGCATCACCTCGGCGTCGCGGGCACGGTGGAGCGCGTGAACCTCGTCGACAAGTCGCCGCGTGGCGCGCGCGATGCCCGCTACGGGGCGCTCGCTCGCGCGGCCGTCGCGTGCGGCGCCGAGGCCATCGTGCTCGGCCACACCGCATCGGATCAGGCAGAGACCCTCATCGACCACCTGCTCCGCGGTGCGGGCTCGCGCGGGCTGGGTGCGATGGCGCCCAGGCGCATGCTCGGCGCGCTGGCCGACGCGGGCGTGGCGACGGAGCACCTCTGCCTCGTGCGTCCGCTGCTCGAGGTCACGCGCGCGGAGGTCGAGGCATACGTCGAGCACGAGGGTCTCGGGGTGGTCCGCGATCCCACCAACGAGGACCTGCGCTACCGCCGCAGTCGCATCCGCCAGCGCGTGCTCCCGTTGCTGCGCGCAGAGCGCCCCGATCTCGATCGCGCGCTCGTGCGCCTGTCCGAGCGCCTGCGCCTCGACGCGGAGTACCTCGACGGCGAGGCCGCGCGAGCGAGGGCCACTTTCACCGTGCCCGGCGGTCTCGTCGACCTCGAGGGCATGAGCGGCCTGCACCTCGCGCTCCAGGCACGCATCCTCCGCGAGATGTGCGAGGAGGTCGGCGTGCCCGGTGATCGCGTACCGCTCGATGCGCTGCTGCGCCTGTGTCGCGGGCGCCACGGCACCTCGCAGATCGATCTACCGCAGGGGCAGGTCGCGGAGCGCCGCTACAGCCGGCTGCGAATCGGTGAGCCACACCTCGTGCAGCCTGCACCGGACGAGGTGCCGGTGCGCGCCGCCGGGACGTACGAGCTCGGCGCGCTCATCGTGCGCGTGCCGAAGAAGCTGCTGTCGTCCGGCGCCACGCTCGTGTTCCGCAGGCCGCGCGCGGGCGACCGGGTGGACAAGGGCAAGCTCTCCGATCTGCTGGTGGACAAGAAGGTCGCGCGGCCGGAGCGCGGGCGATTGTGGGCGCTGGCCGAGCAATCGGGCGCCGGGATCCCGGGCAGGGTCCGCTGGGTGGGCCTCGCGGCCGAGGGACCCGGGGCTGGCGGACTGGCCTGGGAATGGCCATCTTCGGGGCTACGGCCACGTGCCATCCGAGGGCGTCGCGCAGGGGAGTAGCGCGCGTTGACGCGTGTAGAATCCATGCGATAACTTGCAGTTCGCGCAGCCGTGCTCACTTCAGCGGCCGCGCAAGATCGAGAGAGGTTCCGTTGCGACAGGCGCACAAGACGATGGTCATCTGGGCGGTGCTCATTTTGGGCTTCGTCGTGGCCTACCAGCTGTACCGAGGCCCCGCGAAGGACACCGAGGAGAAGATCACCTTCGGCGCGTTCATGCAGGAGGTCCAGGCGCACCCCGAGAACATCAAGAAGGTCATCGTCCGCGGCGACCACTGGAACGGCGACTACAAGGATGGGCGCAAGTTCCGCACGCTCGGCCCCGCGTCCGCCGAGGTGCTCGCCAGGCTCGACAAGGCCGGTCCCAAGGCCGACCAGTCGGTCAACTACGAGATCGAAGAGAAGGACGAAGGCGGCTTCTGGCCGATCTTCCTCGGCTCGTGGCTGCCGATCCTCGTCCTCATCGTCATGTTCTTCTTCCTCTTCCGGCAGGTGCGGTCGGGCGGCGGCAAGGCCATGAGCTTCGGCAAGTCGAAGGCCAAGCTCCTCGGCGAGCACCAGAACAAGATCACGTTCGCCGACGTCGCTGGCGTCGAGGAGGCCAAGGACGAGGTCGAGGAGATCATCGCTTTCCTCAAGGACCCGAAGAAGTTCACCAAGCTCGGCGGTCGCATCCCGAAGGGCGTGCTCATGATGGGCCCGCCCGGTACGGGCAAGACGCTGCTCGCCCGCGCCATCGCGGGTGAAGCCGGCGTGCCCTTCTTCAGCATCTCGGGCTCGGACTTCGTCGAGATGTTCGTCGGCGTCGGTGCGAGCCGTGTGCGTGACCTCTTCGAGCAGGGCAAGAAGAACGCGCCGTGCATCATCTTCATCGACGAGATCGACGCCGTGGGTCGCCACCGCGGCGCCGGTATGGGCGGCGGTCACGACGAGCGCGAGCAGACGCTCAACCAGCTCCTCGTGGAGATGGACGGCTTCGAGTCCAACGACGGCGTCATCCTCATCGCCGCGACCAATCGCGCCGACGTCCTCGATCCCGCGCTGCTCCGGCCTGGCCGCTTCGATCGTCGTATCGTCGTGCCGCGCCCGGACGTGAAGGGTCGCGAGGGCATCCTCAAGGTCCACACGCGCCGCGTCCCCATCGCGGCCGAGGTCATGCTCGACGTCATCGCCAAGGGCACGCCCGGCTTCTCCGGCGCCGACCTCGAGTCGCTGGTCAACGAGGCCGCGCTGCTCGCCGCGCGCAAGGACAAGGACCGCGTCGACATGCACGACTTCGAGGAGGCCAAGGACAAGGTCCTCATGGGTCCCGAGCGAAGGTCGATGGTCATCTCCGATCGCGAGAAGCGCACCACCGCCTACCACGAGGCGGGTCACGCCCTCGTCGCGCGCTCGCTGCCCGGCGCCGATCCCGTGCACAAGGTCACCATCATTCCTCGCGGTCCCGCGCTCGGTGTCACGCAGCAGCTCCCCGTCGAGGATCGTCTGTCGTACTCGAAGGAGTGGGCGCAGGATCGCATCGCCATCTGCCTCGGGGGGCGTATCGCCGAGGAGCTCGTGTTCGGCCACCAGACGACGGGCGCGGGCAACGATCTCGAGAAGGCCACCGACCTCGCGCACCGCATGGTGTGCGAGTGGGGCATGAGCGAAAAGCTCGGTCCGCTCACGTTCGGCAAGAAGGAAGAGAACCCCTTCGTCGGCCGGGAGATGGGACACGCGCAGCCGTACTCCGAAGAGACGGCGCGTACCATCGACTCGGAAGTTCGCCGCATCGTCATGTCCGGCTACGAGGTCGCACATAAGATCCTGAGCGAGCAGCAGGAGGCGCTGAAGAACATCGCCGAGACGCTGCTCGAGGTCGAGACCATCGACCTCGCCGACATCGAGACCATCCTCGGCGGTGGTAGTGTCGTCCGTCGTGCGCCGCCTCGTGCAGCCGTCGCGCCCGCGCCCGAGCCGAAGGAGAAGCGCCCCAGCATCTTCGCTCCGCGCCCGATCCTCAGCGACGAGCCTGAAAAAGCCTAGCGCCGTTCTCCTCGCCCGGTGCGGCGGTCGCCTCATCGGTGGACCGCTGTGCATGGGGATCCTCAACCTCACGCCCGACTCGTTCTCCGATGGCGGTCGTGGTCCGGATGCGAGCATCGCGCTCGCTCGCTCGTGGGGCAGCAACGTCGATATCGTCGACGTCGGCGGCGAGTCGACGCGACCGCACGCGACGCCGGTCTCGCTCGAAGAGGAGCTCGCGCGGGTACTTCCGGTCGTCCGTGCGCTCGCTCCCCAGCTCACGATCAGCATCGACACGTACAAGGCCGAGGTCGCCGCACAGACCATCGCTGCGGGTGCCGAGATCATCAACGACGTCTCGGGTGGCCTCATGGATCCGGCGCTCCTGGACGTCGTCGCGAGTACTGGCGCGTACGTGATCCTCGGTCACACGCGCGGCACGTCGGCCACGATGAACGACCTCGCCGATTATCGTGACGTGGTGGCCGAGGTGCGCGACGAGCTCGGCGCGCGCGTCGCGGCCGCGGGTGCGGCGGGGGTCGCTCCAGAACGAATCTTCGTCGATCCGGGCCTCGGCTTCGCGAAGCGCGCCGAGCACAACCTCACGCTGCTCGCACATCTCCACGAGCTCCGCACGCTGGGCTTTCCAATCGTGGTGGGACTCTCGCGCAAGCGCTTCCTCGCCGAGGTCGGCGGCATCTGGGCGATGGACGACCGCGAAGAGGCGACGGCTGCTGCGGGTGCGATCGCGGTGTGGAACGGCGCGGACGTGATCCGTGTTCACGACGTGACGAGACAGGCGCGATCGCTGCGCGTGGCAGGCGCGATCGTACGAAGCGGCTAGGATCCGCCACACCGACCCGGCCGTGCCGGTGCACGTGGTGAGACGGTGTCGTCGATGGCCCAGCAGAGCATTGCGCCGACGGGCTGGATGACGCTCGAGCTGCAGCTGGACGGTTTCGCGGTGGGCTCGAACGTGTGATCGGACGCTGGAACGAGCGCCAGGACCGCTTTGTCAGGCCGCGCGGACCTCCTCGGGGCTACCATGAGCCCGTGCTGTCGAATGCACTGGACTGGTTGCACGCGCTGACGCCACGCGAGGCCGTCGTGACGGTGCTCGACGTGCTCGTCGTGCAGTACATCGTCTATCGCGTGCTGACGCTGCTGCGCGGCACGCGCGCCGCGCAGATGCTGCTCGGGCTCACCGCTGTCGGTGCGGCGATCTTCGCGGCGAAGCAGCTCGAGCTCACCACGCTGTCGTGGCTGCTCGATCACGTGCTCAGCTTTTCCATCGTGTTCCTCATTGTCGTGTTCCAGCACGATCTGCGGCGCGCCCTCATGCGAATGGGCCAGGGGCTGTGGTTCACGTCGAGGACCTACGAGCGCACCGAGGTCTTCGAGGAGGTCATCCGTGCGGCCGAGCGTCTCGCGCTCCTGCGCACCGGCGCGCTCATCGTCATCGAGCGCGACGCAGACCTCACCGATCACCTCACCGAGCAGGGCATCGAGGTCCGCGCCAAGGTCTCCGAAGAGCTGCTCGTCGCCATCTTCCTGCCCGACGCAGAGAACAAGCTCCACGACGGTGCGGTCATCATCAAGGAGCTACGCATCTCGCAGGCCGCCGCCGTGCTGCCGCTGTCCGCCAACGCGCGCCTCGACAAGGCGCTCGGCACGCGACACCGCGCAGCCATCGGCGTCACCGAGGAGACCGACGCCGTGTCGGTCGTCGTCTCCGAGGAGCGCGGCACTATCTCGCTGTGCTTCGGCGGCAACGTCGCGCGCGATCTGGACGCGGCCACGCTGCGCAAGGCGCTGCTCGGGCTCTTCCAGAAGGACAACAAGCTCGCGCGACGTCGTCGCACCGCCACGCAGCCCGTGCGCAAGACCGGTCAGTACGACACCGCGCGTTCCCGTCCGAGCCAGCGCATGCCGATCGTCCGAGCGCCGCGCATCGACACCGACCCCGACGGTGACGGCTCGACCACCAGCACCGCCGACGTCGAGGTGAAGAGCATCGTCCCCGACACGGAGAGCCACTGATGCGCGCCGCGGTCTGGCGGGCGCTGACCCACGACATCCCGCTCAAGCTCGCCGCGCTGGTCATCGCCATCGCGCTGTTCGTCGTCGTGCGCAGCGACAAGGACTCGGCGACTGGTGTGTTCGTGCGCGTCATCTACACGCTGCCGACCGATCGCGTGCTCGTCTCGGACCCGGTGTCGGAGGTGAAGCTCGCGATCCGCGGCCCGTGGACCAAGATCCAGAAGCTCGACGAGCGCGAGCTCGAGCCCATCCGCATCGATCTGTCGCGCACGAAGGAGTCGGTGCTCCACTTCTCGGAGAGCATGGTCAGCCTGCCCGCCGGTCTGCGCGTCGTGTCGATGGTGCCGACCCAGACCAAGCTCGACTTCGAGCCGCGCGCCGAGCGAGACGTCCCCGTGCAGCCGCTCCTCGAAGGGCAGCCGCGCGACGGCTTTCGCGTCGCTTCGATCACGGTGGAGCCGGATCACGTGCGCATCGCCGGCCCGAAGCGGGTCATCGCTCACATCGAGCGGGTGACGACGAGGCCGTTCCGCATCGAGGACGCCACCGGCGCCGTGCGCGATAGCATCTCGCTCGAGGCGCCGCCGCGCACCGTGCAGTACCTGAACGCGGGCTCGGTCACGGTCACTGCCGACGTTCGGCCCGCCATCGTCGAGCGCTCGCTGGACGGCGTGAAGATCGGGGTCGCGGGGCTGACGCACCTCGATGCCGACGTCGACCCGAAGGTGGCGCAGGTCATCCTGCGCGGTCCGTTCGATCTCGTGCGGCGCGTGTCGCCCACCTCTATTCAGCTCGTGCTCGATGCTCGGCTCGAGGACGGTCGGCCGCCCGCGCTCTACAAGAAGCGCATCGACGTGACGGGGCTCCCATCGGGTGTCGCCGCCGAGGTCAGGCCGGATACCGCGCTGCTTTCTACGCGGCACCACCGGGAGTAGGATGACGGCCACGATGGCCACAGCTGCGAGCTCGCGACGACTCTTCGGTACCGACGGCGTGCGCGGTGTCGCCAACGTCGAACCCATGACCCCGGAGACGGCGATGCGGCTCGGTCGCGCTGTCGCCTACCACTTTCGCCACAAGTCGCGCCGCGGCCGTATCGTCATCGGCAAGGACACGCGGCTCTCGGGCTACATGTTCGAGCAGGCCATCGCGGCCGGCATCTGCTCGATGGGCGCGGATGTCATGATCTGCGGCCCGCTGCCGACGCCGGGGATCGCCTTCATCACCTCGTCGATGCGCGCCGACGCGGGCATCGTCATCTCGGCCTCGCACAATCCGTATCAGGACAACGGGATCAAGATCTTCGCGGCTGACGGCTTCAAGCTGCCCGACGAGGTCGAGATGCACCTCGAGGAGCTCATCACCGGCACGGAGCTCGACAAGCACACGCCATCCTCGGCGCACATCGGCCGGGCCACGAAGATCGAGGACTCGCGCGGGCGCTACACCGTGTTCCTGAAGAGCGTGTTCCCGCGCCACCTCACGCTCGACGGGCTGCGTATCGTCGTCGATACCGCCAACGGCGCCGCATACAAGGTCGCGCCGTGGGTGTTCCAGGAGCTCGGCGCCGAGGTCATCCAGGTAGGCGACGAGCCGAACGGCACCAACATCAACGAGGACTGCGGCGCGCTGCACCCCGGCAAGATGTGCGAGATGGTGAAGCGCTACCGCGCCAACCTCGGCATCGCGGTCGACGGGGACGCCGATCGCGTCATCGTCGCGGACGAGAACGGCGAAGAGGTCGACGGCGACACCATCATGGCGATGGTCGGGCTCCGCATGCTCGAGCGCAAGGAGCTGAAGAAGGACACCATCGTCGCCACGGTCATGTCCAACCTCGGCCTCGAGCGCGCGGTGGACAAAGCGGGTGGCAAGCTCGTGCGCACGTCGGTCGGCGACCGCTACGTCGTCGAGGAGATGCGCAAGCACGGCTACAACTTCGGCGGTGAGCAGTCGGGACACCTCGTGTTCCTCGATCACATGACGACCGGCGACGGCGTGCTCGCGGCGTTGCAGGTCCTCGCGGTCATGCTCGAGAGCGGCAAACCGCTGTCGGAGCTGCGCCAGGTGATGACGCGTTATCCGCAGGTCCTCGTGAACCTGAAGGTCAGGGAGAAGCGCCCGCTCGAGACGCTCACCGACGTGAGCAAGCTCGTCTCGCAGGTGGAGGCCAAGCTCGGCAAGGAGGGGCGCGTGCTCGTGCGCTACTCCGGCACCGAACACAAGGCGCGCGTCATGGTCGAAGGTCCCGACGAGGCCGTCATCCGGGGCTACGCCGAGGAGATCGGTCGCGCCCTCGAGCGGGGATGCGGTTGATGACGAAGGTAGTAGTCGCGCTGAGCCTCCTGCTCGTCTTCTGTGCGAACGACGGCTGCGCGAACGGCGGGACCACTGTGAGCCACGGCAAGCCGCAGAACATCTGCCCCGACAACCCCACGTACTGCGCGGGCAGCTGCTGTGGCGCGCTCTGCGTCGACACCACGAGTGACTCCAAGAACTGCGGCGGCTGCGACATCGTCTGCTCCGTCGGCACGTCGTGTGTGAGCGGGGCGTGCGGCTGCCCACCCACGGGCTCGACCTGCGGTGCCGGCCAGAGCTGCTGCGGCGACAACGGCTGCAAGAGCCTCAACTCCGACATCAACAACTGCGGCGGCTGCGGCATCGTGTGCAACGGGACCTGCACCGCGGGGAGCTGCAGCGGCACCACCGTGGATGCCGGCAGCGCGGTCGACATGGCCTCGCCCGTCTCCGGCGGCTGCACGTGCACGTCGACCTGCCTTCTGGGTTGCGTCGGCAACAACTGCTGTCTCGAGGGCGTGATCGCGGGTAGCTGCTCGCCCGATCCCAACTGCCCGTGAAAGTCCGCGCCATGAAGTTGCACATCAATGTCGATCACGTCGCGACGCTGCGTCAGGCACGCGGCACGCGGTACCCCGACCCGTCCTGGGCCTCGTCGCTGTGCGAGCTCGCGGGCGCGGACGGCATCACGATCCACCTGCGCGAAGATCGACGGCATATCCAGGATCGCGACGTCCTCGTGATGCGCGAGACCTGCCGCGGCGTGCTCAACCTCGAGATGGCCGCGACCGACGAGATGGTCGGTATCGCGCTTGCTACGAAGCCGGACGTCGTCACGCTCGTGCCCGAGAAGCGCGAGGAGCGCACGACCGAGGGTGGGCTCGACGTCACCTCGGCTGCGACGGCGAAGGCCGTGCGCGCGCTCGCGGCCGCGGGCATCCCGGTGAGCCTCTTCATCGATCCGACGGAGGCCGCGGTGCGCGCGACGCACGCGCTCGGCTGCCCGCGTATCGAGCTGCATACCGGCGACTACTGCGAGGCGTGGACCCCGCGCGACGAGGCGAACCACGGCGACGCTGCCGGTGAGCTCGCCCGCCTGCGCACCGCGGCGGAGCTCGGACAGTCACTTGGCCTGCACGTCGCCGCAGGTCACGGCCTCGACTACGGCAACGTCGGACCCATCGCGGCGATCCCGGCCATCGTCGAGCTCAACATCGGTCACGCGATCGTGGCGCGCGCGGTGCTCGTCGGAATGGAGCGCGCGGTCCGGGAGATGCGAGTCGCGATGCTGGAGGCGCGGGCGTGATCGTCGGTATCGGCATCGACCTGTGCCCGATCTCACGCATGAGAGACGCCATCGCCAGGCACGGTGGCCGCTTCGAGGCGCGCGTGTTTACCGACGGTGAGCGCGCCGACTGCAACGTCTCTCAGGAGCCGGCGCAGCACTACGCTGCGCGCTTCGCCGCGAAGGAGGCCGCGGTCAAAGCATGCTCCGTACTGCGCGGTCAGAGCTGGCATGACGTCGAGGTGATCCGCGAGGCGGACGGACGCCCGCGGCTGCGTCTCCACGGCCCCGCGGCAGAGGCCGTCGCGGCGCTCGGTGTCGCGCGCATGCACGTCTCGCTCACGCACGCGGCCGACGCTGCGGTCGCCGTCGTCATCGCCGAATCGGAGGACTGACATGCAGCCACTCGTCACAGTCGCAGAGATGCGGAGCTTCGATCGTCACACCATCGACGAGGTCGGTGTACCGTCCCTCGCGCTCATGGAGACGGCCGGGCGTGCCGTCGCTGCCGAGGCCGAAAAGCACGGCGATCACTTCGTCGTCGTCGCGGGTACGGGCAACAACGGCGGCGACGGGCTCGTCGCCGCGCGCACCCTCGTCGCGCGAGGGCTCCACGCGGTCGTCGTGATGATCGGCGAAGAGGGCAAGCTGAGCGATGACGCGAAGGTGTGCCTCAAGGGCTGTCAGCACCTCGACGTCTCGTGGGGCCTCGATGCACTCGAGCTGAAGCTCGCGTCACACCCGCACGCGGTGCTCGTCGACGCGCTGTTCGGCACGGGGCTGTCGAGGGCGATCGAGGGTGACGCTGCTGTCGCCATCGAGAAGATGAACGCGCACGAGACTCCCATCGTCGCTGTCGACGTCCCCTCGGGGCTCGACTCGGATCGCGGGGTCGCGACCGGCCCGATCGTTCGCGCGACTACGACCGTGACGTTCGGCTACGCCAAGCGCGGTCTCTACGCGGCGCCGGGCTTCACGTTCGCGGGCGAGATCATCGTTGCCGACATCGGTCTCGCGGCGTCGCTCGCGGACGACGTGAAGGTGCGCCTCCTCGACGAGAGCATCCTCGCGCCGTTTCGCGTGCGCGATCCGCTCGGTCACAAGGGCACGCACGGCCACGTGTTCCTCCTCGCCGGCTCCGTCGGCAAGATCGGCGCATCGCTGCTCGCGGGTCGTGCGGCGCTGCGGGCGGGCGCGGGGCTGGTCACGCTCGCGACGCCGCTGTCGGCGCAGGCCCGCGTCGACGGCAAGCTGGCCGAGCTCATGACGTTTGGCTATCCCGGTGCAGATCCCGAAGGGGGGCACGGGCTCGACGTCGGCAAGGCGGTCGCGGCGCTCGTCGCCGAGGTGAACGGCAAGCGCGTCGTCGCCATCGGTCCGGGGGTCTCGACCGCGCCGGCGTTCGCCGAGGTCATCGAGAAGCTCGTGTACGCGGCCATCGCGGAGGGCGTGACGGTGGTGCTCGACGCCGATGGTCTCAACCACCTCGCGCACCGTCCGAGCATCCTCGCGGGGCGGCCGGGATCGGGCACCGTGGTGCTCACGCCGCATCCGGGCGAGGCCGCGCGCCTCCTCGGCACGACGGTCCGGGACATCGAGGCCGACCGCTACGCAGCGGTGAAGGCGCTCGTGAAGAAGTACGACGCGATCGTGGCGCTCAAGGGCGCACGCACGCTGGTGGCCTCGCCGGATGGTCGCGTGCTGCTGTGCGCGGCCGGTGGTCCCGTGCTCGGCGTCGGCGGCACGGGCGACGTCCTGACGGGCGCCACCGCGGCCCTGTGCGCAAACCGCAACGCACCGGTGTTCGAGAGCGTCGCCGCGGCGGTGTTTCTGCACGCGACCGCGGCGGATCTGCTCGCGGCCGAGACCTCGCGCGGCGTGCTGGCCGGCGAGATTGCGGATGCGCTACCGCACGCGCTTGGTTGAGCTCATTGCCAGGTTGTCACGGGAGCGAGCGAGTCCCCGGACCAAAGTGCAAGATGGCAGCGCACGAGGGGTGGTCGCGCCCATGCGGTCGCGGGTTTGGCCGGGGGCACGCGCCTTGCTGAATCCCTCGGCATGGAAACCTTTCAAGCCCATCTCGTCCCCGAATTGCCCCGACTGACCGCCATCGCGCGACGCCTGTGCCGCGATCCGGAAGACCTCGTGCAGGAGACCATCGCGCGGGCGCTGCGGTTCCAGACGGGTTTCCGTATTGGCAGCGACCTGCGTGCGTGGCTGACGCGCATCCTGTTCAACCTGCACGCCGGCGAGCGTCGCCGCGGGGCACGCTATGCGCGCGCTCGTGCCGCGTATGCAGTCGAGCCGCACGCGGCGGTGGTGGAGCCGTCCGTGGCCGCCGAGCTGCGCGGCTGCTGCCCACGCCTGGCGGCGCAGGACCTGGAGCTCATCGTGCGCGCCGATTTCGACGGCTACACGTACGCCGAGATGGCCACCGATCTGCACGTGCCGATCGGCACCGTGATGTCGCGCCTGTTCCGCGCGCGTCGTCGCGTAAAGGGTGCGATGACGGACGTGCCTGCTCAGCGCAGAGGCGTGTCGTCGGCGAAGACGTCGAGCGCGCCCGTCGGCACGCCTTCGTCGCGCACGACGCCGCGATCGTCCGCGACGAAGGTCACGACGAGGCCGTCGGCGAGGCCGATGCGCGCGGTCGTCGCCGGGCGCTGAAGCCGCAGCAAGAGGTAGTCGGCACCACCGCGCGGTGCCGCACGACGCCTGCCGACGACGAGCGCGTTGTCGCGAACGCGCGGGTCCGGATCGTGCGCGAGACGCAGCAACACCTCGGGTGACAGCACGCGCTGCCTGCGACCGAGCGCCGCGAGCGCGTTGGCGCGGACCGCAGCGCTGGGATCGGCGAGGTGCGCGTCGAGCGCGCGATCCGCTTCGTTCCACGCGACCGGGTGCTTCACCTTGCCGAGCGCCCACGCGGCCGTGAGCCGTACGCCCGGGTCGGAGTCGACGAGCGCCCCGACGAGCGCGCGCTCCGCTGCGCTGCTGTCGCCGGCGAGCGCCATGTCGCCGAGCGCCGCGTAGAGGCGAGCACGACGGAGCGGACGACGCTGCAGCTTCGGCACGAGCCGCAGCAGGCGATCGGCGCTGCTGGCATCGCGCATCGCCCCGAGCAACTCGAGCGCGCCGGCTGATCCCGCCTGGTCGGAGCCCGCGAGCGAGAGACAGACCTCGCGGGCGACGGTGTTCACGTGACCGCGCAGGGGACCGAGCAGCGCGAGGCTCGCCGGGTCGCGTGCGCGCTCGACGCCACCCTTGAGCAAGGCGAGCAGCACGGGCACGAGCGCGCCTGCACCGGCATCGTCGGAGAGCGCGAGCGCGGCCGTCATCGCGGTGGCTGCGTCGTTGGCCGAAAGAGCCGCGACGAGCGCGTGGCGCGAGGCAGCGTCCCGTCGCTGGCCGAGCGCTGCGAGGCTCGCTCGCACGAGGGACTGATCGTCGTCCTGCGCCGCGCGCAGCAGCGTGGACTCGCGCGCCGACGACGTGCGGACGAGCGAGAGCAGCGCGCCGTGCTGCACGCCGCGATCGGGATCGGCCAGCGCAGCTTCGAGCGGCGCTGCGGCGCGCGTGTCGCCGAGCTCACCGAGCGCCGCGGCTGCAGCACGTCGAGCGGCGACGCCGGGATCGCCGAGGCGACCCGCGAGCCACGCCACGAGCTCGTCGCGCACGGGACCCTTCGGTGGTCGCGCGCGCACGAGCTGCGCGTCGAAGCGGCCGTCGGAGGCAAGGCGCGTCAGCGCGAGTACGAGCATGGTGACCGCGGTGTCGCCGTCGTGCATGAGCTCGCCCGCGACGAGCAGCGCTCCGTCGCCGGGGCGCTCGCCGAGCGCGGGCAAGAGACCTGCGAGGAGCGGCGCGGCAGCGGCACCCGACACGCGCAGGCCCTCGAGCGCGGCGGTGCGGTTCAGATCGTTGCGGGCTGCGCGCACGAGCGCTTCGCCCGCCCGCGCCCGCAGCGCACGCACGATCGCGTCGTCGCTGGGCGCACCGGCGATGCGACCGAGCGCGAGCGCCACCGGTCCCGCGAGCGGCTCGCGCGGCACGTTCAGCATCGGGACGAGACGTGGCACGGCGGTCTCCGCAGCGAGCAGCCCGAGCGTCGAGATGGCCGCCGCGCGGACCTCTTCTGCGCTGTCGTCGACAAGGCGCAGCACCGCCGAGGCCGCACGCCTGTCACCGAGCGTGCCGAGCGCGCGTGCGACCGCGAGCCTCACTTCCGGAGACGCGTCGTCGACGTGCGCCGCGAGGCCGTGCAGCGCGAACGGATCGCCGATCTTCTCGAGGGACTCGGCGGCTGCGCGACGCAGCTCGGGGTTCTCGTCGGACAGAGCGCCGACGATGGCCTCGGTCGTCGCGGCCTTGCCTGCGGCCGTGGGCGTGCGTTCCGTCAGCGCGTGCAGGGCCGCGAGTCGCACCGCGATCTCCGGGTCGGCGAGCGCACGTCCGAGCGCGACCTCGACGTCACGCCGCGCAGGACCGTGCAGCTTGCCGAGCGCGCTGACGGCCGTCTCGCGGAGCTTCCCATCGGCGTCGGTGGCCTCGCCGAGGAGGCGCTGCGTGGCATCCGGAAGACCGAGCTGCCCCGCGGCGATGGTCGCGGCCACGCGCACGGCGAGCTCGGGATCGTCGAGCGCGCGAGCGAGCAGGGGCCGCGCAGCCTCGGCATCCAGCGTCGCGAGCTCGCGCGCTGCCCTCGCTCGCCGATCGGCGTCGGGCGCAGCCAGCTCCGTGGAGAGCCGTGTGACCGCAGGGGGGTCGGCGAGCGCAACCGCCGCTCCGAAAGAGAAAGACAGCGACAGTGCAGCCACGAGAGGCCGCAGCGCTGCGCGCATGCTCAGGCCCGGAAGCCCGCGTTGAGCGTCGTCTTGGTCGCGTTGCCCGTCTTGAGCGCCACGAAGCGATCCGCCGGCAGGTAGAAGCGCTCGCCCTTGTGTGTGAGCACGACCACGACGTCGGGGCCGAGCTCGATGCGGCTGGCGCGCGAGACCTGCAAGGTCTCCTCGCCGACGCTGGCGTAGAGCGTCACGTCCAGCTCCTCGGAGAACAGGTACGCGGCGCCGTCCTTCCGCACGCCGGGCAGATCGTTGAGCACGTTCTCGAGCTTGAGGTGAGCCATGCGCCGACTCTACGACCGGCTGCCCGTCGGGGCAACCGTGGTGGCCGACCTACTTGAAGCCGAACGAAAAGGAAGCGTGGGTCTTCGAGCCGTTGAACTTCGGGAAGGCAATAGCCTGCATCTTGCCGTAGATGCAGCTCGCGAACGCGCCCGTGGTCTGGCCATTGACCTTGACGCCCTGCACGGAGCCGGACCCCTTGATGATGAAGTCGAGGTCGACGTTGCGGAGGCTCGAGTTGCGCGAACGCTCCTCCATCATGCAGCCAGTGAGCAGTCTGAAGTTCTGCGTCATGACGCGCTGAACGGTCGGACCGTCGAGCGTCTCGTCGCCGCCGCTCTCGGACGCATCGCCGAGCACGGTGGTATCGTCGAAGACGTTCTTGCCATTCACCATCTTGCCGGCGCCCCTGTGCTTGCCTGGCGTCTTCTTCTCCGGCGGATCGACCTTCATCGTGACGTCGAACTTGAAGTCGGGATCGGAGCGCTCCTTGACGATGACGACCTTCGCCTTCTGGTGCTGCACGAACCAGAAGAGGCCCGCGCCGCCGCCGAGCGCGACGAGCAGCAGGATGGCGAGCAGTCCGACCACGCGACCGCGGTGCTTGTCGCGCGACGCGGACTCCATGCGGAGGCGCTCGTTCTCGGCGTTCATCGCGTCCGCCTGCAGCGCCATCTCGCGCAGCAGCGGGTGATCCTTCACGCGACGACGCTCACCATTCTCGGTGTCGACGATGGTGTGCTCGCCCTGGATCTTGCCCTGTTCGATCTGCGCCTTGACGTCGCGCAGTGTGAACGGACCAAAGTCGAGCTTGTCCTTCTGGACGAGCCAGCGCTCGTGCGACTCGTCGACGCTGGAGAGCGCCGTGTCGACGTTGAATGATGCAGGCACGGGGCGCGGGGCTGCCGGCATGCCCGGCGAGCTCATCGGCGCTGCGCTCGCCGAGCGTGGCGGTGGCGGTGCGGAGGCGTGCGGAGGCGGCAGCTTCGGGATGCTCTGCGACGAAGCGCCCTGCGGAATCTTGGGCACCGCCGACGACGAAGGAGCGGTCGCTGCCTTCGGAACAGACTGCGAGCTCGCGCTCACCGCACCCGGTGCACCGGCCGGCGCGATGTCCGGGCCGACCGCGTGCTGCAGCGCTTCCTTCAGCGTACCCATGTCGGGATAGCGGTTGGTCGGCTCGATGCGCAGCGCGGTGTCGAGGAACATGTCGATGGGCCGCGTGATGCCCTGCGCGATCGTGCTCGCCACGGCGACCGGCTGTGTCGGCGGCTGACCCGTGAGGATCTCGTAGAGCAGCGCGCCGGTGGAGTAGACGTCGGCGCGACGATCGACGCGATCGGGCGAGCCGAGCGCTTCGGGCGCGAGGTTCGGCACCGCCTGCGCGACGACGCTCTTGCCACCCGACAGCAGGATCGCGCGTGCGACGCCGAGCTCGAGCACCTTCACGCGGCCTGCCGCCGTGATGTGCACCGAGCGCATCGACAGGCCGCCGTGCACAGAGCCGGCGTGGCTGTGCAGCGCCTGCAGCCCATTGGCCAGGTGCGCGATGACGTTGTACGCGCCCTTCAGCGAGAACGGTTTGCCGGCAGCGCGCTTCTTCTCGTGCATCTCGGCGAGCGACTGCCCGTCGAGGTACTCGTAGACGACGTACGTTACGGTGCCGCGCTGCGAGAGCTCGTCGCCGAAGTCGAGCGGGACGGCGAGGTTCTTGTGGTCGAGGCCCGCGAGCTGCTCGATCTCCCGACGCACGGCCCCGCGCAGGCGCTGGTCACCGAACAGGCGCGAGTCGAGGATCTCGATGCTGACGAACGTCTGGTCCGCGCGGCGCTTCGCCTTGTAGAGGACGCCGAACGCGGACTCGCTCTGCGGCTCGATGATTTCGTAGCGGCCGCCGAGCACCGTTCCAGGAGAGACGGGCTGTTCGCCGCGAGAGGGGTTGCCTTGTGGATCCATCGACACGAGGCGGCGATGGTACGGGGGGCGAGACTGCCGCGTCAACGCGCGCGTTTGCCCTCGTTGCGGGCGAGACCGCGCGGGCGACTTCAGCGCCTACTTCCGCGCCTACTTAAGCACTACCGGCAAGTTCTTCGCCTGGGCGATCCACGCGACCAGATGGGCCTGGCTGGGGGGATTCTCGCTGAGCTTCCGCAGCGCGTTCGCCTTCATGATCGCGTCCTCCGTGAGCGCGGCGTCCGCCTTCTGCAGGGCGGCGACCGTCGGTACGCCGACCGCGGTGAGGAGCCGCGCCACGTCGGGACCGACGCCGCGGACGCGCATGAGGTCGCAAAGCTTCACCCAGCCGTCGAGCACGCGCGGCGAGACGTGGATCTGCACAGCGAGCGCCTTGCGATCGCGCGGATCGCTCGCCTTCTCGAGGAGCGCGAAGGTGGTGGCGATGCCGGCGGTGCGCAGCCGGGCGGCCTCGTCCGCGGGGATGACCACGGGGACCTCCTCGAGCGCGTAGTTCGAGGCATGAGCGATGCTGCTCGATGCGCAGACGATGGACAGGCAGAGGGGGACGAGGAAAAACTTCACGGACTGGACGAGCATGGGGCCCTCCCTAGGAGTAGCTGGGACTGCGCGAGCGTGGCGGGATCTGAGTGCGCCGAGGCCAGCCGCTGCGCGGTACGAGCTTCGGTGCAGGCTGCGTCGTTGCCGAGCCGCGAGAGCAGCGATGCCAGGGCCTGACGGATGACGGGATCTTCTGGCGCGAGGGTCTTCGCGCGGTGCATGTGGGCGAGCGCCTCGAGGCGATGGCCTCGCTTCTCCGCGACCTCGGCGGTGAGGCGCTCGAGCCGTGGCGTCTCGCCGTCGTGGTGGAGCGCCGTGAGGCGCGTCGCCGCCGCGTCGAGCTGGCCAGTGGCGATGAGCTCGTCCACGTCGGTGAGGAGCGCTCGGGGTGCGGACGGTGTCTCGGCCACTGCGGAGCGTTGACGCAGCCGGCTCACCCCGAGCGCACCTGCGGCGAGCACGATGAACGTCGCCACCGCGATCCACACGCCCGCGTTGCTGCGCGCCGGCTGCAGCTCGGAGTCGTAGATCGACGGCTCGACGATGGCCTCCTGCCCGGTCGGCTCGAGCGCGCCGACCTTCCCGGGCACGGTACGCTTGTCGCGCGAGCCGACTACCGAGACGGGTGTAGCGGTCGACGTGGGTCCCGTCGCCTCGCCGCGCTGCACGAGCGGGAGCAGCGCCTCCGCAACCGCGCCGGCCGACGCGTAGCGGTCCTTGGGCCGCTTCTCCAGGCAGCGCAGGATGATGGTCTCGAGCGCAGGTGGGATGTCGGGCGCGAGCTCGTGCGGCGGCTTCGGGATCTCGCGGACATGCTTCGTCAGCGTCTGGACGAACGTGTCGCCACGGAACGGCAGCACGCCCGTCGTCATGCGATAGAGCAGCACGCCGAGCGAGTAGAGATCCGTGCGTGCGTCGAGCGGCTCGCCCTGCGCCTGCTCCGGTGCCATGTACTCGGGCGTTCCGAAGACGGTGCCGTCGCGCGTGATCGAGTGGCTCTTCCCCGAGTCCGACGCGAGCTTCGCGAGGCCGAAGTCGAGCACCTTCACGATCTCGCGTCCTCTCGCTCGACGGGCGAGGAACACGTTGTCGGGCTTTAGATCGCGGTGGATGACGCCGGCCTCGTGCGCGTGCTCGAGCGCGAGCGCGATGTCGTAGGCGATGCTCGCCGCCTCTGCGTGCGAGACACGCTCCTCGCGCAGCCGCTGGCCGAGGCTGCGCCCTTCGAGCAGCTCCATCGCGAGGAAGAGCAGCCCGTCGTCGGACTGCCCGAAGTCGCTCACGCGGATGCAGTGCTCGTGGTCGAGTCGCGACGCCGAGCGGGCCTCGCGGTGGAAGCGCGACACCGCCTCCGCATCGGTGGCGAGCTCGCCGCGCAGGATCTTCACCGCGACAGGCTTGTCCATGAGCGTGTGGACGCCGCGGTACACGGTGCCCATGCCGCCCTGGCCGAGGCGACTCGTCAGGCGATAGCGACCGCCGAGCACGCGACCCGACAAGGCATCGCGCGGCTCCTGATCCGACGCATCGAGCGGCGCACCATCGAGCGGGCAGAACTGCTCGCCGCGCTCGAAGGACGTCCGGCAGGTGGGACAGCGCGCCACGAGACGGAGGCTAGCATGGCCCGCGCTCCAGCGACGAGAAGCTAGGCTGCGTAGACGATGGTGAGTGCGGTCCGGCGGTCGGCCTTGATGCGACGGCAGAGCTGGTCGAGCTCTTCGTCGGCGTCGACGACGATGGCACCGGAGCGGAGCGCGACGTGGAGTGGATCGGCGCCGCGAGAGAGCGCGCGCGGGTGCGTATCGATTGCGACCCAGCTGCCACGCAGCGAGGGGACGAACGAGAGCTCGGAAGGATGCAGAGACAAGGCGGGACCTCGAGAGCCGGAGTCGGCGAGGGGGGTTCTAACCCCGGATCACGGCAGGGTCAAGAACCGCGCG
>JBDTCO010000065.1:0-3732 GCA_039923495.1 Polyangia bacterium
CGCGCTTCAAGAAGAAGAACGTCGCGACGACTGCGGCAAGGGCAATCCAGATCATCGTTTCTTGGCTCATCGTCTCATTGGAGCCGCGCTCGACGAAATGGGTTCGCGACGAATCGCACCTCGCTGAAGGTGGAGGCACGCTTCGTGCTCCTTTCGATGCAAAGCGGAAAGTGAGCGTCGCGAGATGATGGGTGCATGGTGGACGTGGTGGATGATCCTGATGTTCGTCTTCATCGTGCCGCCGGTGGCGTACGGATGGGGCTACCGCGGCTGGGGCGCGCCCTACCCCAGGTACCTTCAGCGCAGGCGCGCAGGGCAGGCGCTCGCCTCCGGCCGTGACCCGAGCTTCGACGCTCACTCGTGGAGCTGGGGCGGCGATCTGGTCTGGGTGCTGTGCTCCATCTGGGTGTGCTGGGCGGTCGCGGCCTACTTCTGGCGCTGACCTCGCAGGGGACAAATAGTCGCATCCGCCAGAACGTCCCGCCCCATGTCGATCCCGAAGTCGACTCGGCGCGGGTCGCGGCCCCCTTGTCAGCCACGCTCTCCGCGCGACGACGGATCAGCGGCCGGCGCCAGCAGCTTGCGAATCCGGACGCACAGGTCCGCGCGGTCGATGGGCTTGGTGAAGAAGTCGTCCGCGCCGGCCTCGCGCGCGAGCAGGCGCGTCTTCGCGTCATCGAGAGCGCTCACCAGGATGACGAGGATGTGCCGGGGCGCGTAGCGGCGCCTCAGCTCGGCGATCACCTCGAAGCCGTTCATCTCCGGCATCATGATGTCGAGCAGGACCAGATCGGGCACCTGCTCGGCGATCATCGCGAGCGCCTCCTCGCCGCTCTCCGCCATGACGGCGTCGAAGCCTTCGAGGGACATGACCAGCTGGAGAAGATTCCGGTTATCCTCGTCGTCGTCGACGATGAGGATGCGCGCGGCGCCGGGCGTCACATGGCCTCCAGGTGCGCTGCGATCTGCGCCAGGAACTCCTGGTAGCGGATCGGCTTTGCAATGTAGCCATCACACCCGGCGGCGCGGATGCGCTCCTCGTCCCCCTTCATCGCGAGGGCGGTGAGCGCGATGACGGGGATGCTGCGCGTCGCGCTCGCGCCCTTGAGCAGCCCGATGGCCTCGAGACCGTCCATCCCTGGCAGCTGGATGTCGAGGAGGATGAGCTGCGGCGCCTCGTCACGGGCACGCGCCAGGCCATCCTCCGCGTCGGTGGCAGTGATCACGGTGTGCCCCGCGTGCTCGAGCAAGAACACGGCCAGCGTCATGTTGGCGGCGTTGTCCTCGATGATCAGGATCTTCGCCATCAGCTCGCCCGCGCCCGGCCGGACAGCGCGCGCTGGACCTCGAGGCCGAAGCGGGTCGAGTCGAACTCGGCCTTCTCGAGGATCGCGGCCACATGGCCGTTCAGCGTGGCGATGTCCTCGGGCGTGACGTGCTTGGCGGTGACCACCAGGATCGGGATGCAGACTGTCTCGGGGCGCTGGCGTAGCGCCTCCACCACGTCGAAGCCGCTGACCTCCGGCATCATGAGATCGAGGATGATGAGGTCGGGCAACTCGAGGCGCGCGATCTCGATCGCCTCCGTGCCTCCGTATGCGCGCAGCACCTCGGTGGCCAGGCCGGAGACGCGCACAGCCGCCAGCTCCACGGCCTGCGGGTCGTCGTCGACGACGAGGACCTTGAGCGCGCGGCCGGGCGACAGCGGGTACAGGCCGAGATCGACGAGAGACGCGTACAGCTCCTGCCGCGAGATCGGCTTCTGCATCACGGCTGCGGCCCCGAGCGAGAAGCCGCGGGCTCGGTCGGCGACGATCGAGATGATCACGACCGGGATGCGCGCGAGCTGCGGCACCTGCTTCATGCGGCTCAGCATCTCCCACCCGTCCATGTTGGGGAGCATGATGTCGAGCGTGATGAGCGCCAGCGGCTGCTGGATGGCGAGCGCGAGCGCCGCCTCTGCCGAGGCTGCGTGTAGCACCGCAAAGCCCTCCGCCTCGAGCTGCACGCGGATGAGATCGGCAGACTTGTAGTCGTCCTCCACCACCAGCACGACGCGGGCCAGGCTGACGGGAGCAAGCTGGGCGTCGGCCAGCTTCAACGACGCGAGCCCTGCCTGGGTGGTCTTCCGTAGCGGCAACCACACCTTGAAGCACGCGCCCTCGTCGACCCTGCTGTGCACCGCAGCGGTCCCGCCGTGCAGCTCGGCCAGCACCTTCACCATGGCGAGGCCGAGGCCCGTGCCCTCGAACTTCCGGGAGAGCCCGCTGTCGATCTGCGTGAACGGCTTGAAGAGGTGCAAAAGCCCCTCCGCAGAGATCCCGATGCCGCCATCGGTGACGCTGATCTCGAGGAACTCCGAGAACTCGCTGTCGGCCAGCGGGAAGCTGCGCCCGATCGTGCCTTCGGGCAGCACCCCGACCTCGGCGCGCGTCACGCGGCGTGCGCGCAAGGCGACGTGCCCGCCCTTGCCCGTGAACTTCACGGCATTGGAGAGGAGGTTGTAGACGATCTGCTTCACCTTGCGAGCGTCCACGAGCGTCGTGCCGAGGTCGTCCGCCGCATCCAGCTCGATGCGGATCCGGCGGCTCGTGGCCTTCTCGCGGATGATGGACAGGCTGCTCGTGAAGAACGCCGACACCTGGATCGGCTCGAGGTCGAGCGACATCTTGCCGGCCTCGACCTTCGACAGATCGAGGATGTCGTTGATGAGCAAGAGCAGGTGCTTGCCGCTGCCGAAGATGTCACCGATGAACTTTCGCTGTTGATCGGTGAGCTCGCCGAGGAGGCCGTCCCGCAGCACCTCCGAGAAGCCGATGATCGCGTTGAGCGGGGTCCGGAGCTCGTGCGACATGTTGGCCAGGAACGCCGACTTCATCCGACTGGCTTCCTCGAGCTCGAGGTTCTTCTGCTGCAGCGTCTGCTCGTAGCGCTTGAGCTCGGTGACGTCACGCGCTGCCACGAACACACCCTCGAGGCGGCGGTCGCGGTTGTGGAACGTGGTCGCGTTGTACGAGACCACGGTGAGGGTGCCGTCACGCGCCCGCGCGGTGAGCTCGTAGTTCGTGACCTTGCCCTCTCCCAGCACACGTTTGATGCCCGCCTCGGCGCGCGACGCGTCGGTGAAGTGGTCCTTGAACGGCGCGCCGATGAGCTCGTCACGCGTGCAGCCGGTCAGCGCCTCGGCCTGCTTGTTCACGTCGGTGATGATCCCGCGGGGATCGGTCGTCATCAGCGCATCGATGTTCGACTCGACGAGCGAGCGCGTGTAGAAGTGCTGGTCGCGCAGGCGCTGATCGAGCTTTGTGCGCTCCTCCTCGACCTGCTTGCGAGCGGTGTTATCGGTGCCGATGAGGAGGTACCCGATGATGGCGTCCTTCGCATCGCGCAGCGCGGTGACCGACACCAT
Organism: Polyangia bacterium; assembly: GCA_039923495.1. Taxonomy (GTDB): domain Bacteria; phylum Myxococcota_A; class Polyangia; order Palsa-1104; family Palsa-1104; genus JBDTCO01. Next base: position 3,410 of record JBDTCO010000065.1, read on the forward strand.
CGCGGGAAAACGGCTTCCATCCTTGCGGAAGTAGGTGAGCTCGTAGATGTCCTCGATCCCACGCGAGGCCTTGAACACGAGGGCCTCGAAGCCGGGCGCGATGGGCGTCCCGAGCTCCGCGCTGAGCGCCTTGGCGCGCACGACCACCTCCTCGGGATCGGAGATATCCGCCGGCGTGATCTTGTTCATCACCTCGGCTGCCGTGTAGCCGAGCATCCGCTCGGCGCCGACGTTGAAGATCTGGATGACGCCCCTGGCGTCGGTGGCGATGCTCGAGAAGTTGGCGCTGTTGAAGATCGCGCTCTGCAGGGCGCCAGCCTTCA
>JBDTCO010000066.1:0-25838 GCA_039923495.1 Polyangia bacterium
CGGCACGGCGATGGTGTTCGCGCCGCTCGTCGAGGCCGCCTTCGGCCACGGCGTCCTGCCGGTGTACGCCCTCGTCGTCGCCGGCGTGCTCCTGCTCGCCGTCTCCACCAACATGACCGCCGTTCGACGCATCCGGCACACGATGGCCATCCTCGATGCCGCGCAGGTGCCGGTGGTTCAGCAGGCGCCGCTCGTCGTCACGGAGCCACGCAGCGAGCAGCCCCGCCCCGAGCGCCAGATGATGGCACCGCCGTCCTCCTCCTCCTCCTCCTCATCGTCGGTCGGCAAGCTCCTGCCGCTCCGCGCAGCAGGTTCGCGATGAAGCCCGTCGGTCGTTTCTTCCAGTACGCGATGGTCGTCGTGACCATCCTCTCGAGCGGCCTCGTCGTTCCGCCGCGCCGTCGCATCCGCTAGAGCTCTGCGCCTACTCGATTCGCTCGTCCTCGGCGTCGTCGAGGGTCTGACCGAGTTCTTGCCGGTGTCGTCGACCGGGCACCTCATCCTCGTCGGCAAGGGCCTCAAGCTCGAAGGCGAGGGCGTCACCGCCTTCGAGATCGTCATCCAGCTCGGCGCGCTGTTCGCGGTCGTCGTGCACTACCGCAAGCTGCTCGCGGAACGACTCGCCGGGCTGCTCGCGCGCGACGCGAAGGCGCTGCGTCTCCTCAAGGTGCTGCTCGCCGCGTTCGTGCCGACCGCCATCGTCGGCCTCGCGATCGGCAAGATCGTGAAGGCGCACCTGTTCGCACCCACGCCCGTCGCCATCGCGCTCGCCGTGGGTGGTGTGCTCATGATCGCGATCGAGGCCGCGCTGAAGTCGCACGTGCCCACCATCGACACGCTCGAGCAGGTGCAGCCGGTCGATGGGCTCTTCGTCGGCCTCGTGCAGTGCCTCTCGCTCATCCCCGGCACGTCGCGCTCGATGACGACCATCCTCGCCGGGCGCCTGCGCGGCATGTCGGCCGCGCTCGCTGCCGAGCTGTCCTTCCTCATCGCGCTGCCCACACTCGGTGCGGCCACGCTCTACGAGGGGTTCAAAGATCGTCATGCGCTCGCGACCGTCGGTGGCGCGCAGCTCGCCGTCGGCATGGTCGTGTCGTTCGTCGTGGCCTTCGTGGTGATTGGTGGCTTCCTGCGCTACCTCGGCCGGCGCGGCCTCACGCCGTTCGGCATCTACCGCGTCCTCCTCGCGGCCGTCGTCCTCTTCGTCGGCTTCTAAGGCTTCAGCGCGCGCTGCACGGCGTCGAGCAGCGGGCGACGACGCAGCGGCAGCGACACGATCGCCTGTACGAACGGACCGACGAGCTTGAGCGCGCTGCGCTCGTCGAGGTCGGTGAGCATCACGATGGGCAGCTTGCGCAGGTGCGGCGACGCGCGGATGCGATCGACGAGGCGCGGACCCGAGAGCCCCTTCTGCTCGTGGCGAAACACGAGGAGATCGAACGGGCGATCGGACAGCCGCTCGAGCGCCTCCCAGCCGTCCGGCGCACGCTCGGCGGAGAGGCCAGCGTGCTCGAGCACGAGCGCGACGGCCTCGCGGAGCGAGCGCGCCTCGTCGACCACGAGCACGCGCCTCGGCCCGGTCGGGTAGCTCGGCCGGGGCAGCTTGCCGGCACCCAGCTGCGCGAGCGCGTCGACGTCGAAGATGAGCTGCACCTTGCCGGCACCCGAGATGGTGGCACCCGCCCACGGACGTGCGCCGACGAGCGCGCGCGGCAGGCGACGCACGACGATGTCGCGCGGCCCGATGAGCCGATCGCACGTGACGGCGAAGCGCTGACCGCGCGAGTCGAGCACGATGGCCGCGCGCTTGCCGCCGAGGCCCGGTGGACGCGGGATGCGGAGCAGGGCGCCGAGGCGCACGAGCGCGAGCTGCTCGTCGCCGATGCGGATGTGGGCGACGTCATCGTCGATCGAGTCCTTGTCGACCTCGGCGACCTCCTCGACGCGCGCCGACGGCACCGCGAAGACCTGATCGCCGACCTTGAAGAGCAGCGCCTCGAGCACGCGGCTCTCGACGGGGACGTGGATGGTGAGGCGCGTGCCGACGCCCCAGGTCGTGTAGAGCGAGACGTCGCCGCCGAGGCGCGCGATCGCATCGGCCACCGCGTCGAGGCCGACGCCGCGACCTGCCAGATCGTCGGTGACGACGCGCGTGGAGATGCCAGGCTGGAACAGCGTCGCGAGGAGCGCTCGATCGGAGAGCTGCGCGGCTTCCTCGTCGGTGAGGCGCTCTGCGACGACGAGCGCCCGTCGCACGGCGGCGAGATCCACGCCCGCGCCGTCGTCGCTGACCTCGAGCTCTAGGCCGTCGCCTGTCTGTCGGAGCGCGAGCGTGATGGTGGCCGCGGCGGGCTTGCCGGCGGCGAGGCGATCGATGGGCAGCTCGACGCCGTGCACCACCGCGTTGCGCAGCGCGTGCAGCAGCGGCTCGAGCAGCGCGTCGGCGAGCCGCTGGTCGATCTCCTCGGCGACACCGCGCGCGACGAGGTGGACCTGCTTGTGCTCGCGCAGCGCGGCGGATCGCACGACCGCCTCGACGCGGCTCACGAGCGTCTGGAAGTCGATCGCGCGCACCCGACGCAGGCGCTCGCCGAGACGGCGCGTCGTGCGTGCGAGCGTCGCCACGTCGGCGGAGAGCTCGGCGAGCTGTGCGCGGAGCTGCGGGCTCGCATCGACGGCGAGCTCCTCGACGGAGCGGAGGCGTCGCTCGATGCGCGTGCGATCGAGCACGAGCTCGGAGGCAGCGTCGAGCAGCTCGTCGACCCGCAGCGCATCGAGGCTCTGGCTGTCGGGCGTGGTCAGCAGCTCCTCTTCGACGTTCGCCGCGTCGAGACCGACGAGGCGACGCAGCTCGGGCACCGCCGCCTGCGCTGCGGCGATGATGGATGCATCGCGCCGGTGGCGCGCCGGACCGAGGAGATCCTCGAGGCGATGCGCGGCTGCCGAGAGCGCGTGCAGGTCGACGGAGCCGGCCGAGCCCTTCAGCGTGTGCGCCTTGCGGAGCAGCATCTCGAACGGCTCCTGCGCGTTCGGATCGACCGCGAGCACGAGCAGTGAGGCTTCGATCGCCACCAGCGCGTTGCGCGCCTCGACGAGGAACAGCGAGCGCATCTCGGCGAGCTCGACCGGATCCCACGTGGACGGCAGCGGTGTCGGCGCGGCGATGGCCGCGAGCTTGCCATCGACGAGCCGCACGAGCGGCGCCGGATCGTGCCCGCGCTCGAGCCCCACGCGCAGCGCGGTCGCGAGCTCGACGAGCTCCGCGTCGCCGACGACCGACGCGAGCTCCGCGAGCTCCCCGGCGGCGGACCGATCGCGCTCACCGATGCGCGGGAGCAGCGCGCGGGCCTCGTCGAGAAAGATCTCGAGCAGGCCGCGATCGGTGGCGCTCACCCGCGCACCTCGTGGCGCAGCGTCTCGAGCAGCGCGTGGACGTCGAGCGGCGTCGCGTCCGACGAAGTGCCGACGACGCGACCGCACAGGAGGAGCGCGCGTCCGAGCGACGAGCCGACGAGCACCGCGACGATAGCGTTGCGCTGCGTGCCGGCCCACAGCACCGGCAAGACCTCGCCGTCCACCTGCGCGAGGCCGGCCAGCGAGTCGGGGCCGAGCGGGACCGGCGTGATGACGGGGACCGCCTCGAGTGGACGCGCGCTGGCATCGAGCAACCTGCGCGGACGTCCGTCGATCTCGACGGTGAGCGTATTCGGTCGGTCGGCGCTCACACCGCGACCGGCGCGACCTTTCGCCGGATGAGCTTGATGCTCAGCAGTCGGTAGAGCAGCTTCGAGACGTCGAACGAGCTCATCCGCGACATGCGCACGATGTCCTTCACCGTGTGCTTGCCGGTGATGAGGTCGAGCACCTGGAGCTCCTCGCGCGTGAGGCGGGCCTTGCCGATGTGCTGCACGGCTTCCTCGTTGCGCAGGAACACCGCGTCGAAGTCGTGGATCTCCCGCTCGATGAGGTGCCACTCGTCGATGCGGCGGAAGCCCTCGACGAGCAGGATGTCGAGGTCGAGCGAGAGCGCGGCGTCGACGGCCAGCGGCGGCAGCTCGCGCGTCGCGCGGAACGAGAAGCGGCCCGATGGCCAGCGCAGGAGCTCGTAGATGCGCTCGGCGCTCTGGCGCGCGAGCGCCTGCTTCAGCTCCGAGGCGGAGACGTAGTTGAGGCGCACCATCTGCTCGCCGATGGGGCGCGACCCGCGCTGCTCACCGCGGCTCGACAGGAAGAGGTCGAAGTCCTGCCTCGAGATGGCGCCCTGCTCGACGAGGTAGCGACCGATGAGGAAGTCGTCGGACAGCCCCTCGCCCATCGCGAGCTCGATGCGCCCGGCCTTCCAGTAGACCTCGACGTTCGTGCCCGATGGACCGGACGTGAGGTCGGCGTCGGTGTGACGCGCGACGCTGAGCACGCCCGACTGACGCTGCTCGCGCAGGAGGCCGAGCACCTCGGCGATCGGCACGCGGGAAAGGTGCCCCTCGAGCGCGGCGGACGGCGAGCTGCGATCCATCTCGGTGACGTACGGGGCGAGGATGCGCGTGAGCGTCTCGTCGTCGAAGGCGGTGTCGAGGCTCTTCGCGTCGCCGCCTTGCTCGCTCATCGCGCGCTGCAGCGCCTCGCGGACCTGACCCAGCGCCGACGAGATGCGCTGCGCCGGCGCCTTGCTGTCGAGGCCGCTGCGACTCTGCTCATCGGTGGGGATGGAGTCGACGGCGCCTTCGCCGGTGGTGGTGATGGCGGCGCTGTCGCTGTCGTCGCCGTCCTTCGCGCGCTGCAGCGTGTGCTCGACCACGGCGGTGATAGCCTCGGGAGAAAAGGGCTTCGTGATGTAGTCGACGATGCCCATGACCTTGACGAAGCGCTCCCCGATCTGATCGCCCTTGGCGCTCATCAGGACGACGGGGACGTCCCGCAGATCGACCGAGTCCGCGAGCGCGCGACACACCTGATAGCCGTTGAGGCGTGGCATCACGAAGTCGAGGAGGATCAGGTCGGGCCGTGCTTCCATGGCCTTGCGAATACCGTCTTCACCGTCGGGCGACGTGCGCACGCGGTAACCGGCCTTGGTGAGCACCAGCTCGACGACCTTGAGGATGGTCGGGCTGTCGTCGATGACGAGGATGGAGGAGTTGGGCATCTGGTGTGGCGGATTTGTCAGCCGCGGAGCATACGTGGCCGTCGGCTCACTCACAACCGTCACGCTATCCGCCTTTTTGGGGACCGGGCCGGGGCGGCGGGACCCGTGGCGGCGGGACGAGCTTCGGGGGGCGCGCGCGGTGGGCGTGCGGTGCGGGTTTCGTCGAGACCGCCGGCGGCGGCACGAGCGGAGGTGGCGTGACGTGCGGAGCCGGCGCGACTACTGACGGCACGACGACCACGGACGGTACCGGCCCGCGACCGTGCGCGTAGATGACGAGGGCGACGGCGATGAGCGGCAGCGCGGCGATGAGTAACCAGGCGAACGGCGGCAGCGGCCGTCGCGTCGAGATCTCGGGGGACGTCCACTCTCCGACGGTCGGATCGACCTGCGTCGTCGCGACCGGCGGCAGCTCGGGCGACGCGATCTCGAGCAGGTGTCGCGCGCCCGCGTACTGGGCGAGCTCGACCGCGATGAACGTCATTGACGGCCGCAGCGCCGGATCCTTCTCGAGCGTGGACCTGACGAGCGGCGCGAGCCCCGCGTGCGCGTCGGTCAGCGTGGCGCCACCGAGCGCAGGGGCCGGCGTCGTGAGGTGATGCACGATCACCTCGCCCACGCCGCCGTCGAAGGGCAGGCGACCCGTGACGGCCTCGTAGAGCATGCAGCCGAGCGCGTACACGTCGGTGGCCGCCGTGATGCCGCCCATTCCCCGACACTGCTCGGGCGACATGTAAAGGGGCGTGCCCATCGCGGTTCCCGTGCGCGTCTTCACCTGATACGACGAGTCGGCAAGGAGACCGCTCTCGAGCACCTTCGCGATGCCGAAGTCGAGCACGCGCGGCTGCGCGCCGTCCGGGCTCGCCGTGACGATGACGTTGTCGGGCTTGAGATCGCGATGCACGATTCCGTGCGCGTGCGCGTGTGAGAGCGCGTCGGCCATCGCGCCGAGCAGCCCGAGCTTCACCGGCAGGCTCGTCCCCGAGGCGAAGACCTCGGCGAGCGTGGGGCCCTGGCACAGCTCCATCACCATGTACGAGGTGCCGTCGGACGCGCGCGCGACGTCGAGGACGCGCACGATGCCCCGGTGTTCGAGATGGCTGATGGTGCGCGCCTCGTTGAAGAAGCGCGCGTTGAGATCGGCGCGGTCCGCGAACGCTGCGCGCAGCATCTTCACGGCCACGCGACGCCCCGTCATCTCGTGGACGCCCAGGTAAACCGCCCCCATGCCCCCTTCACCGAGGAGGCGCTCGAGCCTGTAGTAGCCGACCTGCGATGACCCCACGCACTCGTAGAGTAGGCGCGGCGTGACGTGGAGGGGTCAGAATTCCCGGAGAAGCGCGCAGGCGGATCTGTCGGGCGGGCAGCGCTTTCGGCCGGAGACGTTCCGATCGTTGCGTTCTGCGACGCATGGCGAAGTGCCGCGCTGCTGACACGGTCAAGTGACCGGGATGACTCGGTCGCGTGGTGGTATGCAAGGTGCTGGGTTCCCGTGCATGAACCCGATGCTCAAGCTGGTCGCGGCGCCTGAGCGCGTCGCACCGTTCGAGGAACCCCTGGCGCCTGGGGCGACGGCCCTTCCGGTCCCGGCGCAAAAGAGCGTTGCGCCGAGCCGGGGCGCGCCTCGTGTGGCCTATGGTCGCTGGTTGTACCTGCTGCTGCTCGTCCCATCGCTGACGGAGCGGCTGGAGCGCGGTGACGCGCCCGACGGGCCACGGATGATCGTCACCGATATCATCGTCACGCTCGGGATCGCGGTCGCGCTCTACGTGGTCCGGCGGCAGTCGCGGCGACTGGCGGCTGATGACCTCCGGCGGATCGAGCACGAACGCGCGCTCGCGCACGCCGATCGGCTCGCGACCGTGGGGCAGCTCGCGGCGGGGGTCGCGCACGAGCTGGGATCGCCACTACAGGTCATCTCGGGCCGCGCGCAGATGATCTCGACGCGCGAGATCGGGCCCGACGAAACGATCGAGTCCGCGCAGATCATCGAGGCACAGACCCGGCGGATGTCCGAGATCATTCGCCAGCTCCTCGACTTCGCGCGCCGACGCGCACCGCAGACCGTGCGCACCGATCTCGCGACGCTTGCCCGCGACGTGGGCCGCTTTCTCATGCCGTTCGCCAAGAAGCGGTCGGTGATGCTCGAGGTCGAGGCCGGAACGCCGGTCGAGGCGGCCATCGACGTCGGTCAGATGCAGCAGGTCGTGACCAATCTCGTCATGAACGCATTGCAGGCGACCCCCGAAGGCGGTCGGGTGACGCTTCGTGTCGCGACCATCGGCGAAGCGGCGTGCCTCAGTGTCGAGGATACAGGGTGTGGCATGAGCGACGAGGTGCAACGGCGTGTGTTCGAGCCGTTCTTCACGACGAAGGACGTGGGCGAGGGATCAGGCCTCGGCCTGTCGGTCACGCATGGGCTCGTGCAGCAGAACCGTGGCTCGATCGAGGTCGTCAGCTCGCCAGGACGAGGTTCGACCTTCTCGATCCTCGTTCCACGGTGCAGCTAGGCTGGTGGTCGATGGGCCCCCGCGTCCTCTTCGTCGATGATGAGCCCGAGGTTTGCGAGTGGGGCGCCGCGGGGCTGCGTCGACGTGGCTGCACGGTCGAGTGGCGTACCTCTGCGGCCGACGCGATCGCATACCTCGAAGGCGGCGATCCTGAGGTCGTGGTCACCGACCTGTCGATGCCGGCGATGTCCGGCCTCGAGTTCTGCCAGCGCGTCGTCGCGAACCGCCCCGATCTGCCCGTCATCGTGACCACCGCGTTCGGCAGCCTCGACGTGGCGATCGGCGCGATCCGCTCGGGCGCGTACGATTTCCTGTCGAAGCCGTTCGACATCGACGTCCTGACGATCGCCGTCGAGCGCGCTGCGCAGAACCACCGCCTCCGCGCAGAGGTCAAGCGGCTGCGCGCCGAGCGTACGAGCGTGGACGCGAGCGGCCTGCTCGGCGAGTCGACGGTCATGCGCGAGCTGCGGGCGTTGCTCGGCCAGGTTTCGCAGACGCCGAGCACGGCGCTCATCACCGGCGAGAGCGGCACCGGCAAGGAGGTCGCGGCGCGCATCATCCACGATCGCAGCGCGCGCAAGGATGGCCCGTTCGTCGCGATCAACTGCGCCGCCATGCCGGAGGCGTTGCTCGAGGCCGAGTTGTTCGGACACGCCCGAGGCGCGTTCACCGATGCGAAGGTTGCGCGCCCTGGCCTGTTCACGCAGGCCGATGGCGGTACGCTCTTCCTCGACGAGGTTGGCGACATGCCGCTCGGGCTCCAGTCGAAGATCCTGCGCGCGCTGGAGGAGCGGCGCGTGCGGCCGGTCGGTGGCATGGGCGAGGTGCCGTTCGACGTGCGCTTCGTCGCCGCGACGAACCACGATCTCGAGTCCGCGGTGGAAGAGGGGCGGTTTCGCGCGGACCTGTTCTACCGCCTCAACGTCATCCACATCGCGATGCCGCCGCTGCGCGAGCGGCCAGGCGACGTCGTGCTGCTCGCCCAGCGCTTCCTCGAGGAGCTGGCACCCCGGTTCGGCAAGCCGGTGACCGGGATGTCGGTCGCGGTCGTGGGGCGGCTGTCGGCGTACGCCTGGCCGGGCAACGTGCGCGAGCTGCGCAACTGCATCGAGCGCGCTGTGGCCCTCACGCGCTTCGCGGAGCTGACTGTCGACGATCTGCCCGAGCGCGTCCGCGCCTACCAGCCATCCCACATCGTCGTGGCGAGCGAGCAGGCGAGCGAGCTGGTCACGCTCGAAGAGGTCGAGCGCCGCTACATCGGTCGGGTCCTCGAGGCCGTGCAGGGAAACAAGACCCTCGCCGCCAAGGTGCTGGGGCTCGATCGCGCGACGCTGTACCGCAAACTCGAGCGCTACGAGCACAAGTAGTCGCGAAACGCGACGCGTTGCGGACTGCAACGACGCGGCGCTGGCAACACGGCGAAGCCACGCGGGGAAAGATGGCCCACCGCTTGCTCTACCTGTTGCCATGAATACACAGCAGAGCCAGACCCAATCCCCCGCCCACATCCTCCTCGCGGAGGACGACGAAGAGCTGCGTACGCTGCTCCATCGTCAGCTGAAGAAGGACGGCCACCGGGTGACCGAGCTCGCCGATGGCTGGGCGCTCGATCGACGCCTCGCGCGCACCGACGAACCCCGGTTCGATCTGGTGCTATCGGACGTGCGAATGCCCGGCCCTTCGGTGTTCTCGACGCTCGAGCGCGCGTGGCAGCTGAACGCGGATGCGCCGCCCGTCGTCCTCATGAGCGCCTTCCCCGACGAGGCCGTGCAACGGCGCGCCCGCGAGATCGGCGCGGCGATGTTCGACAAGCCCTTCGATCCCGATGATCTGCGCACGTGCATCGGCCACATGCTGGAGCGTGAACGGCAGTGGCGACCGAAGCGCCAGAGCGCGAAGCTGCGCGTGCTCGTCGCGGAGGACGACACGGAGCTGCGTCGCCTGGTCGTTGGCGAGATGTCGAACCTCGGCTACGACGTGGAGGTCGCGAAGGACGGCTTCGCGCTCCTCGGGCGCTTGGCCGACGCGGAGCTGGACCTCGACCCCTTCGCGCTCATCGTCAGCGATGTGCGTATGCCCGGGGTGACCGGCCTCAGCGTGTTGCGCGGGCTGCGAGCTTCGGATTCCCCGCGGTTCCGCACCACGCCCGTCTTGCTCATGACGGCGTTCGGCGACGACGCGACGCGTGCGGAGGCGCGGCGACTCGGCGCGTTGCTCCTCGACAAGCCGTTCCAGCTCGAGGAGCTGCGCATGTGGTCGCGCCTCCTCACCGGGAAGTCGCCGAAGCCGCCGCCGAGGGGCGACGTCGCCCGCTGAAGCAGGCGGAAAGACGAGGGGAACAGGAACGGCATGCTCCGATCGATAACTGGCGACGTCCGTTCGTCCTGATACGCTGCCGACATCGATGTCGCACGGATCGCATGCCTGACCTGTTTCCCCGCGACTTCGGTCGGTACTCGCTCCTCGCGCCGCTGGCCGAGGGCGGGATGGGCGCGCTGTACCTCGCATGTCAGGGCGAGCGTGGGCTCGAGAAGCTGTGCGTCATCAAGACGGTGCTGCCGCAGCTCGCAGACGCCGAGTACGTGGCGCGGTTCCGCGATGAGGCCAAGGTGGTCGTCCGGCTGTCGCACGGCAACCTCGTGCCCGTGTTCGACGCGGGCACCGTGCGCGTGCCGCCCAACGATCGCGACGAGCTGTACCTCGCGATGGAGCACGTCGACGGCAAGGACCTGCGCGCCGTGTGGAACCGCTGCGCGCACAAGGGCGTCGCGTTCCCCGTCGACATCGCGGTCTACATCGCGCGCGAGCTCGCGCGCGGCCTGCAGCACGCGCACTCGGCGCACGACATCCGCCTCGTGCATCGCGACGTCTCGCCGCCGAACGTGCTCGTCTCGTTCGCCGGCGAGGTGAAGCTCACCGACTTCGGGCTCGCGGCCTCTGCCATCAAGAAGGAGAAGACAGCGCCCGGCATCATCTACGGCAAGGTCTCGTACATGAGCCCCGAGCAGGCGCGCGGGGAGGTGCTGGATGGCCGCACCGACCTCTACGCCGTCGGTGTGATCCTCTGGGAGCTCCTCACCGGGCGGCAGCTCTTTCCGCAGGCCGAGGCCAACCTCATCGAGCGCGTTCGTGATCCCGTGATCGAGCCGCCGTCGCGGCTCACGTCGCGCGTGCCCGCCGATCTGGAGGTCATCGTGATGCGCTCGCTGGCACCGGTGCGTGACGATCGCTACGCCGACTGCGACGCCTTTCGCGCGGCGCTCGCCGGCTGGCTCGCGAAGCACGCACCCACCATCGACAACGATCGCGTGGCGGGCTTTTTGCGGCAGCTCTTCGGCGACGAGATCGATCGCGATCGCAAGGCGCGAGCGGCGCTCCTCGAGGCGCTGCACGTCGATCCGAGGCATAGCGTGGATGCCGCGGCGAAGGTCGCGCTCTCGGCCACGAGCCCGGGCGTAGCGACGGTCCTGCGTCAGCCGACGTCCACCGATCCGGGCGCGCTCATCGGCACCCACCTCGACGGCAAGTACCTCGTGCGGCGCCTCATCGGCGAGGGCGGCATGGGCCTCGTGTACGAGGCCGAGCACGTCGACATCGGCCGCCGTGTCGCCATCAAGATCCTGCACTCGCGCTACACGCGTGAGGCCGACGTCGTCGCGCGCTTCCGCTCGGAGGCACGCGCGGCGACACGCATCGGTCACCCGCACATCATCGACGTCTTCGACTCGGGGACCACCGTCGACGGTGCGGTCTACCTCGTCATGGAGTTCCTCGACGGGCGCGACCTCGGCTGGGTCATCGGCGACTCGTCGCCGCTGTCGGCCACGCGAGCGATGAGCATCGCGCGCGACATCTGCGAGGCGCTCGCGGCCGCGCACAAGGCGAGCATTCTCCACCGCGATCTCAAGCCCGAGAACATCTTCCTCGTGAACACGCCGGGGCCACCGGCGCGCGTGGACTTCGTGAAGGTGCTCGACTTCGGCATCGCGAAGACGCTCGATGCCGTGACCGAGAAGTCGAAGCACCAGACGACGCCGGGTGTCGCGATGGGCACGCCGGAGTACATGGCCCCCGAGCAGGCGGCAGGCAAGGACGTGGACGCGCGCGCGGACATCTACTCCGTCGGTGCCATCCTCTACGAGATGCTGAGTGGCGCGCCGCCGCACGAGGGCGACAACGTGATGGAGGTCCTCACCAAGAAGGCCACCATCGTGCCGGCGTCGCTGCTCACCATCCGTCCCGAGCTGCCATCAGCGTTGGCCGAGCTCGTCGAGCGTGCGCTGGCGCGCGAGCCAGCGGACCGTCCCGAGTCGATGCGCGCGATGGCGGACGAGCTCACCGGGATGCTCGAAGGGCGCGATCTCGCGGTCAATCGGCGCGGCGGCGACCGTCGCAACCGCGGTGAAGGCTCGATCGCGCGCACCATCGCGATCGCGGTGGCCGGCGCGATCGTCATCGCAGGTGGCATCGTGTTCTGGCCGAACGCGCATCCCCGGCCCGTCGAGCCTGCGCCGGTCACGATCGTGATGCCGCCCGTGCACGTGACTCCCGCGACGGTGAAGGTCGAGGCGCCGACGCCGGTGGAAGCGCCCGCGCCGGTCGTCCCGAAGCCGCATGTGAGATCCGCGGTCGCGAGGCCATCGGAGCCGAAGGAGCCGGCGTCGCTCGAGGCGAAGCACAAGCTCGTCGAGGCGCGGCAGGCGCTGGCGGCGGGGCAGTACGCGCACGCGGAGGCGCTGTTCAACCAGGTACGCGGCATGAAACTCGAGATGGGCGCCGTCACGACCGGCCTCGCGGAGGTCGCGTTCCAGCGGCAAAACTACGACGAAGCTGCGCGCATCGGCAAGCGCGCGACGGAGGCCGGCGGCGGCTGGCCCGCGCACATGGTGCTCGGCAACGCGCTGTTCAAGCTCGGTCGTTACGACGAGGCGATCGCGCAGTATCAGGCGGTGCTCAAGCTGGACAGGAGCAACAACGAAGCGAAGAGCAACATGAAGGCGGCGACGGCCCGCAAGGGCGGCTAGCTCGACGGGTGGCCTTCTCGGCGGCAACCCGGAGCAGCTCGGCATCCCGGCCGTCGGCAGCTGCGCGGCGAGGAAGATCAGGCCGCCGTCACGCCGGTCGATTCCACGCCGTAGATCCGTGCTCTCACGATTGATCACATCTCTTGCTCTCGAGCACGCCAGCCGAGTTCGAGAAGCAGGAGGTCGTGCATTCCTCTGCCCAGTACGATCCATCCTGGGTCGCCGTTGTTCTTGATGTGACCGCCAAGTGCAGCGACGGCGAGCATCGTATCGCGCGCAGTTGGCTTCGCCGGTAGAGGTCGACGCGCGACGGCACGTAGCACTCCTATCTGACTCGCGGTGAGCGCGTGCGACGGAGACGTCGCCTCGTCCGAGCGCGCGAGGTGGCGCAGCAGGAGGAGCCGCCAGGCCACCTGTGAAAGGATCGCGAGCGCGTTGAGCAAGCTGTGCGCGCTCTCGAGCTGACGCTTTTCGAACTGGCACCCGGTCTTCAGCGCTTTGAAGAACTCTTCGATGGTCCAGCGAGCACGATAGCAATCGACGGCAAACGCCACGTCGTCGCCCGTCGCGATCGGCAGGCTCGTCAGAAGGAACCACTCGACGGGAGGCTGCCCCACAGGTGGTCGCTTCTCGAACACGTGAATCACGTTGAGAGAAAGCGCCTTCGCATTCGACGAGCGCGCAGTCGGGGGGCGCTGCACTTCGACCGTGGTGGCTGCATAGCTCAGCTTCGCGATCCGCTGTCGTCGCGCCGGATGACGCTGCCCTTTCGGTCCGTCGATGTGCTTACGCGGCGACAGAGGCACGTCTCGTCGGAGAATCGGTTTCGCGGCTCGTGCGGCATCACGAAGGCGCTCGACGTCATCACCGGCCAGTCGTCGATCTTGGAACGAACGGATGACGAACGGCCGGTCCGCGGCGACGAGCGAAGCGAGCAGCGCGTACTGATCACCTTCGCGGTCCATGACGTGGATCGCGTCGACTCGATCATCGAGCGCGGCCTCGACCTTTTCGACAGCGCGCGACCAACGCGCTGACTCACCAAGACTCTTGTCGGGCGACCACTTCCCCCGCCCGATCGACTGCTTGAGCCGAAAGACGGATTCGACCGCGACTACACCCAGGGGTCGTCGGCTTCCGTCGGCTGAGATCGCGAAAGAGAAGTGGCCGAAGAAGCCTTGGGCCGAAGGTTTGATGAGACGGCCCAGACCCGTCCGCTTCACTTCGCCGCCGAACTCGAACTGGGTCGTGTCGTGCGCGACGACAATGCGCCCCGCATCGGAGGCACGTCGCGCCGACTGACGAATGTGCGGTGCAAGGATGCCCTCCGGCGTGACCTGCTCGTTGCCGAAGAACCGATACGCCGCTTCGAGCTCCGCGTCGTCGAGAGCCTTGGGAAAGCTCTCGGCAGGGCGTTCAGACAGCCGTTCAGCGAGCAGCGCAGCGCGCCGGTTCAGTCGAGCGTCACCGAGATCAGCGTCGGCAAGCTCGACCGCAAGGCTCGGAACGAGTGGGCGTCGTATGGGCACGTCGCGAGATGATCACGACGTGCCGATTCCATCAAACGGGATGTGTAGGATCGTGAGAGATCCGTGCTAATACCCGCATCCGATGGGACTTCTCTCTTTTCTCGGTATCGGTGGTGGCAAGGGCGGCGCGCTCGACAGGCACGCGGCTCGCGCCCGCAACAAGGACGCGCAGAGCGTCGATCGCTTCGGCTCGCTCGAAGCGCTCGCGGGCGCGGCGCACGACGAGGTGAAGGCCGCCGAGAAGGGCGACGCCGAGATGCGCGCCAAGGCCGTCCTCGGCCTGCTCGGGCGCTTCACCATCCGCTGCGACAAGACGATCGAGGACGAGCAGGAGAAAGAGTACGTCTTCGCGCAGCTCAGCAGCCTCGGGCCGTCGATCCTTCCGGAGGTCGAGCACCACCTGCACGCCGCGGAGTCCATCGCGTGGGGCCTGCGTCTCCTCGGCGAGGTCGCGACGCCTGATGAGGCGTGGCCTGTCCTCGAGCGGCTCTGCGAGCGCAACGACAACAACTACACGCGCGATCCCTCGAAGAAGACGCAGCTCGTGCACTACCTCGGCGAGCAGCAGGATCCGCGCGCGGGCGAGGCGCTCGTGCCGTACCTCGAGGACGTCGACGAGGGCGTGCGCTTCACCGCCGTCGAGGGTGTGCTCGGGCTCTTGCCGGAGTCGGCGCGCGAGCCGTTGTTCCGTCGCCTCGCCGACGAGGGCGAGCCGTCGCGTCGCATCAAGCGCCGCATCGTCGAGGGCATGGCGGACGCGGGCTGGGACATCCGCTCGGGCGCGACGAAGCTCGCCGACAGCGCCATCGCCGACCTCCTCCCCGGTGCGACCGTCGACAAGCAGGGCCGGGTTCGCCGCGGCTCCGACAAGTAGGGCGTCGTGCCTCGTCGCGACGATCTGAAGAAGATCCTCGTCATCGGGTCCGGGCCGATCGTTATCGGTCAGGCATGTGAGTTCGACTACTCCGGGACGCAGGGCGTGCGTGCGCTCCGCGAAGAGGGGTACGAGGTCGTCCTCGTCAACTCCAACCCGGCCACGATCATGACGGACCCCGAGCTCGCCGAGCGCACCTACGTCGAGCCGCTCACCGTCGAGATCCTCACGCGCGTCATCGAGAAGGAAAAGCCCTGTGCGCTGCTGCCGACGCTCGGCGGGCAGACCGCGCTCAACCTCGCGCTCGCGCTCGACGAGGCCGGCGTGCTGAAGAAGCATGGCGTGCAGATGCTCGGCGCGAGCCGCCACGCCATCGAGATGGCCGAGGATCGGGAGCTCTTCAAGCTCGCGATGGCGCGCATCGGCCTTGCCGTGCCGAAATCTGGCTACGCGACGAACATGGCGGAGGCGCGCGCCATCGTCGCCGAGACCGGCTACCCGGCGATCATCCGCGCGTCGTTCACGCTCGGCGGTGCGGGCGCGTCCATCGCGTACAGCGCCGAGGAGTTCGAGGAGAAGGCGGCGTGGGGCATCGCGTGCTCGCCACGCAGCCAGATCCTCATCGACGAGTCCGTGCTCGGCTGGAAGGAGTACGAGCTCGAGGTGATGCGCGACAAGAAGGACAACGTCGTCGTCATCTGCTCCATCGAGAACGTCGATCCGATGGGCGTGCACACAGGCGACTCCATCACCGTCGCGCCAGCAATGACGCTCACCGATCGCGAGTATCAGCGCATGCGCGACGCCGCCGTGGCCGTGCTCCGCGAGATCGGCGTCGAGACCGGCGGCTCGAACGTGCAGTTCGCGCTGGATCCGAAGACCGGCCGCATGGTCGTCGTCGAGATGAACCCGCGCGTGTCGCGCTCGTCGGCGCTCGCGTCGAAGGCCACGGGCTTCCCCATCGCGAAGATCGCCGCGAAGCTCGCCGTCGGCTACACGCTCGACGAGATCCCGAACGACATCACGCGCGACCGCTCGCGCAAGCACGACGTCAACGCTGACGCCGGGAGCTTCCAGCCGGCGAGCTTCGAGCCGACCATCGACTACGTGGTCGTGAAGGCGCCACGCTTCGCGTTCGAGAAGTTCCCCGGCACCGACACCACGCTCACCACTCAGATGAAGTCAGTGGGTGAGGTGATGGCGATCGGGCGCACGTTCAAGGAGGCGTTGGGCAAGGCGCTGCGCGGCCTCGAGATTGGCCGCAGTGGCTTCGATCAGCCCACGTCCGGCGAGCTCCTGGGGCGCCTCGCGGTGCCCACGGCGGATCGCCTGTTCCTCGTCGCCGAGGCGCTGCGTCAGGGCGCCACCATCGACCAGGTGTTCGATCGAAGCAAGATCGACCCGTGGTTCCTCACCGAGGTAGCCGCCGTCGTCGCGCTCGAGGAAGAGGCGCGATGCTCGCTGGATGCGATCGATGCGGACGCGATGTGGAGGTACAAGAGCGCGGGCCTGTCGGACCGTCGGCTCGCCGCGCTCACCTCGTCGACGGAGCAGGCCGTGCGCGTCGCTCGCAAGGCGCTCGGCGTCGTCGCCACGTACCGCCGCGTCGACACGTGCGGCGCGGAGTTCGTGGCGCTCACGCCGTATCTTTATTCGACCTACGAGCGACCCGTGCGTCGTGCTGGCGTGATGCTCTCGTCCTGCGAGGCACGTCCGACCGAGCGCAAAAAGGCGATCATCCTCGGCGGCGGTCCCAACCGCATCGGACAGGGCATCGAGTTCGACTACTGCTGCGTGCACGCGGTCCAGGCGCTGCGCGAAGAGGGCTGGGAGACCCTCATGGTCAACTGCAACCCCGAGACGGTCTCCACCGACTACGACACGGCAGATCGCCTCTACTTCGAGTCGCTCACCGTCGAGGACGTGCTCAATATTCTCGATGTCGAGGTCCCCGGCTGGGAGTCCGGCAACGGCACGGAATATGGCGTCATCGTGCAGTTCGGCGGGCAGACGCCGCTGCGCCTCGCCGTGCCGCTCGGCGACGCGGGCGTGAAGCTGCTCGGCACCAGCGCCGATGCCATCGATCGCGCGGAGGATCGCGAGCGCTTCGGTGAGGTGCTCGAAAAGGCGGGTGCCACGGCGCCGCCGTTCGGCACCGCGCTGAACCTCGCCGAGGCGCACGCGGTCATCGAGCGCATCGGCCTGCCCGCGATGGTGCGTCCTTCGTACGTGCTCGGCGGTCGCGCGATGGAGATCGTCGACGACCTCGCGCAGCTCGATGGTTTCGTCACCGCTGCGTTCGCCGCGCAGGGCGGGGACGGCCGCGGCCATGCCCAGCCGGTGCTGCTCGACCGCTTCCTCGCGGACGCGATCGAGGTCGATGTCGATCTGCTGTGCGACGGCAAGAACGTGCTCGTCGGGGCCGTCATGGAGCACATCGAGGAGGCGAGCATCCACTCGGGGGACTCGGCGTGCGCGCTGCCTCCGTTCTCCCTGACGCCGAAGGTCATCGCGGCCATCGAGGCGCAGGTCGGCAAGATGGCGCTCGAGCTCGGCGTCATCGGGCTCATGAACGCGCAGCTGGCAGTGCAGGGCGACGCCATCTACGTGCTCGAAGTCAACCCGCGCGCGTCGCGCACCGTGCCCTTCGTCTCGAAGGTGACGGGGCAGCCGCTCGCGCGCTACGCGGCCAAGCTGATGGTCGGACGCACGATCGCGTCGCTCGGCATCGAGCGTGTCGTGCCTGCGTACGTCGGAGTGAAGGAGTCTGTGTTCCCGTTCGTGAAGTTCCCCGGTGCCGATGTGCTGCTCGGTCCGGAGATGCGGTCGACGGGCGAGGTGATGGGCATCGATCGCGACTTCCCGATCGCGTTCGCGAAGTCGCAGCTCGGCGCCGGCACGCGCATGCCAGCGACGGGCGTGGCGTTCCTCGCGGTGCGCGACGCGGACAAGCCCGGCATCGTCGAGGTTGCGCGCCAGCTCCACGCCACCGGTCTCTCGCTGCTCGCCACGAACGGCACGGCGAAGGTGCTGCGCGATGCGGGCCTGCCGTGTCCGACCATCAACAAGATGCGCGAGGGCAGCCCGCACTGCGTGGAGGCCATCGATCGCGGCGACATCGCGCTCGTCATCAACACGGTGGGCGATCGCGCGGATCGCATCGACTCGTTCTCGCTGCGTCGCACCGCGCTTCAGCGCGGGGTTCCGTACTTCACGACCTTGCGGGCAGCTCGCGCCGCTGCGCTCGGCCTCGCGGCACTGAAGGCCGGCGCGCTCGACGTGAGACCACTACAGGACTATCATCACCCGTTCGAGGTCTGACATGGCGCAAGCGAAAATCCCCATGACGCCGAGAGGCGCGCAGCAGCTGAAGGACGAGCTCAAGCGCCGCAAGGAGACGGACCGCTTCGTCATCGTGAGAGCGATCGAAGAGGCGCGCGGTCACGGCGATCTGTCCGAGAACGCCGACTACTCCGCGGCCAAGGAAGCCCAGAGCTTCAACGAGGGGCGCATCAAGGAGCTCGAAGGCACGCTCGCGCTCTCCGAGGTCATCGATCCCGCGAAGATGACGGGTAGCCGAGTCACGTTCGGCGCGACGGTCAAGCTCACCGATTCCGAGACCGGCGACAACGTCGTCTACAGCATCGTGGGCGAGCAGGAGGCCGACATCAAGAAGGGCCTCATCTCCGTCACGGCACCGGTCGCGCGCGCGCTCATCGGTCGCGAGAGCGGCGACACCGTGCAGGTCCGCACGCCGAAGGGCATGCGCGAGTACGACATCCTCGAGGTCGCCTTCCGCGACATCGAGTACGCGGACTAGTCGACTTCCGAGAAGTCCTCACCGGCGTCGAACAGCTTCGACGCGTCGGTGGCGCTCGCATCGGTGGAGCCATCCGTGCCGCCATCGTCATCGGGCATCGCGAAGTCGAGCTCCACGCTCGCATCGAGCGTGCTGCAGACGCCGCCCGTCTGCGGAGTGCCGCCGACGGGCAGGATGCACGCGAGACCGGCCCTGCAGTCGGACGTCTTGGTGCAGTGCGAGCCCGCGCCTTCACGACAACCAGCAAAGGCAAAGGCGAGGACGAGCGCGGCGGCGATTCGCATGAAGGTCAGTCGACCACGCTGAGGTCGACGCTCACCGCGGAGAAGTCGAACGGCGTCGCTTGGTCGGTGCTCGTGGTGTTGTCACGGCAGGTGCCACCGACGTCTTGTGTCACGCCCGGTGGCAGCACGCAGACGAGGTTGTTCTTGCAGTCGGAGGGGATCTGGCAGCGATCGCCGACGCCCTGGCCGCAGGCGGAGAGCGTCAGCGCAGCCCCGAGAGCCATCAAGCAAGGCACGATCGTCGCGACGCGAATCATCGGCGCTCTATAGCATGCTCACCGGCGCAGCGAAAGCCGACCTCGGGCGACCGCAGCTCCGGTGCGGCGGCCTCCCAGGCGGTCGTGCGCTGGTAGAGGAGCGGCTGGCGAAACGAGCCGCCGCGCAGCATGCGGCGCGACCCGATGGCAGGCTGCCCGCTGCGTAAGGGACCTTCGTCACCGACGACGTCGAGCACCCACTCCATGGCATTGCCGGCGAGGTCGACGACGCCCTCTTGTGACGTTCCCGTGGGGTACGCGCCCGGCGGCGAGAGGAAGACGGTGCCGTCGCGCTCGTCGATGCGGACCATCGGGTGCGCATACGGCCCCGTGGGATCGATGACGACGAACCGTCCGTGGTTGGAGTTGCTGTCGCGAGGGGCGTCCCCCCAGGGGAAGATCCGGGCCGCGGTTCCTCGCGCTGCGCGCTCCCACTGCTGCTCGGTCGGGAGCTCGCCGGAGACCCAGTGACAGTAGGCCTGGGCGTCGAGCCAGGAGGTACGCGTCACGGGCAGCTGCGGCTCGGACAGTCGCGGATCGGCGTCGAGCAGCGGGCGTGGATCGCAGTGCCCCGAATGCACACAGCGCCGATAGTTGCCGACCGTGACCTCCGTACGATCGATGTAGAACGCCGGCAGGAAGACGCTCTTCTGCGGGCCCTCGCTCTTGAAGAGGTCCTCCGTGCAGGCCTTCTCCATGCCGCCGAGACCGCGGCGGCACAGCTCGAGCGCCGCGTGCTGATCTTCTTCGGAGGCACCGAAGGAGAACCAGCCGGCGGGGATGCGGATGGAGTCACTCTTCGAGGTCACGTCGGACGCATGGCCCGTGTGCGCCACCACGCGCGGCTCGGCGGCGTGCGCGGAGCACGCGAGCAGCAATATCGCCGACGACAGCCTCACGATCCCAAGGCTACACTCGCGGGCTCGATGCGGCGAGCGCTGGCCTCACTCTTGTTGCTGTCGTGCGCGCTCGCATCTGCCGACGAGCACGTGCGCGGCGTGTCGCTCGGCCTCTTCAGCGAGGATGGTGGCTGGTCGTACGCGCCGCTCCTCGACGAGGTCGCGGCGCTCCACGCCACCGACGTCGCGCTGGTGGTGCCGTTGTACCAGCAGGACGTGGAGTCCACGACGGTCGGCTACCACCCGCGCTTCTCGCCGCCGCTGTCGGCGATCCGCCGCACGATCGGCGAGGCACGTGCACGTCACCTGCGGGTCCTGCTGTTCCCGATCGTGCGCCTCGTCGAGACCCACGGCCCGAACGAGTGGCGCGGCACGCTCAGGGCTCGGGATCGCGCCGCGTGGATGGCGAGCTACGGCGCGCGGCTCCTCGAGCTCGCCAACCTCGCCCGCGTCGAGCATGTGGACTCGTTGTCCATCGGCAGCGAGCTGTCGACGATGGACGTCGATCACGCAGCGTGGGCTCCTCTCGTCGAGAAGGTGCGTATCGCGTTCAAGGGGCCGCTCACGTACTCGGGCAACTGGGATCACTTCGAGCAGGTGACGCTCTACGATCTCGTCGACGTCGCGGGCGTGTGCGCTTACTTTCCGCTCACCGATCACGACGGCGCGCCGCTGCCGACGCTGGACGCGCTGCGTGTGGCGTGGACCGATCCGGCGGCACGCCTCGCGGCGCTCTCCGCGCGGGTCGAGCGCCCGATCGTCGTCACGGAGCTCGGTTATCGCTCGCAGCCGAACGCGCTGCACGAGCCGTACGACGAGGGGGCGCACGTCCCGGTGGATGCGCTCGGGCTCGAGGCGCAGCGCCTGGGGTTCGCGTCCTACACCGCCGCGTTCTCACCGAGGCCGTCGTGGCTGGTGGGGGAGTACGTGTGGAACTGGTACGGCTGGGGTGGCGCTGGCTCGCGGAGCTACACGCCTCGAGGCAAGCCGGCGGCGACCGTGGTCGAGCGACTACTCACCCGGCCGTGAACACGCCAGCTTGCGGATGGCCTGTGCGGTTGGTACCGTCGGGTACCGACCTACGAGGGGCTGCCATGTTTCGTCGATCTGCAATCTCGATTTTTCTCCCGCTCTGCGTCGCGCTGTTCGCCGCGGGTTGCTCCAACGAACTGAAGGTGTCCGAGGTCGAGCCCGCCTCGGGCACGTACGGCGGCCAGGAAGAGGTCGTCATCCACGGCAACGGCTTTCAGCCGGGCCGCGGTGGCGTCAGCGTGCGCTTCGGCCGTCGCGAGGCCACCAACGTCGTTGTCGAGTCGACGAGCGCCATCAAGGTGACCACGCCGGCCGGTGACAAGAGCACGTCCGTCGATGTCAGCGTCGTGTTCGACGACGGCAAGGCCTTCGTCCTCAAGAGCGGCTTCCAGTACATCGACACGACGCAGCAGCGTCAGACGATGGACAAGGCCTTCAACGCGATGGGCGGCAAGAAGTAAGCGCCCGGCACCTCGTGCCGAGTCGGCGTGAGTGAGGCGAAGAAACCTCTCGGGGTTCCTTCTAGTAGACGATGCGCTAGTAGACGATGCGAAAGAGCTGCTGGCCCATGAGGACGAGCGTGCCGCTCGCGACGTCTCGTGTGCCGCGGATCTTGATGAAGGTGCCGTTCGAGCTGTTGAGATCGGCGAGGTAGTGGCGGCCGTTGCGCGTCGAGAGGCGCGCGTGCGTGCCGGAGACGTAGCCGTCCTCGGCGAACAGCACGTCGCCACGCTCGCGACCGAAGATCACCGACTCACCGGAAAGCGGGTACGCGGTGCCGTCCTGCTCGCGAGCGACGACGAGGACCACGCGGCCCCACATGTTGGCCTGCGGTGAGCCCATGATGTGCGTGCCATCTGCGAGCGGCTCGGGCGGGGGCAGCAGATCGAAGCGCAGCAGCTCCTGACCGATGCGGAACACGTCGCCGTCGAAGAGCTCTTCTTCTTCGACGAGGCGGCAGAAGATGCCGTTGAGACTATCGGTGTCACGGATGGTCGCGCCCTCGGGGCCGAGCACGAGCTCGCCGTGCGTGGGTGAGAGGTAACCATCGCCGTCGAAGAGCGGGCCACGCCCACGACCGATGATCGTGGTGCCGAGGAGGAGCGCCTGCGAGCCGCCCTCCGAGCCGTCGGCGCGCACGAGGACGAGCGTCCCCTGCGTGACGCCTCCTGAGGTGACGTTGCGGATGGTCGGGATCGGCGCGTCCATGCGCCCGCCGCACTGACCGCAGAACGAGAAGCTCATCGGCACGACCGCGCCGCAGCTCGCGCACGAGCGCGTGCTCGCGGAGGCGGCCTCGGCGTCGGGGAGCTCGGGCGCGACCTCGATCCGGTCGATCGGGTGACCGATGTTCGTGGTCTCGATGAGCTGATCGTCGGCGTCGAGCCACCCGCGTGTGGTCGGTGTGGGCATCGAGCGTGGCGACGGCAGCTCGTGACCGCAGCCCTGACAGAACTTGTAGTGCGGCTCGTTGGTGCGACCGCAGTTCGTGCACGTGATCATGAGCCGGAGACCTCGACGCGCAGGAGCTGCTGTCCGAGAAAGACGTAGTCGCCGTGGTGGAGCTGTGCCTCGCCCTGCACGCGCACGAACGTGCCGTTCTTCGATCCGAGATCGGAGAGCTCGAACGGCGTGTCGCCGCCGCGTGCGGCATCGAGCGCGACGACCTGTGCGTGACGACCGGAGATGAACGGATCGTCGGGGAAGTTGACGTCGTTGCCCTCGCGGCCGATGCCGAGCTGATCGTTGCGCGCGCGGAAGACCATACCCGCCGCGCCACCGACGAGCAGCTGCGTAACGATGAAGCGCGCGGGCCGACGGGGCGACTGGTAGAAGTACGTGCCGTCGGTCTCGGGCGTGGGCACGACCTCGGGCGGGCATGCGTCGACCCGCAGGAGCTGCTCACCGACGAGGAACAGCGAGCCCGAGCGCAGGCGCTGCGGCTTCACGATGCGGACGAAGACCCCGTTGGTGGAGCCCTCGTCGCGCACGAAGAGCTGGCCCTTGTCCTTGTAGAGGAAGTTCGCGTGGCGCGGAGACAGCAGCGTGTCTTCGGGGAAGAGCATCTCGCCCTCGCTGCGACCCGCGATGTGCTCCGTGGCTGACAGCACGTACGAGACGCCGTCGTAGCCATCGCCCTTGATGAGGATCAGCTTCGCGCGCCCTGGAGCCTGCATGACGCTGAAGAACATCGTCTTCGGCGCGTTGCGCTCCTTCGGCTTCGGGAGCTCCGGCATCGGCTTGCCACACGAGCCACAGAAGCGGTGCGACGCGGGCACCAGCTCCTTGCAGCTCGGACAAGGACGATCCGCTTCCTCGACGGGAGGCGTCGACTCGGTGGCTTCCGCCGGAGCGGCATTGTGGGTGACCCCCAGCGCGGCATGGCAGGAGATGCACTTCTCCTGGCCGAGCGGGTTGAAGGCGCTGCAGTCGTCGCAGACGAGGCCGAGCGTCATGGCCGAGGAGCGTAGCCCAACCCAGGCGGTCGTCCAAGCACCGTCCTCATTGCGGTGTGCGAAGTCGGGCTGCGAGCGCTGCCACGAGGCCGTTGTCATCGCGGGCCAGCCGTGCCGTCTCGGCGGCGAGCCGTGTACGGAGCTCCGGCTGCCGTGCGATGGCGGAGAGCGCCGCGCGACGCTCGCGCCAGTCCGACGAGTCGAGCGCGCCACGCAGGGCCGGTACAAGGCGTTCGGCGTCCACGCCGGAGAGCGACACGGCCCTCGGCTCGGCAAGCGCGGACAGCGCGGCGCGGCGATCGTCTTTGCGCTGGAGCGCCGCCTCGACCGTCGCGAGGCCGGGTGCCGTCTCGCTCGCGAGCGCGATGGCGAGCGCGCGCAAGGTCGAGCTCGGCGATGTGGCGAGGCGCGCGAGCTGTGCCGCGCCGCGCTCGAGCAGCTGTGCACGTGCACCCTCGTGGTCGTCGCCGGCAACGAGACGAGGCGCCAGCGGGACCTCGACGAGCAGATCGGCGAGCGCAACCGCGGCTTGGTCCCCGGCGAGCAGGTGCAGCCACGCGGTCGTGAGCGTCTCCGGATCGCGCGGCGGGAGCGAGCGAGCCTCGCGGGCAGAGGTCGCGGCCGCGAGGTCGAGCGTCGCCGGCGGGACCGTGACCGGCGCGCGGTGCAGGGCCGGCTCGTCGAGGAGCGAGAGCAGGCCGCGCTCGATGCTTCGCGGATCGTCCGTCGCGAGCAGCGCGCGCGCGACACCGATGGAGAGCCGCGGCAGCTTCGCGGCGCGCGTGACGAGCTCGGCCTTCGTGGAAGCGTCGAGCGTGGCCAGGCGATCGGCGAGCAGCATGGCGCACGCGCGAGCAGCGAGCGGACGCGCTTCATCGAGCGCGGTGTGCACGAGCTCGAGCGGTGCCTTCATGCTGTTCTCCGGCGGGAGCGCGAGGCACGCCGCGGCGACGACGTTCTGGTGACCATCGGACAGCGCGTGCTCGACGGCTGCGGCCGCGCGCGTGTCTTGCTTCGCGAGCCGACCGAGCGCGACGACGGCCGCCAGACGGATGCGCTGCTCCGGGTCAGCCGCCAGCGACAGTAGCTTCGGAATCTCCGCGACGCTGACGAGAGCGACCGCAGCCTCTGCCGCGGCGGTGCGCAGCTCGATGGGCGGTGGCTCGCTGCCCTTGCGCGCCGCTTCACCCGCTGCGAGCCGCAGCAGGAGCGGCGCCGCACCACGCGCGCCGAGCTGCCCCGTCAGCTGGACGGCCGCGCGCCGCTCGTCCCTCTCGCCCTCGACGATGCTGTCGAGCAGTGGACCGAGCGCGTGCTGGGCGACGTGCTCGAGCTCCGCCTTCGCCGCGGGCTCACCGGCCTCGGCGCGCGCGGCGAGCACCGGCACGTAGCGCTTGTCTATCTCGATGAGCAGGCGACGCAGGGCCGGCTGCGGATCGCCACCCGTGACGCGCGGCGCGATCTCGCGCTCCAGCACCCCGAGCCGGCCAGTGAGCTCGTGCACGACGACCGCGCGATGTGCAGCCTCCTCGATGGCCTGCTCATCGCGGGCGCGGGCCAGCAGCTGCCTGTAGCGCAGCGCCGCACCGTCGTCGTTGCCACGTCGCAGGGCGAGCTCCGCGGCGCGCAGACGCAAGCGGTCGCGACCTGGGTCGAGCTCGAGCGCGCGATCGTAGGCCTCGAGCGCGCGAGCGTGATCGCGCGCCTCGAGCAGGCTGCCGAGGCGCTCCTGTGCGTCGGGATCGGTCGGCGCGATGGCCACCGCGCGCTCGGCGTAGCGCAGCGCGTCCTCGTCGCGATAGAGCGCCGCGGCACGTGCCGATGCCTTGCCGTAGAGCATCGGGGCGCGCTGCTCGTCGACCCTGGCCGCCTCGACGAGCAGCGCCAGCGACTCCGCACCTCGCGTCTCGCTCTGCGCCGCCAATAGCTCCGCGCGCGCCTCGAGCAGTCGACCCCTGTCCGACGGTTGCGAATGCGCGGCCGCGGTCCGCAGCAGCTGCTCGGCCTGCGTGA
>JBDTCO010000067.1:0-2795 GCA_039923495.1 Polyangia bacterium
CGCAGCTCATCGGTCCGCGCACGAAGGCCATCGTCGTCGTGCACTACGCGGGCGTGGGCTGCCGCATGGACGTCATCGCGGAGATCGCGCGCAAGGCCGGCGTCGTCCTCATCGAGGACAACGCGCACGGTCTGTTCGGCAAGCAGGACGGGCGCTGGCTGGGCTCGTTCGGCGCGATGGCCACGCAGAGCTTCCACGAGACCAAGGTCATCACGTGCGGTGAGGGCGGTGCCCTCCTCCTCAACGACCCGAAGCTCGTCGAGCGCGCGGAGATCATCCGGGAGAAGGGGACCGACCGCAGCCGCTTCTTCCGGGGCGAGGTGGACAAGTACACGTGGGTGGATCTCGGCTCCAGCTATCTGCTTTCCGATCTGCAGGCCGCGTTCCTCTGGGCGCAGCTCGAGCAATGGGAAGACACCCAGCGACGACGCCGCGCCATCTGGACGCGATACGAAGCGGCGCTGCGAGCGTGGGCCGAGTGCCTCGGGGCCTCGCTGCCGTTCATCCCCGAGGACTGCGAGCAGGCGTACCACATGTTCTACCTGCTCATGCCGTCGCTGGCAGCGCGGCAGGCGCTCATCGCGCACTTCAAGAAGCACCAGATCATCGCGGTGTTCCACTACCTGCCGCTGCATCGCTCGCCGATGGGCTTGCGCTCTGGTGGCGCGGCAGCGCACTGCCCGGTCACGGACGACGTCAGCGACCGGATCGTGCGGTTGCCCTTTTACAACGATCTGTCGGAGGGCGATCAGCAGCGGGTGATCGAGGTTGCGCTTGGGTTCACGACGTGAGGCGGTGCCGTTCGTTGGCGAGCCATACGTCGTGGTTCAGTCGAACGCGATGCGCAGCCGGCGCACCTGGATGCCGGCATCGCCGCACAGCTGGGTGATGTGGGAGACCTTCTCCTCGGCGAGCTTGCCCATCGAGATGACGAGCTCGTCGATCTGCTGGGAGCCGGCCATCTTCTTCAGCTCGTCGGCCGGGCCGAGCACCTTCACGCCGTGGATCACGCGCCCGCGCTTCGACAGATCGTCATCGACGAAGCCGACTGCGAGCATGTTGAGGCCGCGGTTGTTCTGCAGCTCGCGCAGGAGCAGCTCACCGCCATCGCCCGCGCCGTAGATGAGGACTCGGCGTCCGTCCAGCGATGCAGGCGAGAAGCGCAGCAGCCACACGCGGATGAGCCGGAAGGAGATGCGCGTCGCCGTGAGCGCGACGCCGAGGATGATGCCATCCATGATGAGCGCCCCGCGCGAGAAGCCGTCGAAGCGCCACACGAGGCCGATGGTGAGCAGGGTCGCGATGCTCGCGCCGACCGTGGAGCGGATGAGGATGGGTAGATCGTGCAGCGACGTGTAGCGCCACAGGCCGCGATACATGCCGAGGCCGAGGAGCGCGCTGAGCTGCACGACGAGCACGACCGGGAGCGACTGCACGAAGCGCGCGTAGTACGGCTCGTGGAGCTGCCCGTCGAAGCGCAGGAGGAACGCCGCGTAGTACGAGAGGCAGATGATGAGGACGTCGTGGAGCACCTCGAAGACGCGCCGCTTGTACGAGAAGTCGGCGAGCGTCGGGATGAGCGCGCGTCCCTTGCTCTCGCTCTCGTCGTCGACGGGCTCGTACACACGAACGCGGCCGAGGTAGACCGCGAAGAAACCGAGCACGAGGCCGAACGCCGGCACGATGAGCGCGCCGACCTGCCACGGGTAACTACGCACCATCACCGCGACGCCGCCGGAGACCGCGGCGAACAGCCAGAGCGTGAGCGCGGCGGCACGCTCCGACAGCCCGAGCGCGACGAGGCGGTGCGAGGTGTGATCGCGACCGCCCTGCGACACGCTGCGGCCGGCGAGCTTGCGGCTGACGGTCACGAGCGTGGTGTCGATGATGGGGATGAGCAGCAGCAGCACCGGTAGCGTCAGGATCGAGATGATGTTCCGGCGCATCGCGACCTGGTTGTCGATGAGCGAGACGCCGCCGAGGAAGAAGCCGATGAAGAGCGAGCCGCAGTCGCCCATGAAGATCGACGCGGGGTTGAAGTTGAAGACCAGGAAGCCGACGAGCGCACCCGCGAAGGCTGCGGCCATGACGGCGACCGTCGGCGCTCCTGCGGCGTGGCAGAAGTAGACGAGGTAGAGCGCGGCGATGGTGGAGACGCCGGCCGCGAGCCCGTCGAGGTTGTCGAGCAGGTTGATGGCGTTGGTGATGCCAACGAGCCAGAAGATCGTCAGCGCCTGATCGAGCGGGACGGCGCGCAGCCAGTGGAGGCGCATGCCGAACATCGTGAAGATCGTGGCGAAGACGATCTGGCCGACGAGCTTCGAGTAGGGCTTGAGCTGGACGAAGTCGTCGACGAAGCCAACGAGGAACATGCCGCCCGAGCAGCCGAGCAGGAGGAGGTCGCCGCTGATGTCACCTGTACGCCGCAGCGCATAGGCCGCGACGAAGGCGAAGAAGATGGCCACGCCGCCGAACAGCGACGTGGGCTTCTTGTGCCAGCGATCGGCGCGTGGCTTGGCGACGAGGCCGAGCCGGCGCGCCACGCTGCGGACCGCGAAGGTGGCCGCGATCGAGATCGCAAAGGCGAGCGCGAAGCTGAGCGCGTACCCGACGGTCTCTGTGGCCACTCCCTGCACCGGTACGACCCTGGCTTTCTATCCGTCTTGCTGCTGGTACTCGATGACGTCGGTGAGGATTTGGTCCAAACCAATCGTCGGGGTCCAGTCGAGGTGCTTGCCGATCTTGCCGATGTCCGGCACGCGGCGCGCCATGTCCTCGAACCCTGCCTCGTAGGC
>JBDTCO010000068.1:0-7471 GCA_039923495.1 Polyangia bacterium
GGGGCACGTCACAAGAACTGTCGCGGCGTGGGGAGCAGCGCTAGCCTTCGTCCGTGCTGCGCTTCCTACTCGGCTTCGTCCTCGCGCTCGCGACCATCGCCGGCGCCGCCTACCTCTATCTCGGCAAGGCGGCGCTGAAGGACCCTTGCCTCGATCGCTGCGCCGAGGGTACGCGCTGCGCGAACGCCCGCTGCTTCCCGTCGTTCGCAGAGAAGGCGCCGGAGCCCGAGAAGAAGGGCGGCCGTCGTCGCAACAAGCGCCCGCTGCTCTCCGCGAGCGGCATCACCGCCGCCGAGCCCGAGAAGAAGCTCGCGCCCGGCGACGACAGGACCACCACCACCGGCGACGCGCTCGGGCGCCCCGAGCACATCGACATGACCCAGGGTGGCGACGACGGCAAGGAGCTGTCGCAGAACGACATCGACCGCGTCTGGGCCTCCGCCGAACCCACGCTCTCGCGCTGCATCACCGATGCGCTGGGCGACTGGCCGCTCGAGAGCGGCAAGCTGGAGGTCAGCTACCGCATCGAGAAGGACGGCACCGTCAAGAAGGTCCGCCTCGCCGCCCCCCAGCTCCTCATCCGCCAGGGCCTCTACGCCTGCATGCGCACCAGGATCACGTCGCTCAGGTTCCCGTCGAGCGGCGGCGCCAGCGTGGTCACCTTCCCCTTCGCCATCCAGTAGACGGCCGCCCCCCTGCTGCCCGGATGGGGGGGGCGTGTCGCCAGCTGGCGGGCTAGAACATCGTGGTGGTGTCTTTGCGGGGTGGGGCCGGGAGCTCGGGGAAGTAGGGCTCGTCGTCCACGCCCTTGTCTTCGTCCATCTCCTCGATCTCGACGGGGGACATGAGGTCGATGGTGCGCTCCTTGTCCGCGTCCTTGCCGTACTTCTGGCAGTTGTCGCAGCGGTTGCACATCGGCAGGTCCTTCTCGCCGAAGTACTCGAGGAACAGGCGCATGCGGCACTTCGTCGAGCGCGCGTACTTGATCATCCACTCGAGCTTGCCGCGGTCGCCCTCGCGCCTCTTGCGATACTCCTCGGCAGCGCGACCGATGGTGAGCTCGTCGGGCGTACCGACCGCGAGGTACACGCCGCCGGGGAGCTCCTCTGCGAGCCCACGATCGCGGAGCGCCGCGAGCACGACACGGGCCTTCGCCTGCGACGTGGCTGCGCGTAGCGCGACGTCCTTCAGCGTGCCTTCACCGACCGACAACCCGAAGATGATCTGCTTCATCTCGGTCTTCGTGGGGTACTTGCCGCCGAGGAAGAACTCCTGCACGGCCTCGTCGTTGGGGTTGTAAAGGAGGATGCAGCGCGATGCCTTGCCGTCACGACCGGCGCGACCGGCCTCCTGGTAGTAGGCCTCGATGGAGCCGGGGATGTTCCAGTGGATGACGAAGCGGATGTCGGGCTTGTCCACGCCGAGGCCGAACGCGTTGGTCGCGATCATGATGCGCGGGTGGTTGCGCATGAAGTTGCGCTGCGACTCCTCGCGCTCCTTCGTCGTCATCTTGCCGTGGTACATGCCGACCTTGAGGCCGAGCTTGGGCAGCGCGCCGTTGAGCGCCTCGAC
The DNA here is from genome assembly GCA_039923495.1 of Polyangia bacterium. Taxonomy (GTDB): domain Bacteria; phylum Myxococcota_A; class Polyangia; order Palsa-1104; family Palsa-1104; genus JBDTCO01. The sequence goes on from JBDTCO010000068.1 coordinate 1,573, forward strand.
GTCACGCACCGTCGAGCAGTAGACGATGCCCGGCCCCTTGATGCGGCGCACGAGCCGGATCAGGCGACGGACCTGCTGCTTGAGATCGTTGGCGAAGCGGACATCGAACGTCAGTGATGGACGGTTGAAGCCCGTGTGCACGCGCACCGGGTCCTTGATGTCGAGCTGGTAGAGGATGTCGTCGGCGACCTGCGGCGTCGCCGTCGCGGTGAGCGCGAGGACGGGCGGACGGCGGTCTGGATAGGCCGAGGGGAGCTTGCCGATGCACTGCTTGAGGCTGAGGTACGCCGGACGAAAGTCGTGGCCCCACTCGGAGACGCAGTGCGCCTCGTCGACGACGAAGAGCCCGACCTTCTGTGTGCCGAGCTGCTCGATGAGCTGACCGGACGCCGCGCGCTCGGGCGTGCAGTAGATGATCTTGTGCTGCCCCTCGTCGATCCGGACGAGCGTCTCGCGCTTCTCCTTCGCGGTCTCCGTCGAGTCGAGGCGCGCGCCGATGACACCGGACTTGCGCAGCTTGATGAGCTGGTCGCTCATGAGCGCGAGCAGCGGCGAGACGACGATGGTGACGCCTGGCAGCTCGAACGCGGTGAGCTGGTATGTGAGCGACTTGCCGGCGCCCGTCGGCATGACTGCGAGGACGTCCTTGCCGGCGAGGAGGTCGCGGATGATGGACTCCTGACCCGGTCGGAAGTCGCGCAGGTTGAACTGCTTGCGCAGACGGCGGACGAGCGGGTCGGCGCTCTGCTGCTGGCCGCCACCACCCTCGGCGGACATCCCACCACCACCACCACCGCCACCACCACCACCGCGACGACGACGACGGCGACGACGCTTGCCTTCGCCCTCTTCACCGCGCGGTGCCCCCCCACCCTGCGGAGGCTGCGGCGAGTGCGGCGGGTGTGGCTCGCGCGGAGGACGCGGCGGCGGCGTGTAGGGCGGCGAGCCATCGGCCCAGAACGCAGCGGCGGCGGCCTCGACGGCCGTCGGCGTGCGCGGCGTGAGCGCACCCCAGAACGCATCCGGACGCGGCGAGTCGATGACCCGGGGCGTGGCGACGTCGATGGGCTTCGGCGCGTCCAGCAGCACCGGCGTCGGAGCAACGGGCGCATCGAGCTTTTGACCCTCCTGCTTTCGTCCCTCCTGCTTTCGTCCGTCCTGCTTTCGTCCGTCGCGCCTCGGAGCCTCGGCAGCGGGCCCACGCGCCTCGATCGCGCGCTTCGTCGGACCTGCGGTGCGCTCGCGCGGCAGGAGCGGCGCACCGGTGAGCGGGTGCACCTCCTCGTCGATGGCTGGTGACCCGTGGCGCACCCCGGAAACGCGCGCAGGTAGCGCAGGCGCGGCCTCGAGGAACGGACCGTCGACGCGGGTACGCTCGTCCCAGCTGTCCTGCGTGGCGTCGTCGATGGCAGGTGCGAGCTCGAGCTGCGCGGGGTGCGCCTTGTTGCCGCGCGGCGCCGGCCTGGCTGTCGGCTTCTTCGCCGCTGCCGGCTTCGCGACCAAGGCAGCCTTCTTCGCAGCGACGGGCGCAGCCTTCGCGACGAACTTCTTGGCAGCAGGCGCAGGTTTCGCGACGGGCTTCTTCGCGGCGGGCGCAGGCTTCGCGAAAGGCTTCTTGGCCAGCGCGGCCTTCGCGACAGGCTTGCCCTTCGCGACCGGCTTCTTCGCGACGGGCGTGGGCTTCTTCTTCGCGACGGGTGCAGGCGCGGGCTTCTTCTTCGCGACGGGCGCGGGCTTCTTCTTCGCGACGGGCGCAGGTGCGGGCTTCTTCTTCGCGACGGGCGATTTCTTCGCGGCGGGTTTCTTCGCTGGCGGCATCCGGTTCCTCTCGTAGACCGTGCGGTCGGATCTCGACCGTTACGGTGCTGCGCATACATTCCAAGGCGACCCGCGTGGCGAAAGGCCCGCATGGTCACGTTTCGCTCCGCGCTCCAGATCGACGCCCCCATGAAAATCCATGGACAACGAAGCTCCGACCGGCGCGCAGAAGTGAGACGCGAGGCGTCGTATACCATGACCCGCGTGCAGGTACACTCCCTCCTCCCGCGCGCAGGTACACTCCCTGCCGATGACCTCGCCACCGCGCCACACGCCACGTCCCGCCGCACCGCGCACGCGCGTGGCGCTGTCGGCGCGCCCCGAGGCCGTACGCAGCGCTGGTGACGCACAGGCTGCGCAGCTCCTCGAGCGCGCCTTCCTCTCCGCCCGTGACGCGGATCCGCGTCAGCTCACGCACGGCTTCCACAGCTATCCGGCGCGCTTTCACCCCGAGGTCGTGCGCACGCTGCTCGCCGCGAGGGGCACGCCCGGCGCGCTGGTGTGCGACCCGTTCTGCGGCTCGGGCACCACCCTCGTCGAGGCGCTCGTCGCCGGGCTGCGCGGCGTCGGCAGCGATCTCAACCCGCTCGCGCTCGAGCTCGCGCGCATGAAGGCGCTCGGCCCCACCGCCGCGCACCAGAAGCTCCCCGACGAGCTCGTCGCGGCCGCAGAGGCCATCGGCTCGGCGAGCTGGCTCCGCGTGAAGGCTCGCGCGCGCACGCGCACCGATGGCACGCAGTGGGACGATCCCGCGATGTATGCGTCGCATGTGTTCCGCGAGCTCGTCGGACTGCGCGAGCTCATCGATGATCAGCCGAAGCTCGGCGCGCTCACCAAGCGCGCGCTCCTGCTGTCGTTCTCGGCGATCCTCATCAAGGTGTCGCACCAGCCGTCCGAGACCGGCGCGGGCACCGTCGAGCGCACCATCGGCAAGGGGTTGCCATCGAGGCTGTTCACCCAGAAGGCCCAGGAGCTCGCCAAGGGCCTGCGTGAGCTGTTCGCGCGGACGCCGCCGGGGACACCGAACCCGACGGTGCAGCGCGCCGACGCGCGCAACCTCAAGCACCTCGGGGTCGGCGAGGTCGACCTCCTCGTCACGTCGCCGCCGTACCTCGGCACCTACGACTACGCCGCGCACCACGCGCGCCGCCTCGGCTGGCTCGGCCTCTCTGATCAGAGCATCGCGCAGAACGAGATCGGCGCGCGTCGCAACGCGGTGGATCCGGCGGTGGCGATCGCGACCTGGCAGTCGGAGCTCGACGAGGTCGTGGCCCAGATCGCGCGCGTGCTGTCGCCGGGTGGCTCGGCGTTCATCGTCATCGGCGACAGTCGCGTGGGCTCGAAGGCCATCGCCGGCGACCGTCCGATTCACCTCGCCGCCAAGAAGACGAGCCTGTACGTGTTCGCGAGCTGTGCCGAGCTCCGCAAGGTCGGGGGCCGCAGCACGGAGGAGCACCTGCTGGAGCTGCGGCACGCGTGACCGGAGTCTCACCAGGCCCGCCTCGCTAGTCTCCCGGGGCCACGCTGGCATGTGGTAGCGTCGCGCGGCTCGTCCCCGGAGGCTGCACCGATGCTCGCGATTGGCACCAACCTGTTCCGCTCGCTCGTCCTGGTTTCCATGGTCTTCGGGGTGCTCGGCCTCGGCGCGTGCGGCCGTTCGAGCCTCATCGGACCAAGCCCGGAAGACTGCCCACCCTCGCGGCTGCGCGCCAACGGCACGTGCGACCTCACCGACGGCGGCATGGTCGACAGCGGCGACGGCGGGCCGGCGTCGTGCGAAACGTGCGCGACCAAGGGCTGCGACAACCAGGGCTGCTGCGCATGCGCGGTGTGCGCGGGCGCCTCGTTCTGCCAGAACGTCGATGGGGGTCCTCACGACGGCGGCGGCGACGGCGGCAACGGCGACGGCGGCAATGGCGACGGCAGCGTGAACCCCTGCCAGACGGTCGCCGACTGCGTCAAGCCCGAGTGCGCCGGCAACATTCTGTGCCACACGCTCGGCAACGAGGTCTGCAACAACGGCATCGACGACAACGACGATGGGCTCCTCGACTGCGCGGATCCGGAGTGCGCCACGTTCCCCGGCTGCCAGGTCCCGACCTGCCCGAAGCCTCCAGTCTGCGCGCTCCCCGTCTGCACGAACGACCCGGCCTGCAAGGACCTCCAGTGCCACCCGACGGTGGACTTCGGCACCCTGCAGCCGATGGGCTCGAGCGTCACGAAGAACATCAACACCACGGGCACGACCGACGTGACGGTCACGCCGTGCGCGCCAGGTGGCGGCGGCGAGATCGTCGGCAAGTTCACCGTCGCTGCGACCGCGGACGTCACGCTCTCTTACACGCAGGCGCAGGGCGAGGACCACGTCTTCGGCCTCTTCCGAGCGGGCGTCAACCAGACCTGCGGCGCCAACCCCATCGAGTGCTACGACCCCAAGGGCGCGACCTCCGGCGTGCACCCGTACGCGTCGCTTGCGGCGGGCGACTACTACATCATCTCGCAGGCCTTCGAGCCGGCTGGTCAGGGCCCCGTCGCCGTCACGCTCTCGACACCGACCAAGGCCGAGATCTGCAACAACGGCATCGACGACAACGGTAACGGCCTCATCGACTGCCAGGAAGCCAGCTGTCAGACCGCACCGAACTGCCTCGTGAGCGCGTGCACGACGGACATCAACCTCGGCACGCTCGTCCCCGGCGACACACCGAAGAACGCGGCGTTCGACACCACCGGCGCCAGCGCGAACAACAACCTCACGTGCCAGGCCGCGGCCGGCGCGGGCGACATCGTCGTGCGCTTCACGCTGCAGCAGACGGCCGGCATCCTCGTGAACTGGGCGCAGACCGGCGACCACGTGCTCGCGCTCGTGCGCTTGCCCAACCCCGGCTCGCCATGCGACAGCAACCAGCTCTCCTGCTACGACCCGTCGGGCCGCCAGCAGGACTCGGTCGCGTTCGACAACGAGCCGCCGGGTGACTACGCGCTCATCTGGAAGGGCCTCAAGCCGGGCGACGACGGCCAGGTCCAGGCGCAGATCAGCGCGTTCGTGAACCGCCAGCAGGAGCTCTGCCACAACGGCATCGACGACGACGGCAACGGCCTCATCGACTGCCAGGATCCGGCGTGCGTCGGCGTCTCCGGCTGCTCGGCCCCGCTGTGCGAGCCCGACGTGAAGTTCGGCAACATGATGGTCGGCGACAGCCAGTCGACGACGCTCGACATCAAGAACAAGGGGATCGGCGGCTACGTCGCTTCTTGCTCGAAGGGCGGCGCGCGCGGCATGGTCGTGCAGCTCAACGTCGTCTCCACGGGCGGCGTCGCCATCGGCTTCGACTGCACCGAGACGGGCGACCACGTCCTCGCGCTCTATCAGGCCGGCGGACCGCGCGACAAGTGCGACTTCGCGGAGGATGTCTGCGCCGACCCGAAGGTGTTGCCGTTCGGCTGCGGATACGAGGTGCCCAACCTCGATCCGGGTCTCTACAACGTCATCGTCGAGGGCTACCAGCCGGGCTCCGAGGGCACGGTCAACCTCACGCTCTCCATCTCCGACGATCGCGTCCTCGAGATCTGCAACAACGGCATCGACGACGATGGCGACGGCAAGATCGACTGTCAGGATCGCAAGTGCGCGACCAACCCGTCGTGCGCCGCGGTCCAGTGCGTGGTCGACAGCAAGATCGATCCGGTCCCGCTCACGGGTCAGAACACGTTCCGCCTCGTGCAGACCGCCAACAACGGCACCCAGGCGAACCTGCCGTGCGCGACCATGCCGGGCGGCCAGACCTCGGTCATCTACATGAACCTGACCGCGAAGGCCGACCTCACCGTTCAGTACTCGCAGATCGGCAACCACGACTTCGCGCTGTACACCGACTCCGGCGCGCAGCTCCCTTGCGACGCGGGCTCCACGCTCGCCTGCCAGAAGTCGGGCGGCGCGGGGACTTCGGGGAGCTTGTCGTTCGCTAAAGTGCCGCAGGGCAGGGTCTACCTCATCATCGCGGGGGACGCGCCGGACACCACGAGCAGCCAGTCGTCGGGCTCGGTATCCGTCGCGATCTCCGGGCTGCCGTCTCCGTGA
>JBDTCO010000069.1:0-6719 GCA_039923495.1 Polyangia bacterium
CTTCTCGGGCTCCGGCGCCTTCTCTGCGAACGACGGGAAGCAGCGGGCGTTCGCGCAGCGCGTACCCTCGGCGCAGCGATCGAGGCAAGGGTCCTTCAGCGCCGCCTTGCCGAGATAGAGGTAGGCAGCGCCGGCGATGGTCGCGAGCGCGAGGACGAAGCCGAGTAGGAAGCGCAGCACGGACGGAGGCTAGCGCTGCTCCCCACGCCGCGACAGTTCTTGTGACGTGCCCCGGTATGGAGTCGGTGCGGCACTCGCATCCCGGATGCGCTGGCGGCCCGACTCTGACGGAAGCCGCGAACCGTTCGCTTTTTGCTGGAGTCTCGACGGGACCTTCCGGCATATAGGCGGCAAGGCACGTGTCCAGCGACGACGATGGCAAGCCGGGCGCGGTTCCGCCCCACAGCACGGTGCCGGGCTTCCCGGCGCTCGGGCGAGCGCGTGCATCGAACGGCCCGGTCAACGTCGACGAGGGCGACGCGTTCCTCTCGTCGGAGCTCGAGGAGGTCTGGGCCTTCCTCTCGATCGAGGAGCGAGTCGAGGGCTTCCGCATCCTGCCGCGCTCCGACGCGGAGGAGCTCTTCGATCACCTCTCGGCCACGGACCAGGCGCGCCTCATCCTCGCGGTGCCGCAAGCCGACCGCCGCTCGTGGATGCGCTACCTCGAGCCCGACGACGCGGCCGACGTGGTGCAGTCCGCCGACAGGGACGAGAAGGAGGTGCTGCTCAGCCTCCTCGATGACGGCACGCGCAAGGAAGTGACCGCGCTCCTCGCGTACGCCGAGGACGAGGCCGGCGGCCTCATGAACCCACGCTACGTCCGCGTGCGCCCCGGCATGACCGTCGACGAGGCCATCAGCTACCTGCGCAAGCAGGCGCGCGAGCGTGTCGAGACGCTGCACTACTCGTACGTTCTCGACGCGGATCAGCGGCTCAACGGCGTCGTCTCGTTCCGCGATCTCTTCGCCGCGACGCCGGGCAAGACGGTCGCCGAGGTGATGACCACCGACGTCGTGACCGCGAGCGACGAGATGGATCAGGAAGCGCTCTCGCAGCTCTTTGGTCAGACGGGCCTCGTCGCCATCCCGGTCCTCGACGCCGAAGGGCGCATGAAGGGCGTGGTCACCGTCGACGACATCGTCGATGTCGTGCAGGAAGAGGCGACGGAGGACATGCAGAAGATGGGCGCGGTCGCGGCCCTCGAAGCGCCGTACCTCAACGTCGGCTTCCTCCAGATGTTCAAGAAGCGCGCGGGCTGGCTCGAGGCGCTCTTCATCGGCGAGATGCTCACCGCCACGGCCATGGCCTTCTTCCAGAAGGAGCTCGAGAAGGCCGTCGTGCTGTCGCTGTTCATCCCGCTCATCATCTCGTCGGGTGGCAACGCCGGCTCGCAGGCGACGACGCTCGTGATCCGCGCCATCGCGCTCGGCGAGGTCCGCCTGCGCGACTGGTGGCGCATCGCCGCACGCGAGCTGCTCATGGGCCTCGCGCTCGGCGTCTCGCTCGGGATGACGGGCTATATTCGCATCCTGCTGTGGCCATCGAGGCTCACGCTGTACGGCCCTCACTTCGCGACGATCGGGCTCGCCGTCGGCCTGTCCGTCATCGGTGTCGTCATGTTCGGGACCATCGCCGGCGCCATGCTGCCCCTCATGCTGAGACGGCTCGGGCTCGATCCCGCGTCGGCCTCGGCCCCGGCGGTCGCGACGCTCGTCGACGTCACCGGCCTCGTCATCTACTTCACCGTCGCCAGCATCATCCTGTCGGGCACGCTGCTCTGATCAGTCGGGCCGCGCCAAGAAATCATGTCGCGCCAATCGAGCACGACATGAACCAGTTCATACAGGCCGTGTAGGTGGCCGCGCTACCTCCCTCCTGGGCACACGAAGCCCGAGGAGAACCAGATGGCGACTGCGATGTCACAGGCAACACCCGACGAGCTCGTCCTGCTCCAGCGTCTTTTGTCCCCGGAAGGTGAGGCCACGAGGCAGCGCGACTGGCGCACCTTCGTCGAGCGTTACGAGAGGCTCATCGCCCGTTGCATCTGGCGCGCGCTCCAGCGTTACGGCGCACCGCGCTCGAACGAGGACGTCGACGATCTCATCGGTGAGGTGTGGGTCACGCTGCTGCGCTGTGACTCGCACAAGCTCCGCATGTTCGACCCCGATCGCGAGTGCAAGCTGTCGACGTTCATCGGCCTGGTGGCCACGAACCTCACCATCGACAAGCTGCGCCGCTGCCAGCTCGACGTCTCATCCCTCGACGACGTCGGCGCGCACCACGTGTCGCTGCAGGTTCGGAGCGACTCGGTGTCGATGAACATCGAGGCGCGCCAGGAAGCGGAGGTCGCGCGTGAGGCGATGGCGCAGCTCTCGCTCGCCGATCAGCGCTTCGTCCGCGCCATCTTCGTCGAGGAGCGCGAGCCGGCCGCGATGGCGCGCGAGCTGGGCGTCACGCCGACCACGATCTACACGCGCAAGATCAAGGTGCAGCAGAAGCTGCGCCGCATCGCGACCGAGTTGCAGCGCGCCGCGTAGCGCGGTTTCATCGGCGGCACATGAGCGTCGAAGAGTCCCTCAACCTCGTTTCCCAGCCGATCGAGCTGTTCACGGAGCACTGGCTCATGGGGCGCGCGCACGCGGCGGGCGTCGACGCGGCCGTCGCGGCGAACGCGCTCTCCCAGCTCGGGCTCGGAAAGCACTGCGAGTCGCTCCGCAAGGCCGGCGACTACTTCGAGTCCCCGGAGTCGGGATCGCTGGCGTTCGAGCTGGCCGATGGCAAAACGGTGTCACTGACGAGCGACATGCTGTTCGAGCTGCTGCTGTTCGCGGCGCCGAGCGAGCCGCGCCTCGTGCCGTTGCTGTGCGGCGCCCTCGGTCTCTTCCCCGAGGGACGCGGCCTGCTCGCGCAGCCGCCGCGACCGACAGCGCAGCTCCTCGCCGATGCGGACCCGGGTCGCATGGGACCGCAGTCGGTGCAGCAGCACGCGATCACGCGACTGGTTCACGACCTCATCGCGACCGGAGCCTGATTCAACGAAAGCTCGCCCGCAGGTCGGCTGCGATGGTGTGGACCGTTCGCCCGTAGAGGGCTGTTGCGACGTCGCACGACGTGTAGCCGACCTCGAGCCCAGCTGCCTCCACGAGGTGGCCGAGCGGGTCACGCACGAACCCGGCATTGTGGTTCCGATCCGCGTGCGTGACCCACGTGTTGCCGCCGTCGTCGGCCGGGGCGATGTCGCCGAGGGGCTGCCACGAGCCAGGCGACTCGCCGCGGATCACTGCACCCTCGAGGGTCGCCACCTGCACCGAGTACGGCAACGGATTGCCGGTCGTCGGAGGCGGCGGGAGTGGGTGCTGGTGGCGCACCACGAACCATCGGTCTCGACCGAGGTCGTACGCCCAGTCGGCGTTGATGAGCGTCACGTCCGGCGCACCGCCGTACCCCGTCAGGCCCGCCGCCCCGATGTAGGTCGGCGCCGAGACGCTCGCCGTGGCCTGCGACAGGTCCACGACGTAGAGCGCCTCGCGCACGGAGGGCACCGCCGCGCGGCCGCAGTCGTTGCGCGTGAACAGAAAGAAGCGCCCGGCGCCGTCGATGCTCACGACGCTCGGCTGCATCATGCCGTCGGACCACGGCGCCTTGTCGCCACAGCCGTACGGCACGAGCGGGGTCGTCGCGCGAACGAATGGCCCCTCGGGCGAATGAGCGAACGCGACACCGATGGCGTTGTGCGTCGAGCCGGCGAAGTCGTTGCCCGTGTAGAAGAGCGCGTACTCGAACGAGGCGCCGTCCCACTGGAACGAGCCCGCGAGCAGCTCGGGGTCGCAAGTGTGATAGCAGTCGAACCCGCCGCATCCGGCGCTCGCGGTCGTCGTCGCCGATGCCGCTTCGTCGCTCGGACCGAGGACGATGTCCTCGGGGCCGAGCACCCAGGTACCATCGGCGGACCGCGTCGCAACGCGATGGACGACATGGTCGCGGATGACGCCGTTCTCGACGTTGCCGCACAGGTACACATGACGGAGGCCGGGCTGAGTCTCGACGATCGCGGGCGCGTACCGATAGAAATCGCCTGCCGGCTCCGGTCCGAAGCCGGGGAGCGTCGGGCCTCGCCAGGTCATCGGTGACGACAGCGTCGGGCCTCGCTTTACGGAGGGCACTGTCTCGCAGGACGTGAGGATCGCCAGCAAGAAGACGAGCTTCGTCATGTTCGCCGCCAGAGCGCCGATCCCAGGAAGCCCGCGTCTGTCTCGACCCAGCGAACGCGGGCGAGGCCGTTCGAGCGCAGGAGCGGCGTCGGATCGACGAGCGTGGTCACCCGGAGCCCTGCGACGACGCGAAAGAAACCGTACAGCACGACCAGCCAGAAGCGTGCTCGCCGGCTGCGCACGGCTCCGTCGGGGATGCGAAAGTCGGCGATCAGCCAGCGGCCATCGCGCTCGAGCGCGGTCGCGAGCTGCGCCACGATCGTGGCGACCGCTGCTGCCGGGAAGCAGTCGAGCACGAAGTGCGTGACGACGAGATCGTAGCGTTGCGCGGGGACGTACGTCGCGAGATCGGCCTGCACGAACGTCACGCGCTCGCTGCGCACACGCGCCCGAGCGATCTCGAGCATCGTGGCGCTCGCGTCGAGGCAGTCGACGTGCACGGCCGGTGCGACGCGCAGCAGCTGCTCGAGGAAGCGGCCGTCGCCCTCGCCGACGATGAGCGCGCGCCGCGCGTCGCGAACGTCCTCGATCCAGGCCGTGCGCGCACGCTGCAGCGCGCGTCCGAACACGAGCGCCTCGACGAAGCGATAGACGCGAGCGATGGCGTCGAAGCTCATCGCCGCGGTTTCATCGCAGGTAGACCACGAGCCCCGGGAGCAGCGGCGCGAGCAGCGCGAGATCGGCGAGCGCGGTGCGATCGTCGGGTGCGATGGAGCGACGTGCCATGTGCAGGAGGCCGAGCAGCAGCGCCGCCGCGGAGAGCGGCAGCCCGATGGCGAGGGGCACGAGGCCGAGCGTCATGATCCAGCCTGCGAGGGCGACGCCACCGATGAGCAAAGGGACGTTGTTCCCGAGCCGCGGCCAGCGCGTGCCGAGGGAGGCCTTGCCCTGACGCGCATCGAGCTCCCGCTCCCAGGCAGCGACCGTGGCGCAGTTCGTGGCGCACAGCAGGCCGAAGAGCGCGACGCTGGGCACGAAGCCGATGCGGTGCACCGGCACGAGCGCAGCGACGGTGCCGAGCGCGAAGAGCACGCCGATGGAGAGCTCCTTGATGGGCAGCCAGAGCCACGTGCGATCGGCGTTACGGTTCACGTAGAGGTAGGCGACGCACAGCACGCCGACGATTGCCCCGCCGACGAGGAGACGAGGCGAGAGGCCCGCGACCAGCACGAGGTCGAGCACAGCCACGAGCGCGAGCAGCCCTACCCCGGCCGGGCGATGCCGCCTGGCGAACTGCTGGCGCGCGGACATCGGCATCCCGTCGGTGAGCGACGCACCGTCGGCGAGGCGGTCGAACAGGTAGATGGCCCACGTGGTGAGGAACAGCGCACCGCGCGTCGCGGCCCCGAGCCGCACGCCGAACACGTGCGCGAAGAGCGCCTGCCATGCGACGGCGACGAGCGGTGCGTCGAGGCACAGGAGGCTGGCGGCGCGAACCATGGCACCGCGGAAGCTAACGCCGTGGGCGCGGGCCGGCTACCCCTTCTTCTTCGGCCTCCAGCGCTTCGCGTTCTCGATGGCGAGGTAGAACACCGGCACCACGACCAGCGAGAGCAGCGTGGAGCTGATGACGCCACCGATGACCGCGATCGCCATCGGTGCACGGAACTCGGACCCTTCGCCGGTGCCGATCGCGGTGGGTAGCATGCCGAGGACCATCGCGGCAGAGGTCATGAGGATCGGGCGCAGGCGTTCGGGGCCCGCCTCGAGGATGGCCTGTAGCGGCGGCTCTCCGTGCTCGCGCACGCGAACGATCGCGCGATCGATGAGCAGGATGGCGTTCTTCGTGACGAGCCCCATCAAAAGGACGATGCCGATCATGGTGCCCATCGCCATCGTGTTGTTGGTGAGGAACAGCGCGAGGATCGCACCGACGAGCGCGAGCGGCAGCGTGAGCATGATCGTGAGCGGGTGGATGAAGCTCTCGAACTGCGACGCGAGCACGATGTAGATGAAGAGCACCGCGAGCAGCAGCGCGGTCCCGACGGCGCTATTGTTCTCGAGCATCATGCGAATCTGGCCGTCGTAGGCGTAGCGCGTGCCCTTCGGCATCTTGATCGCGTCGAGCTTGGGCTGGATGTCGGTGACGAGATCGCCGAGCGAGCGGCCACGCGGCGAGGCCCACACGACGATCTGGCGCATGCGGTCCTCGCGCTCGATGACCTGCGGACCTTCGCCGCGCACGAAGCTCGCCACATCGGAGAGCGCGACGCGACCGCGCGGCGTCTGGATCGTGATGGCCGCGAGCTCGGCGGCGCCGAGACGATCGCTCTTGTCGAGGCGCACGCGCACCGCGATGTCGTCCTTGCCGATGCGCACCTTCGTGGCCTCGTCGCCCTCGGTTGCCGCGCGCACGGCGGCGGCGATCTGCGCCACGGAGACGCCCTTGTCGGCGGCGCGACCTCGATCGATCTCGACGCGCATCTCGGGCCGGCCCGGCGAGAACTTCACCTGCACGTCCTGGATGCCGGGCGTCTGCCTGAGGATGCGACCGACCTCCTCGGCGAT
>JBDTCO010000070.1:0-47615 GCA_039923495.1 Polyangia bacterium
GACGAAGGCGACGACCTGCTCGCAGAGATCGTCGCGGACGCCCAGCACGTGCTCGGCCTTCACGTCGGCAACCTCATCAACCTCCTCGATCCCGAGGTCGTCGTCATCGGCGGCGGTATCGCCGAGCGCATGGGCGATCGCTTCGTCGCGCCCATCCGCGAGGCCGCGTGGAAGCAGGTCCTCGTTGCGCGCGGCCGCGAGAACATCCGCATCGAGGCCACGGTCCTGAAAGACGACGCCGCACCGCTCGGCGCCGCTCACCTCGCGTTCAGCCGCCTCGGGTAGCGCGATGGCCATGCAACCCACGCGGTACGAGTATCGCCTCGCGCTGTCCAACGTCGATCGCGCGCAGGAGCGCGAGGAGCCGCTCATCGTCGCGCGGCACCCGTCGGAGACCCAGCCGCACGCGATCCTGCGCGTGCTCGCGTGGTGTCTCCTCATCGAAGATGGGCTCGAGTTCGGGCCGGGCCTCTCGAACCACGAGGCCGCCGACCTGTGGACGCGCGACGCGACCGGCCGCCTCACCACGTGGGTCGAGTGCGGCTCGGCGACGCCCGAGCGCGTGCGCAAGGTGCAGCAGCACAACTCGGACCTCGCGTTCCACGTGGTGATGGACGACGGAAAGGCCATGCAGCAGCTCGTCGACGGCCTCTTAGCGACCAAGCTCCCGCGCGCCGCGACGCCGCCGCACATGTGGCTCGTCGATCACGACCTCGTGAAGGAGCTCGCCGAGCGCGAGGACCGACGTCAGAAGTGGCGCGTCACCGTCGTCGGCGACCACCTCTACCTCGAGGTGGACGGCAAGACGCTCGACGGCGCGGTGACGCGCAGCTAGAAACGCTCGGCGTTCTCTTACGGCGTCTCGACGACCGCGAGCTGCGCTGGCTTGCCGCGCTTGGTGCCGACGGCGATCTTCGCGCCCAGCTTGGCCTCGAAGACCTCGGTCGTGTGCCAGCGGATGCGGCGGGCGAGGTCGACGACCTCCATCCACGTCCACGAGGCGAGCCGCTGCTCGTCGCGATACAGCGAGCCGACAGCGGCCTTCGGCAGGCACTCGAGCGTCGCGCGGTCCCCGCTGCGCGCGTAGCTGTACAGGCGGCCATCGCACTTGAGATCGCTCGCGATGAGCTCGAGCGTGCCCTTGCCGAGATCGAGCAGCCAGAGCTCGTTCGGCTTGTCCGGCGGCTGCACGAGGCGACGACGATCGTTGCGGTGCTCGGACAGCGCCACCTGCACCATCGGCGGTCCTTCGTAGAGCACGTCGCTGTCGATCTCGAGCCAGTGCTTGACCGGCTCGTCTGCGTTGGAGAGCGCCTCGATGGCGAGCGCCGCACGCGGCCCACGCTCGAGGATCGCACCGTGGAAGCTCGGCGGCGTCTTCTGCTGCCACGACTGCGTCCGATCCTTCGACCACAGCGAGAAACGCGCCGTACCCTTGTCCTCGCAGACCGAGAGCACGCGCGCCGGCTGCGCGGAGACCGACAGCAGGCGCGAGCGGATGTTGCACGTCGGCGGCAGCACATGGCTCGTGCAGTCGTTGGTGAGCCAGCCGTCGTCGTTGGTGCGGATGCAATCCTCGATGAGGTCGAACGGCGGCGCGGCGGGCGAGGCCATGGGACGGCACGAGAGCGGATCGTCGGGACCCACGGTGATTCGCGTGCAGCCACTCGCCGACGGCGTCTCGGTCCATGCCTGGATGCCGTTCTCGCCGCTCACGTGCGTCGGCCAGAACGCCATGTTGTCCTCGAGCGAGACGTCGGCCCGGCTGGTGTCCTTCCACTGGCCCTGGAACGGTCGGCCATCCGCGCGACGCGCGAACAGCCAAGTCACGTCGCGCCGCTGATCGAGCGCAATGCGCACGTCGACGACCTTGGCGCCATCGGGGAGCACGACCTTCGGCTCGACGATGCGGCCGTCCTCGAGGTGCAGCAGCGCGGTGCGCTTGTGGGCCGCATCGCCGATGGTCACCACCACCGAGCGCGTCGCCGGCGACGAGTCACCGACCGCGAGCAGCTTCGCCTTGACGGCGCCCGTTGCGAGGTCCACGACATGCCACGTGGTCGGCGCGCCCCAGTGCTTCGGTGCGGTGCCGACGACCGTGACGCTCCCGACGATCGGGACCGGCGCGACGAACACGCCGCCCGCCTTGATCGGCAGCGTGCGTATCGCGGCGGTCTTCGTCTCGAAGGGCTTGTCGTGGATGATGCGCAGCGCGCGAGTCGCGATGGGCGTCGACGCGTGCTCGTCGGCGCGCGCCGTACCTGGGGAACAGAGGAGGGTGAGAGACCCGAGGAGGGCGAGGGAAAGGAAGAGGGCGAACGCGGCGAGAGGCTTCACCGCGACAGATTACGCCACGTCGGCGTTGTCCGCAGCAGGAGCCGCAGCTTGCGGCGCAAGCGTGGTGAGGACGAACGTCGCCGCGTCGACGAGATCGCGCGGCTTCTGGCCGACGTCGGCGAGGCGCTTCGAGACGACCTTGAGCGTGTGGACCAGCTGGTCGTACGCCTTGCCCGACGGGAGCGGATCGTAGTCGACCGTCTCGGCGAGGATCGCGGCCTGCTCGAGGAGGAGCTTCGGCTTGATGTAGGCCTGCGCATCCGGCGAGTAGAAGCCAGCAAACATCGTGACGAACGGCCAGCTCGGACGCTTGAGCTCGCCATCCGGCTTCATGAGCTTGACCGCCGCGACGAACGCATCGAAGCGCGCCGTGGCATCGCCCGAGCCGTGCAGGAGGTCGCGCAGCGCATCGGTGAAGCCGGCCCGCGTGTCCTCGGGCATCGTCTTGAGCGCGATGGTGCCCTCCATCGGGTGGATGAGCTTGGTCTCCTGGAGGAACGACATCGTGCGGTCGTAGCCGACGTTGCCCTCGAGCGAGTCCTTGCCGAAGAGCGCCTTCGCCTTGGCGATGATGCCGTCACGCGTGACGCGTTCGGCGGTGTACGCCTCGCCGGCGAAGCCGCCGTGGAACGCGGCCTCGAAGCGCTGGACCTGCTGATCGAACGTGGCGCGCGGAGCCTTCGGCGCCGTCTTGCGCGGCTTGCCACGCGGGATGCGCTTGCCGAGCGCGGCGGCGCGGCGCTGCTCGATGGCGAGCACCGCCTTCGCGATCTCGTCACCCACGAGCGCAAGCGGCTTGAGGTGACCCTTGTGCGTCGCGGCGAGCGCGTGCTCTTCGCCGTCCTCGCAGACGAGAAAGACCTTGCCGTCACGCTCTGCAGCGACGAGGCAACGACCCCACGTGGGGCGGGCGGGATGTTCGACGAGCTCGATGGATTTCTGGGCCATGGGGGCAGGAGTCTATGCCCGCGCAGGCCCAAGAAGGGAAGCGTGATCGCACCCGCGGTCGGTTAGAGTGGCGCGTGCAGCGAATCGCAAAGTGGGCTGCCGTCGGGCTCGTCGTCACCGTGTCGCTGCTGCTCGTCGTCGCGGCCATCATCCACGCCGCGTGGAACCACGAGAGGGTCGGGCGCAGCATCTCGGCGTGGGCCTCGAAGACGCTGTCTGGCACGGGGCCGACCGAGCAGGCGCTCGTCATCCGCAGCGTCGACTATCCACTGTGGGGCGCGCTGCGCTCGGTGCTCGGTGGACAGCCGGTGCGCGTCGATGTGTGGGACTTCGTCATCCGTGACATCGACGGCAAGGAGGTGCTGCGCGCCTCGCACGTCAACGTCGGCGTCCAGCTCGGCCACCTGGTGCGCGCGCAACTCGTGGGTCACCTCCCGTTCACGAGGCCCGATCTCGAGCTCCACCTCGTCGATGCGATCGTCGACGACGTGCACGTGCACCTCGCGCTCGACAGCGAGCAGAAGGTGAACCTCGTCCACGCGTTCAAGCGTCGCGAGGACGCAAAGCCGCGCGATCCGCGCTCCGGCATGGTGATCGAGGTGACGGGCTCGTCGGTGCGTGACGGCTCGTTCGAGGCCGCGTTCCCGAAGTGGCGCGCCACCTTCGATCACCTGTCGGTCATCGAGAAGAGCCTGCGCTACTCGTCCTTTCGCGAGGAGCAGCGGGAGCACTCGCCCGCGTTCACGTATCTCGCCGATCACATCGAGGCGGTCACGGGCAATGTCCAGGTCGACGGCCTGCACTTCCCGCTCGACCACGTCCTTTTCACCGAGCTGAGCGCCCTCGAACCCGACCGCACGAACGTTCACTTCGCGGGCGGCACGGGCTGCCTCGGCGCCACCATCCGCGGCAACGGCATGCTCACGGACACCTACTCGAAGGGCAAGACGGGCGTCGACCTCACCGTGTCCGCGCGCCACGGCGCGAAGATCGTCGCAGAGCTGCCGTTGAAGAAGTACCTGTCGGGCGATCCCTCGGGCGGCGTGCACGTCACCGGACCGTTCCACGCGCTCAAGCTCGAGGGAGAGGTGCACGACCTCGAGGGCCACATCGCAGGCCTCACGGCGACCAAGGGCAGCGGTCGCTTCCGCCTCGCCAAGGGCATGCTCGATCTGACGAGGCTGCGCGCCGAGCTGGCGGGCGGCCACGTCGAGGGTAACGCCACGCTGCACCTCGCGCAGAAGCTCTTCCGGATCGAGCTGTGGCCGAAGGACTTCAAGGCCGCGGCGCTGGGGCGCTACCTGCCGCTCGAATGGGCCACGAACTTCGTGGGCTTCTTCGCGCGCCGCAACGAGAACGGCGAGCTCGAGGATCACTTCAAGGTGGCGGGCATCGACGTCGGGCTCTTCCGCTCGACGCGCGTCTCTCCTCCAGAGCACGTCGTCATCCGCAACGACCGGTAGCGGCTACTCGATGGTGAACGCCACCGGCCAGATGTGCTGCTGCGGGCCGGAGCTCACGTTCACGCCGCCGAGCTGCGCCTTGCTCGCGGCCATCGGGATGTGCAGCGTGAGCGTCGTCGTCTCGCCGTTGCCGATCCTGGCCTTGCCGAAAATCGGGTTGAGCCCGGCGAGCGTGAAGTCGGAGCCCTCGGGGTTCGTCATCGCGAGGTCCCAGGGCGCGACGGAGGCCGACGACCAGCCCGTGAGCGTGTAGACGACGGTGGTGCCCGCGGCCGCGTGCACCGTCGTGGAGGGTGACGCCGACACGGTGTAGTACGCGCTGCCCTCGGGCGACGGGAGGCACGGCTGCGTCGCCGCGCTCGCCGCCGCGTTGGACCAGCTGCGGTGGAGCGTCCAGCCACTCTCGGTGACCGGCTTCTCGTTCTGGCACATGTAGCCGACCTCGCCGCTGTTCACGTCGAGGAACCATGGGTCGGTGGACATCACGTCGAGGAGCCAGCCGCTGTTGTTCACCTCGAACGGGTTGGTGAACGTGCCGATGAGCTCGCGCGATGCCGTCTTCGTGATGTCGTCGATGTCGCCCGAGCAGTCGCCCACGACGGCGTAGTCCACGCGCGTGCCGTTCGGCGCCGCGAACGAGTCGTGGTAGCCCGACGTGAAGAGCTCGCCCGAGGAGTGGAAGGCGGCCTGCTCGCAAAGGACGCCCGCGCCCTGCCCGCGCGCATCGAGGATCACGTTCGACGGCCAGTACACCGTGTACACGAGCTGGCTCGAGTCGGCCGGTGGCGACGGCAGCGTGCCGGCG
Source organism: Polyangia bacterium (assembly GCA_039923495.1). Classification (GTDB taxonomy): domain Bacteria; phylum Myxococcota_A; class Polyangia; order Palsa-1104; family Palsa-1104; genus JBDTCO01. The sequence goes on from JBDTCO010000070.1 coordinate 5,554, forward strand.
GTGATGCCCTGCCCGATGAGCTTGCGGAGCTGCTGATCCGTCGTGCCGTCGACGGCAGCATCGGGCCACTCGACCTTGGCCACCTGCGTGGCCGCGCCGATGCCGTACTCGCTGCCGACGGTCTTGAGCCAGCTCGAGCCGCCGATGAAGTCGCCGAAGCCCTGCACCTTGGAGGTGAGCGCGTAGCCGGGGAACGTGATGGTGACGAGCTGTGGCGTGGCGAGCACCGCGTGGTCGTGCGGCGCGATGAGCGGGAGCGCCGTGTGCGGGGTCTCGACGAACGCCTTGCCGGAGCAAGCGACCGAGAAGACGAGAACCGGGACGACGACGGCGGTGCGCATCGCGCGACTATAGCTCGGTCGACTTCGGACCCAGCTCCCCGCTCTTCAGATCGTCGCGATACAGGCGCAGCACGGCGACCGCGACGGACATGAGCAGCGGTCCCATGAGCAGGCCGACGAGCCCGAAGGCCTCCAGCCCACCGAACAGCGCCGCGAAGGTGAGCAGCGTCGGCATCGACTCCCCACCGATGAGGCGCGGGCGCAGCACGTAGTCGCAGAAGCCGATGACGAGCAGCGTCGACGCGACGAGCTCGAGGATGCCCATGCCGACGTGGCCCGACGCGATGAGGTACGCACCCGCGGGCACCCACACGAGCATCGTGCCGACGCCAGGGAGCAGCGAGGCGACGGCCGTGGCGACGCCGAAGAAGAGCGCCTCGGGGAGGCGCGTCACCGCGAACACACCGTACGCAAGGAGTCCCTGCGCGAGGCCCGTGACGACGCTCCCGAGCAGCGTGGCCTTGCCGACCTTGCGCATCTCGGCGATCAACGAGCGCGTGTGCTGGCGCGACAGCGGCGAGATGTCCTCCATGAAGGCATCGAGCTCCTTTCCGCTCGCGAGCACGTGGTTGGCGGTGAGCAGCACGAAGAAGAACGTGAGGATCGCGTGGAACGTCTGACCCGCGATCGTGGTGGCGACGCTGGCGGCGTAGGCAGCGATCGAGCTCGCAGCCTCGCGGAGCTTGTCGGCGATCTTGTCGGTATGGATGCCCAGCGGGGAGAGCTTCTCGTTGAGGACCCCGAGGTAGTCGCGGAGCTTGCCACCCGGCTCGAGCGCGCTCAGGAGATCGCTGCCCATCACCGTACCGCGGGAGACGAACACGGCCACGACGCCAGCCACGATCCCGAGCACCACCAGCGTCGCGATGGCGAGAGAAAGGACCTGCGCGACCCACGGCCGCTTGAAGCGACGACCGAGCAGCGCGTAGAGCGGCTGGATCATGAAGGCCGTGAGCGCACCGATGAAGATGCCGACCCCGACGGGCTTCGCCACCCACGCCATGATCGCGAGCGCGAGGATCGCGAAGACCCCCAGGGCGCGCCGCTCCGCACGCTTGCGGGCTGGCGTATCCCGCGTCGGCGCGGGGTCTGTGGACGACTCGATGATCACGGAGGGCTGCTGGTCATGGGGCTGGTCACTATACCTCCGGCGACCAGGTCTAAAGACCCCATGCTCCAAATAGATGCGTCGACCTTCCATATAGTTGCGCGCCCGGCCGAGCTGGATCGGGCGTTGCAGAGGTCGGGGTCATGATGACACGCACGCACATCGTCCTCGCAACCTTCGCGATCGTCCTGGTGACGCCGTTCGCGCACGCCGAGAGGTACAACGTGCGTGGCGCCGACGGTCGCTTCGTGAAGCAGTCCACGAGCACCGCGCTCACGGTCTACAAGCCGAAGAGCACGGGCATGGTCGTCTACAAGCCCAGCTCCACCGCAATGACGGTCCACGAGGCCCCGAAGCAGCACATCGTCGACGCCGCGTTCACCGAGATCCACGAGCCCGCGCACATCGCTGCGGCGCCCGCCTCGAAGGGCACGCTCGGCGGCTGGCTCCGTCGCAACTTCACGATCCGCTCGGGCGAGCGGGACAAGCTCACCGCGGCCAGGGCGCTCCGCAAGGCCGGCCGCATGGAAGAGGCCTCACAGCACCTCAACGCGACGGAGAAGCCCCAGGGGTTCTTCGAGAGGGTGGCCTTCGGTCACGCCGCGATGAAGCTCAACACCGCGACTCGCTCGTCGCTCAAGGAGTCGGCCCGCGCCAACGACATCGGCCGCACGCACGACGCATTCCTCGCGATGCAGAACATGGAGTCGGGCGGCAAGACGACGTGGCTCAGCCGCTGGCGCGCAGGCTCGGCGCAGAAGAGCGGCATGAAGTCGTCGCTGCGCATCGCGTCCAGGCAGGGCAACAAGGGTGACTTCGAGTCGGCCTCGCGCACGCTCGACCTCGCCGCCGGCCTCTCGAACGGCAACGACCGCGCGATTGCTCGCGGTGACCGCCGGTTCGTCAAGCAGGCCACGAGGGCCGCGACGCGCGCCGCCAAGAGCGGCGATATCAATGCCACGGTGTCGGCGCTCGATGTTGCGATGAACGCCAATGGCTCCGACGCGATGTCGGAGCCTGCCGCGCACGCCATCTTCGACAAGGCCTTCGACCACGCCATCCCGAAGATGCTGAAGTCAGCGAAGGCCTCCTTCAATCACGGCGATGAGCAGGGCGCAGCCGAGCAGCTCGCCGAGGTCCAGCAGCTCCAGGAGGAGCAGGGTCGCCCGTCGACGGGCCGCGCGCACCGCACGCAGGTCGAGCTGAACGCCCTGGTCGGCGCCCGCGCCAGTCGGATCCGCGCACAGCGCGAAGCGGACAGGTCCGTGCCGGAGGCCAAGACCAGCGAGGCCTCTAACGGCGCTGCGAACTGAGGGGCCGCTACTTCTTCGCGCTCGTCGCGCGAGTCGTGTGGGTCCGTGGGCTGATCTTGCCCATCAACTGCACCGGCCCGCCCATCATCTGCATCGGCTCGCCCATCAACATCTCGGGCTGCGTCGGTTTCACCGGAGAGACATCGGCCTGCGGCGTCGGCTCCACGGGTGCCACATGAGGCGGCGGCATCGGCGCCCCAATCGTCACGAAGCGCTGCGACCGCGCGCCGAACACGCCCGCCGCCGCGGCCACCGCGCTCACCGCGCTGAACGTCGCCGCCACCACCCGCCGCTTGCGACGCCGCGTCGCCACACCCGTCGGGCAGTCCGCGGTGAGGATCGTCCCGTCGGCGCGCTGGAAGTAGCGCACGCACAGCTTGCCTTCCTTTTCGACGAGGAGCGCCTCTGCCTCCGCTCGCGTCATGTCCGACAGGTTGTAAACGTTCTTCTCGCAGCTGCCGCAGAAGCGCGCGCGCGCGTCGCCGGCCATGCGGTCCCAGTCGGCCTTGCACGGCGCCGCGATGTGCAGGTTGTCGAGCACCGGCAGCTGACGACGCGCCTTCGCCTCGGCGAGCAGGACCCGCATCTGCGCCAGCTCGACGCGCGAAGCCGACATGTCGGACTCCAGCGTACGGCAGCGCTGTTCGAGGGCGGCGACGTCATCGCGATAGCTCATGGCGAGGTACTACGCGGCTGCGCGCGAAACGATCTGGTAGACTCTGTGCACAGCGAAGGCGGTGGAGTCCGCCGACAACCGTGGCCGTGAGGCCGCCAATGACTCCTACGTGTGCCCACCCTCGGGCGCCGTAGGTCATGCCTCCGGTGCCGCCGGAGAAACCATGCCCCGCTTGCTGCGCCTCCCGGTTGTCCTCTTGGCTCGCCTCCGCTCGCTCGCTCGCGATGCTCTCTTCGGTTGTCTGGTGGGCCTCGCGTGCGGCGTCGCCTCGGCAGCGTTCCTGTGGCTGCTCGCGTGGGCGACGGGCATGCGTGGCCGGCACGAGGTGCTGGTGTGGTGCCTGCCCTTCGCTGGGGTCGCGATCGGCGCCGCCTACGAGCGGTACGGCGCGTCGATCCGCGCCGGCAACAACCTCGTCATCGACACGATCCACGACGACGGCCCCGAGCTGCCGCTCCGCATGGGGCCGATGGTCCTGTTCGGCACCGTGCTCACGCACCTCTTCGGCGGCAGCGCGGGTCGCGAGGGCACCGCCGTGCAGATCGGCGCGAGCCTGGCGGACGCCCTGTCGCACCGGCTCGGACTCGACAAGCCGCTGCGTCGGCGCCTGCTCGCGGCCGGCGTCGCGGGCGGCTTCGGCTCGGTGTTCGGCACGCCCATCGCGGGTACGATCTTCGGGCTCGAGTTCGTCGTCGCTGGTCGCATCGAGTACGACGCGCTCGTTCCCGCGCTCATCGCTGCGCTCGTCGGCGATCTCACGACTCGGGCGCTCGGCATCGTTCACACCGCGTATCCGCAGGTCGACGCGCTCTCGCTCGATCCGCTGCTCATCGGCAAGTGGGCGTGCTTCGCCGTGGCCGTCGCCGTCGTCACGACTGCCTTCATCGAGCTCACGCACGGGCTCAAGCGGCTCGGCGAGCGCTGGATGTCGCGCCTCCCCGTGCGCATGCTGGTCGGCGGCGCGCTCGTCGTGCTGCTGTGGCGTGTGGTCGGCACGAACGACTACCTCGGGCTGGGCATACCCACCATCGAGCGCGCCTTCTGGGATCCATCGCTGCCTCGCACCGCCTTCGCGTGGAAGCTGCTGTTCACCGCGGTGACGCTGGGCGCCGGCTTCCTCGGTGGCGAGGTGACCCCGCTCTTCTTCATCGGCGCCGCGCTCGGCTCGACGCTGTCCGTGCCCCTCGGACTGCCGCTGCCGCTCGCATGCGGCGTCGGGCTCGCGGCCGTGTTCGCCGCCGCCGCGAGCACACCGCTCGCGCTCTCCGTGATGGCCGTGGAGCTGATGGGCCACGCCCTCCTACCCCACGTGGTGATCGTGAGCGTGCTTGCTCGCTGGCTCACGGGGCGGCGCAGCATCTACGCGTCGCAGCTCCGCACGGCGGCCATCGCTCCTCGTGTCACGTGACCTCGGGCTCGTGGACCGACCGGGTGATGCAGCGACGAGCAAAACAGGAGGCAGGCCAGAGACAGGAGCCTATGGTCGCCTGGTTCCTGTTTTCGAAGCGCGCGCCTCCTGGCACGAGGCGGTCGTCGTGATCATCTTGGGTGAATGAGCGCCTCCCTCGTCCGCGACTGCCCTGCCTGCGCGACCAAGAACCGCGTCCCCGCGAAGCACCTCCACGAGGTCGGAAAGTGCGGCAAGTGCAAGGCCGCGCTGCCAGCACTCTCGGCGCCGGTCGACGTGGATCAGGCCATGTTCGATGGTCTCGTGAACGAGGCGCAGGTGCCCATCCTCGTCGACTTCTGGGCGGCGTGGTGTGGACCGTGCCTCGCCGCGGCGCCGCACGTGAAGAGCCTCGCGACCGAACTGGCGGGCAAGGCGCTCGTCATCAAGGTCGACAGCGACAAGAACCCGCAGCTCGCCGCGCGCTACAACGTGCGCGGCATCCCCAACTTCCTCGTCCTCAAGGGTGGAAAGGTGGTGTCGCAGCACGCGGGGATGGCCGATCCGCGGGAGATGCGGCGCTGGGTGGACGAGGCCCAGCGCTGAAGGTCCGCGCTGCTCGCAGGGCTGTGGCGCGGCGGGAACACGCGATCCGTGCCGGGCGCGAGGTGGTCGTCTTGTGGCGAGCGTCGGCACATGACTGAACGCCTGCGCAGTCGCGGACCGGCGCAAACCATTCCTCGCTCGCTGCGAATGGGTACGCTGTGGGCGATGATGCTTTCGCGACCGCTCGTCCTTTCACCCGTCGAGATGAAGAAGTCGTGGGGCGCCGAGCACTGGCTCAACTCCACCCGACCCGAGGCGCCGGCCGGCGTGGGCGAGCACCGGCTCGACGCGCTGCTCGCGAAGGACCCGTCGCTGCTCGGCGAGTGGACGCGGCTCCTCTTCGGCGATGAGCTGCCGATCTTCACCAAGCTCCTGCGCGCCGACTTCCCGCCGCTGGTGCACGTCGGCTTCTCGCGAGCCGTCGACCCGGAGATCTTCCTGCAGTGGCTCGCGAAGGAGCAGACGCTGCTGCGCACCTTCCTCGAGCGGCTGAAGATCCCCGACGAGGCGTCGTTCGGTCGGTACGCGGCGACGTACGCAGCATGGGCCACCTTGCAGGGGCAGTCGGCGTGGAAGCTGCGCGACGAGGCGCAGATCGCGCAGGCGCTCGAGCCGTGGGGCAAGGACCTGTTGCCCACGCTGTCGAAGCTGCGCGAGAACCGCGCGAACATCGTGGATGTGCTCAACGAGGTCGATCTCCGCGAGGAGGCCGGCAACCTGTTGCTCACATCGGCGGGGATGCTGCACGCGATCTTCGGGCTCTCGCACCAGTTCCACGCGATCGATCGGTCGCGCGCGTCGCTCGAGGCGCTGCTCGGCGAGCTGCGTGCGCAGGCGGCGCGTGGCGCGACCGAGGAGCAGCTGCGTGCGCTCGCAGCAGCTTCCGACGTCGACGCGCTGCGCAGGCAGAACCGCGACGCACCGAAGAACGAGGGCTGGCTCCCGCTCGTCGTCGATGGGGAGCTCGTGCTCATCGAGCCGCAGCAGAGCTCGGACACGACATACAGCATCGCCGACTTCTACACGCCGTTCGTGTGGGACGGCACGCGCGTGCGCTTCCGCAAGGGTGACGCGACGACGGGCCTGTCCGAGAGCGAGCTGCGCCGCCAGCTCGAGGTGGTCGATCCGATGCCGACGCGCGTCGACGAGGTCCGACAGCGTCCGGTGCGCGTCCGGAGCCAGTCGAAGGACGGAGCCACCCTGCTCCGCCTCGTCGACGATCCCGAGCGCTGGCCCTTCTTCACGGCGTACCAGCTCGAGCTCGAAGCCGGCACGACGTGGCACGGAGATCACGCGCGCGGCACGTTCCAGCAGCTCATCGTGGTGACGGGCGCGCTCGAGCTGTCGGACTCGCACGGCGCCATCGGCACGCTCGATCCGTCGACGCCTGCCTTCGTGCCCGCCACGGTGGAGGGCGGCTACACGCTCGCCGCGAACGCGACGGCGACGCTGCTGCTCATCTCGGTGCCGGGCCCGCACCGCGAGTTCCCGGCGGAGTGATTGTTGCACCATTGCAACGCGGTGTCGCAGCGCGCGCCATTGTAGCGACCAGTGCGACGATGCAGGTTGTGACTGCACGCGGGCTCCTCGCCACGCGTCGGAGGATGAGCTCATGACCTGGACAGTCGATAGCGTTCACAGCCACGTTGGTTTCTCGGTACGTCACATGATGGTCACGACGGTGCGTGGCCAGTTCCACACCTACAGCGGCGAGGCCGCGCTCGACCCCGCGGACTTCACAAGGTCCACGTTCGCAGGCGAGATCGACGTCGTCAGCATCGACACGGCCAGCACCGATCGCGACAACCACCTGCGCACCGGCGACTTCTTCGACGCCGCCAGGTTCCCGAAGATCGCCTTCAAGAGCACGAGCATCACGAAGCAGAGCGACGGCGAGTACAAGGTGAAGGGCGACCTCACCATCCGCGGCATCGCAAAGCCCATCGAGCTCGACGTCGAGTTCGCCGGCACCAACAAGAACCCGTACGGCAAGACGGTCGCCGGCCTGAGCGCGCGCGGCAGCATCAGCCGCAAGGACTACGGCATGGAGTTCAACGCGGTCCTCGACGCCGGTGGCCTCATGGTCGGCGACCAGGTGAAGCTCGAGCTCGACGTCGAGCTCGTGCAGAGCTAGCTGCGCCGCTCCTCGGCGCGCTTCACGTGAGCGCCGAGCGCCCCGGTCACCTGCTCGTTTATCGCCGTGTGGAAGCCGTGGCCCATGCCACTCACGAGCAAAAACGTCGCCCCGGGGATGAGCCGCGCCGTCGCTCGCCCGCCGCGCACGGGGAGCAGCGGATCTTCGGAGCCGTGGATCACGAGCGTCGGCGTCCTGACGCCCGGCAGCTGCCCGAGGCGGCGCCCACCCGCCTCGAGGATCGCGGTGAACTGACGCAGCGAGCCCGCCACCGAAGGCTTCGTGGTCGCGTGCTCGACGAGCATCGCGCGGATCAAGTCCTCCTCGAACGGAAGCAAGGTGCCCGTCAATGTCTTCATGAGCGCCATCATCTGGGCGAGCTGTGCGTCGGGCGCGACGGGCATCGGCTTGATGAGCTGGAGCAGCGTCCCGACCTTCGCGATGCTGTAGCGACGGCCACCCGGCGTCGACATGATCGAGGTCATCGAGCGCAGCCGGTCGCCGTGCTCGATGGCCGCCGTCTGCGCGATCATCCCGCCCATCGACGCGCCGGCGATATGGAACTTCTCGTGGCCCAGCGAGGCCATGAGCCCGACCGCGTCCTTTGCCATGTCGGAGAGCGTGTATGGCGCGGCGATCGGCCGCCCGAGGAGCGAGCGCACGAGTGAGCCGCGCAGGTCCGGCGCGGGCTGCTCGAGGCGGCTCGACGAGCCCGTGTCGCGGTTGTCCATGCGCACGACGGTGAGGCCCTGCGCGACGAGCTGGGCGCAGAACGAGTCTCGCCACATGAGGCGGGTCATGCCGAAGCCGGGGACGAGGAGCAGCGGCGGCCCCTCTCCGCGTACGTCGTAGCCGAGATCGATCGCGCCGATGTGCTTGGTGCCCGAGGCCGTCATGCCCGGATGCTAGCGCGGGTTCCGCGTCACGCGCCGCCGGATCAGAAGTCAGATGATCGACGCCGTTGTCGGTGGGGAGACGTCCGACGATCTTGTCCTCGTGAGCGAGCTCGCGACCGAGCACACCGTCGGTCCACGCGACGAGCAGCAAGCGTGAATCGCTTCATGTCGCGAGCGCCCGGAACCTTCACGCGGAATTTCAGTGAAGACAGCCTCGATGTCACGGCATCAAGGGCATGCGCTCGTGGTGGATTCTGGTGCTGCTGTGCCTCGTCACACGCCTGCCGGCGTTGCGCTACGACGTCATCTCCGACGACGAGGCGATCTACGAGGCGATGGGACGCACGATCGCCGACGGCGGCGTGATGTACCGGGACACGATCGACCACAAGCCGCCGGGCCTCGCATACACCTACGCGCTCGTGCGGATCGCCTGCGGAGGCCGCTCGCGACTCGCCATCGACGCGATCCACGTGCTCGGCCTCCTCGTCGTGCTCGTCACCGCGCTCGCGCTCGCCGCGATCGCCCGACGACTCGCACTCGACGGCACGTGGGCGGCGATCGGCTACGTGCTCGTGTCCGCCATCAAGAGTCCCGTCGACGGGCTGGCCGTCAATGGCGAGCTCATGCTCAACCTCCCGACCGCGCTCGCGCTGCTCTGCGTACTCGAGGCGGGCAAGCGACCGGGCGCACGAGGGACGGCTCTCGACGCGCTCGCGGGCGCCCTCGCCTGCATCGCGGGCCTGTACAAGTACCAGGGTTTCGCGATCGGCCTGGTGCTCCCTGTGGTCTGGGCATCGCGTCGTGCTTCGGCGCGCGCGCTCACGAGCGCAGCTCTCTCGACCGCGCTCGGCACTGCGCTCGTCGTCGGCGCGGTGATCACCTGCTTCGCCGCTCACCACGCACTCGCCGAGGCCGTCGACTGGGCGCTCCTGTTCAACCGTCGTTACCTCGCGGAGGGCCCGACGCTCTGCGGGGCAGCGACGAGGCTCTGCATGCAGCTCGTCGGCATCGTCCTGCCCGGGCTGCTCTTCTACGCCGCGGGGTTCGTGGGCTTGCTCGCGGTCGGGCGACGGCGCGGCTGGACCGCCCTCATCGTAATTGTCTGGACGGCGCTCACGGTCGGCTGTGTGACTCTGGGCGGTCGCTTCTTCGGCCACTACTTCGTGCAGCTGGAGCTCCCGCTCTCGCTCGCCGCATCGCCCATCCTCGCCGCGTGGTCCGTGACGAACCCGCGCAGGGTCGCCTTGGGCTGTATCCTGCCGACGCTGCTCTTCTTCACCATCGCGATGCTCCCCACGCAGACCCGACCGTGGCTCAACCCGGACGATCCCGACGTAGCTGCGATCGGCCGCGCGATCGCGGAGATGTCGACGCCCGACGAGACGCTCTGGGTCTGGGGGAATGTGCCGCAGCTCTACTACGCCGCCGACCGTCGGCCTGGAGTGCGCTACACCTTCTGCAACTACCTCACGGGGCTGTCACCCGCCACCCCCTCGGAGGACGACGCCAGCGTGGACAGCCGCGAGCACGAGGTGCCCGGCGCGTGGTCTCTCGCGATGCGCGACCTCGAGGTGCATCCTCCGGCGATCATCGTGGACACGGCAGCCGCCGGGCTAAAGTCCTACGGCAAGTATCCCATCGCGGCGTACCCCGCGCTCGCGCTGGTCCTGCAACAGCACTACATGCGGGTGGCACAGGTCGACGGCGTGGTCCTCTGGCGCCGGATCGACCGACTTCGTCGGTGACTTTGTCGCGTTCCCGGCATACAGCAGGTTCGCTGTGTCGATCGTGCGCTGTGCCTCGCTGTGCCTCGTCGTGCTCGCGAGCGCGAGGGTGCTCGCGTCGCCGTCTATCCACCTCGCGCCGTTCACGAACCATTGCTTCGATCACGCGCGGCTCGCCGAGCGCCTCCGGCAGCATGGGCTCACCATCGATATCGGCCCAGCGACCACGCGCGCCGGTCAGCACGTCGAGGTGCGCGGCAGCGACTCGCTCGAGGTGCGCATCGAGGCCCGCGACGACGAGAGCCGCGTGGTCGGGCTCGAGACGCGGCGGATCCCCGATGGACCGTGCGACGGCGTGCTCGAGACGACGGAGTTCGTCGTCGTCCGCGCGGCCACGCCGCTTCACTTCATCCCCGACGAGCCGAAGCCCAGGCCTCGTGTGCCGAGGCACGTCGAGCCGGCGACGCCGGTCGTCGTGGGGCCTCCGGTGCCGGAGCTGCTGAACAACGCCCCGGCCGTCGAGCCAGCGGAAGGGCCGAAACACGAGCCGCCGGTCGTACGGGTGATCGTCATCACAGCGCCGCCGACCCAGCCACCCGTTCCACCACGCCGCCCGCTCCGCATCGAGCTCACTTTGCACGGCCTGTGGCTGTTCCCGCTCGACGGTGCACCCTCTGCGGTCGCGGGCGATGCGGAGGTCGCGGTGCGTTGGTCACAGCGGCTCGGTGTCGGCTTCCACGCGGGGGTGGCCAACCGCTGGCTCTCGAGGGATCGTAGCAACGACAGCGCAGCGTCCATCGAGGTGCGACGCATCCCGCTCGCGGTGCTCGTCGAGGTCGAGCTGCGGCTCCGTCACGGCGAGATCCGGCTCGGCGCAGGGCCGCTGCTGCAGCTCTGGCGCGTCGAGTCCATGGGCGTGAGCCAGCCGAAGACCCGTTACGTCGCGCAACCGGGGCTCGAGGTGCGCGCGGCGTATCGCCACGACCTCCATCGGTGGTTCTTCGAGGCAGGGCTACAGCTCGACGTGGGCATCGTGCGCCAGGACTTCGTCGTGACCGGCCCGGGCATCCTCAGCCACACCCCGCTGGCCGATATCGCGCCGTTCCTCGGTGTCGGGATGACCCTGTGAAACTCATTGAAGGTTCGACCCCGAGCGCGGCATACATGGCGTGGCTTCCATGAGCTGGTCCCAGACAGACGCGCCCCGACGCCCACCAGCGGTTCCGCTGCTGGTGCTCGAGGACGTGTACCGCGAGCACTTCGAGTTCGTGTATCGCAAGGCCCAGCGGCTCGGTGGACCCGGCATCGACGCCGAGGACGCCGCGCAGGAGGTGTTCCTCATCGTCGCGCGTCGGCTGCTCACGTTCGACGGCACGTGCGAGGTCACCACGTGGCTGTACGGGATCACGCTGAACGTGGTGCGCGGCCTCCGTCGGCGTGCGCGCGTTCGCTGGCTGTGGGAACGCGACGCCGCTCGTCAGGCCGGCCCCATCGCCGTCGAGTCCATCGATCGCGCGGAGGTCCGCCAGGCGCACCGCATCGCCTACGAGATCCTCGACAAGATGGCGGCCAAGAAGCGCGAGGTCTTCATCCTGTCCGATTTCGAGGGCCTGTCCGGGATCGAGATTGCGGCCATCACCGACACCAAGGTCGAGACCGTGGCGTCGCGGCTGCACTACGCCCGCCGCGAGTTCGCCGAGCGGCTGTCCAAGAAGCGGGGCGTGCGATGAGCACCGATCGCCAGGTCGCCGCGCTCATCGAGCGCGCGATGCGCCACGAGGAGCCCATCGCCGACGGTGCGAGCCAGCGCGTGTGGCGTACGCTGCGTGTCGCCGAGGCGCGTCCGCAGCGCCAGCTCTGGCCCGTGTTCCTGGCTGGCGCGGCGCTGACCGGCCTCCTGCTCTTCCTCGTGCCACGTCTCTCGCACGAGCCGTATCGAGCCGGCACGATGCTGCCGCAGGCCGCGGCCATCGAGCTGCACGGCATCGCCGAGCTGGTCACGGGCCCGGGCGCGAAGGTCCGCGTCGAGCGAAACGACGCGCAGCAGGTCGAGCTGCGCGTCGACGCGGGCTCGCTGCTCCTCCACGTGCTGCCGCGCGCGGGCCGTGCGCCGTTCCTCGTGCGCACGCCGCAGTTCGTGGCTCGCGTCGTCGGGACCGTGTTTCGCGTCTCCGTCAACGGCAACGACGCGCGCATCACCGTGGCGCACGGCACCGTCGAGGTCACGCCGAACGGCGGCACCGCGACACCCATCCACGCGCACGAGGCGTGGCCCGCGAACGCGAACACCGTCCCCGCGGCCGACGAGCTCTCGATGCTCGCCACGCGCGAGCAGGTCGCGATCGACGACTTCGCCGCGCGGCCACCGCACGTGTGCACCGGCGCCGCGGAGGCACGCGTACGCTGCGACGTGCTGTACGCGCAGGAAGCCGCGCCGCGCGAGGCCGAGAACGCTCTTTATCGCGCGGGCGCCGTCGCGTGGCACGAGCTCGATGATCCCCGTCGTGCGCTGGTCCTTTGGCGTCAGCAGCGCGAGCGCTTCCCCAACGGTGCGCTCCGGCGCGAGGCGCAGGCATCGATGATCGATGCGCTCGTCGCAACCCGCTCGTATCACGACGCAGAGGCGGCCATCGAGAGCTACCTCGCCGTCGAGCCCGACGATCTGCGCGCACCGGAGCTGCACTTCGTCCTCGCCACCGTCCTGCGGCAGCTCGATGGGAGCTGCCGGCGCGCGGCGGCCGAGCTCGAGCTCGCGCTCAGCCACCCCGCAGGTGCGTGGGTCGCGCAGGCCGAAGAAGCGCGTCGCGCGTGCGAACCTTCGCGCTGAGCATCGTGCTCGTGTGTGCGGCGGCGGGGTGTCGGCTGCCCGTCGTCGTCGGCTCGATCAACTGCCGCTCCGACAAGGACTGCTCGCCTCCCTCCACCCTGTGCGGCGTGGATCAGCGCTGCGTTCCTGGGTGCGTCACGGCCAGCTGCTTTGCGGGTGCCTCGTGCAGTCCCACGACCGGCGCATGCACCGGCGAGGTCTTCGGCACGTCCTGCACCAGCGCCAGCGGCTGTGACGCACCCGAGGTGGTCTGTAGCGCAGCAACCTCGACGTGCGCCGCCAGCTGTGTCCTCACCGGAACGTGTCCCTCCGGGCTGTTCTGCGATCGCTCGAGCGGCCACTGCTGCGACCCGGACGAGTCGGGCTGCAGCGCCAGCCATGACCCGGTTGTCGCCTGTGTAGACGACGACGACTGTGCGTCACCGACCCGGTTCTGCCAGTCGAACGTCTGCACGGCCGGCTGCATCACGGCGGGCTGTGACGCGCCGAAGACCTGCAACGCGGCGACCGGCCACTGCACGCCCGCGACGTGCGCGCGCGACAGCGACTGCGACGACACGTCGATGTGCACGCAGGCCCACGTGTGCGTGGCGCTCGGCCTGCGTGGCTACGGCGACTGCGCAGGTGGAACGGAGGTCGACTACACCTGCGCGATGGCCAACAGCGCAGCGAGCTTTGCAGCCTGCACCGACGACGCCGGCCCGTCGAGCTGTCCATTTTGCATCGATGACTCGTGCTTTGCGCCCGGCCTCTGCGCCACCAGCGCCGAGTGCAGCGCCGGCCTCGCCTGCACGAACGGGCTGTGTGTGCCGCAGTCCCCGCAGTGCCCCACCACCGTCGAGCTCGAGGACGTCGTGAAGGGTCGTTACGCCGCCGGCAAGGTCGTCTGCGTGCGCGCCAAGGTGACGAGCGTGCGCAGCGGCTACGACGGAGTGATCGAGCTGCGCCTGGGCACCTCTCCGTACCTCTACGCCGACGTGCTCGAGATGCACCGGAACGCCGGCGTCAAGATCCCGACGGTGGGTGACCTGGTCACCGTGCAGGGGATCGTCCGCTGGGACTACGGGCACGGCGACCGCGAGCTGCTGCCCGTCGACTGGATCGGCGACTGACTACTGCGCGACGCCGTTCGAGAAGTCCGCGGAGATCGCGTCCGCCACCTTCTTCACCTCGGTCGCGCCCGCAAAGGTGATGCCGAGCTCGCGGTTGTAAAGGAGCGAGCCGGTGGTGAAGTTCTCCGAGCCCACGAACGCACTCGAGCCGTCGACGACGATCGCCTTCGCGTGGATGTACGGCGTGTGCACGACGACGACCGGCACCGTGTGCTGCTTCAGCGTCTTGATTGCGGAGGTCTGCGAGGCCGAGGGCGTCACATCGGAGAGGACCACGCGCACCGTGAGGCCAGCGTCCTTCGCCGTCGTGAGCGCGGTCACGATCTTCGTGTCGCTGAGCTCCTCGTCCTCGAGGTCGACGCTCGACTTGGCCGTCCCGATGAACGCGACGAGCTTGTCGCGCGAGTTCACGGGGGACACGAGCAACGAGCCGCCCGGTGCCCAGGTGGTGCCCGCGTAGTCGGCCGCGAAGATGGCCTCGGACTCGGCGATGTCGGCGGCCTGCGTGTCGATGGCGAGGTACTCGCGGTTGGCCGTCGGAGCGCTGACGGTGGCGTTCATCGTCATGATCCACGAGACCGAGCCGTCGATGATGACGCACTTCTCGTGCGTGTACGTGAAGCTCGACGGCGCCCACACGACCCCGACGCCGGCTGCCTTGAGCGTGTCGTACGGCCCCTGGTTCGAGGTGGAGCTGCTGGGAAAGGTCTTGTTCAGCACGACCTTCACATCGAGCCCGGCCTTCTTCCGGGCGATGAGCGCGTTCGTGATGTCGTCGCTGGTGAGCAGGTACATCGTCATGTGGACCGACGTCTTCGCGCCCTCGATCGCCGCGAGCAGGCCGGCGCCGTTGTCGCCCGGTTCGACGATGATGCTCACGGAATTGGTCGACAGCGGCATGGTCGCGAGGTCGGAGCCGGGCGCGACCGCAGCGTCGCTGCCGGCGAGGTCCGTGCTCGACGATGCCGCTGCGTCGTTCGACTTCCCCCCGCCATCGTCGACACCCGCCGTTCCTCCGCTGCTGCACGCGGCGAAACCCCAGAACGAAACGACGAGCAGTCTGCGCAAGAGGACCTCCTAGTTGATGGTGGGTGCGACCATCGAGTTCACTCCGGCACCGGCGAACGAGATCGGCTTGCCGCTCGAGTCGTTGAAGCTGTTGAAGAGCGTGCCGACGCCCGTCTTCGGGTCGATGGTGACGACGTCGCCCGATCCATCGTGGGTAAAGCCGAAGACCTGGCCCATCGCAAACGCCACGCCGTAGAGCTGCGGGTAGCCAGAGCTGCCGATGGTCTTGATGACGCTACCCGTCGACGGGTCGATGGTGACGAGCAGGTCGTTCTTGGTGCTGCCCCCGATCTTGTCGGCCGAGCCATACATCGTGCCATCACCGACCGCGACGAGGTCGCCGGAGAGCGCGAGGCCGCCCCCGAGCGTGCCGACCTGCAAGACCGTCGGCGGCGAGGCCGACAGGTCGATCTTGCAGAATGCCCCCTGGTGATCGCCCGCGTACAGGTTGCCGTCGGGCGTCGTCGTGAGCGCGACCGTATCCGAGCCGCACGCGCTCAGCTTGCCGATGCTGGTGACGTGGCCGTCGCTCGGATCGGCGGTGTAGAGCGTACTCTTCGAGACCACGTAGAGCGTCCCTGTCGGTGCGACCGCGAGATCGGTGATGACGTCTTCACTGGTGCCGACCTTGGGCGCTTTGAACGGGCCGACCTCGGTCAGCTGCTTGGCTGCCAGATCAATCTGGTAGAGCACGTGATCGGAGTGCGCATACACGACGTAGGTCGTCGCGGCGCTCCCATCTCCGCTCGTCACCGCTCCATCCGCCGTGGAGACCTGACCCGAGTCCGGCGAGAAGAAGCCCGCGAGATCGTGCGCGGTCTGGACGCGGGAGCCCGAGCTTCCGCATGCACCGATAGGGAGAACCAGAAAGAAGAGTCCGAGCTTGGCAGTGTTCATCAGAATCCGATCGCGGCACGCACGTCACTGGTGGAACCAGGGGGGCACGTCGCCCCCCCGGAGATGCTGCCGGACGCGCAGCCGAGGTACGTGCTGATACCGAGGGCCGACTCCATCGCGCGGAGCACGGAGAAGTGGTTCAGCTGTACCGCGGTGTCGGTCCCGGCGGTGATGTAGGGCGAGATGAAGAGGTTCGGCGTCGCGCCGCCCGACTGGAACGAGCTCTGCTCGTCCCACAGAACGAGGACGGCAACCTCACCGCGCAGGTAGGCAGGCGACGCCAGGACGAGCGGCAAGTAGGTGTAGAGCCAGTTGTCCCCCTGCGTCACGGTGCCGTCGTGCATGTCGTTGTCGAGATCTGGCGTGACGTATGCAAACGCCGGCAGCGTGTCGTTGGCGAGATCATCGGTGAACGTGTTCTTCGGGGTCGTGCACGCCTTCATCTTGGTGCCGGCGCTACACACGATGCTCGGGATGGCGATGTCGTTCGCCGAGCAGCTCGCAAGGCCGCTGTAGTAGACGGGCGGATTGTGCTTGCACGCATACCGTCCCCCGCTCGTCATGTCGCACGCCGACGGCATGCCCTCCTGATAGCTCTTCCACGACGACACCTGGTCGAAGATCGACTTGGTCGTGAGCACGTGGGAACCCGGGTCGTTGTCGTCCCGGACGCAGCCCGTGCCGCCGCTGTCGAGCCCGACGTCACAGTTCGAGCCCGACGTGAGCGCGAGGTAGTGCGGCAAGGACACGAGGTTGGCCGAGAAGCAGTTGTCGAGGTAGTTCGTGGCCTGGCCGCACTTCGTGGCGAGCATGCTGATGTACGGCGCCGCTGGGTTGCCGTTCACGCTCCCGAAGTTCTCGTTCTCCTCGAGAATGACAATCAGATGCTTTAGAACCGACGGCGCGGTGAGCTTGCTGCCGGTCTCGTTGCACAGGGTCCCGGCGGGGAACGTCATGGGGGGCGTCACGGCACCATCGCCGGTAGACCCCGCGTCGCTGCCAGGCTGCGTCGAGCCGTCCCCGGCGATGGCGAGGTCCGTGCCCGCCTGCGTGCCGGAGTCGGCGTTCGAGGTGGTCTTGGCGCTTCCACAGGCAGCAAGGAGAAGGATAAAAGGAAGGGAGCGCACGGAACCTTCATGTCGGTTGTCCCCGGTCGCCTTCAAACTATCTGGTGGCTGGTTCGAAGAGGATGCGTCGTCCTCAGCGAAGGACCTTTCGTACGACACGCAACGTGACGTTCGCCCCGTCGCTCTTCTGCACGATCCCGAGCGCGACGGTCGTGTTCTCGGCGCCGCGGATCGCCTGCATCGCGTCGTCGAAGCTCATGCCACGCACCTCGTTGCCATCGATGGCGACGATACGGTCGCCGGGCTTGAGGCCCGCCTGCTCTGCGCCGCCGCCGGGGACGGTGTCGACGATCTCGGCCGCGCCGTCCCCCGGACGCAGCACCGCGCCGACGCCTGTGATCTGCATGCGCGCGGCCTCGCCCTGCCCGACCGCGTCGAGCTCGAGGTCGATGGGGCCCGTGCGAGCACCGTCGCTGATATCGACGCCCGCGGCCATGCGGCGGTGGAAGCCGTCGACCTCGGCGACGAGCGACCGGCGTCCCGCGGGCAGGCCTCCGATCTCGAAGTTGCCACCGCTGTCGGACGTCGCCGAGCTGTTGACCTTGATCGGCGCGGAGCCGGTGTCGACGAAGCCCTCCATCGACACGCGCCCCACGAGCGGGTGGTGCGTCGCCCCGTCGGTGATTCGACCGAAGACCGTGCCGCCATGGCCGAGCGAGAACGTCTCCTCGGACGACATGCCGCACGACTCGACGACCTCCACCACGCGCGACGCCGAGGCCGCATAGCCCGCCGCGAGCACCTGCACCGCGTAACGGCCTGGCAGGACGCCGCGCACCTCGAAGCGCCCCTCTGCGTCGTACACCGCCGGGCTCGACGGGACAGGGCCCGCCCCGGTCACGCGCTGCATCACCACCGTGAACGACGCGATCGCCGCACGCGTGCCGCGATCCATGACCGTGCCGCGCACCGCGCAGCCACTCCTGAGCGTGAGCGTGACGTCCGCACCAGGCTCAGCAACGACCTCCGCCGGCGCGTACGGCGCGCGCGAGGCCTGCACGTGCGCGGTGCCGGTGATCGCGAGCTCGAAGACGCCGTCGGCCGCGGTCACCGCTTCGGAGAGCGCGCCCTGGCGGCCGAGCACGACGACCTGCGCGCCATCGACGGGCGCGCCACGATCGTCGACGACGCGCCCCTTCACCGTGCCCTCCGCCGAGCTGCTCTCGACCAGCGAGAGCGTGATCTCACCCGCGCGCGCCTCGGTGCCGGTGACGACGTGCGCGAGCGCGGCGAAGCCGGCAGCGCTCGCCTCGACGACGTCGCCGGCGCGGCCCGCGACCACGACCCTGCCCGCCGCATCGGTCTTCGCCTCGCGCGGCGTCGCGATCGCGAGCGTGCCGGGGGTGCGCAACGAGACCATCACGTCCGCGAGCGGTGCGTTGCGAGCGGACACCGTGATCTCGAGTGGCGCCTCTTCCTCGAGCTCGAAGTAGAGCCCGGTGACGACCAGCCCCGCGCGCGCCTCGAGCCGCACGCCGTCCTGCTCGGGCACGTACGGTGAGAAGCCTTCCGCGACGATGCCGACGAGCGCGTGCGATCCAGCAGCGCTGGGGGCGAACACGAACGCGCCATCGGTATCGGTGGTGACCGTCTCCACGGTCGTACCGAACGCGAAGGTGAGCTCCGCGCGCGGCACGCCGACGTTCGTCTTGCCGGAGACGACATGGCCCTCGAAGCGGCCCGCCCCGGGCTCCTCGTGCGTACGCACCCCGACGAGCGCGACCTGGCTCGGACCGCCGCGCGGCTTCTCGACCGCGACAGGCGCAGGCGGCAGCGCCGAGGGTCGACGCAGCCAGAGCACCGCGCCGACCACGAACACGACCACGACGAGCGCGAGCCCTCTAGAGATCGCCCATGCCTCCGTCGCAGGGGATGACGGCGCCGGTCATGTATGCCCCGGCGCGCGACGCGAGGAAGACCGCCGCGCCCACGATGTCGTCCTTTTCGCCGAGGCGCCTCAGCGGCACGCTGTTCGCGATGTGGTCACCGAACGCCTCGAGGGTGCCGGCCATCATCTTGCTCGGGAACGGCCCGGGTGCGATCGCGTTGACGAGGATGTCGGGCGCGAGCCGCTTGCCGAGGTGACGCGTGAGCATGAGGAGCGCGGCCTTCGACGACGAGTACGCGTACGTCTCCAGGTTCGGCGGCACGCGACCATTCACCGACGCGATGTTGATGACGCGCGCGGCCTTCGGCGCCGCCTTCAGCATCGGCAAGAGCGCCTGCGTGAGGAAGAACACGCTCTTCACGTTGAGGTCCATGACCTTGTCCCAGCCGGCCTCCGGATAGGTGTCGAGGGGCGCGCCCCACGTGGCGCCCGCGTTGTTGACCAGCACGTCGAGGTACGCCTCGCGCTTCTTGAGCTCGGCGACGATGCCCGGGATCCCGGTGGGCTTCGACAGGTCCGCGACGAAGCCTGTGCAGCCGAGCTCGTTCGCCGTCGCCTCGATGTCCGAGGCCTTGCGCGAGCAGATGTACACGCGCATCCCCGCCTCCGAAAAGCCGGCTGCGATCATGCGCCCGATGCCGCTCGAGGCCCCGGTCACCAGCGCCACCTTGCCCGTCACATCGAACAGCTTCGTCATGCGGCCGTCTTACCTTTCCGGGGCCGCGGCCGCAAACACAGGACTCGAGAGCGAGAGACGCCATCCAGGCTCCAGCACCCGTGGCGCGCGAGTCCAGCATACCGATCTCGACGAATGGAGAGGAAAAGGCGCATCCATGATTTCGCTTCACGCATCCAAGCGGAGAAAGCAACAGCGAGAACATGGCTCCCCGAGCGTGGCGAATGTGGTGGTGCTCGTTCGGCGGTGGCCGCGCGCGCGCGACGCAAGCGGTAGCGGATACCCGCTGCGCAGACGCCGGACGCCCGCACAACTTATCTCGTCGCACCTTGGACTCACTCCACCGAGGCACCGCAAAGCGAGTACCCGAGGAGGCGCCGTGGCCGTGTGAGCGTTCTACGTTCGGTGCCGGCTCGAAGCTGGCTTCCATGACGGATGGCGAGGTGGCGGCGAGGATTCTGCGGCATCTCCCCGCTCCGGGCTCGTACCCAACGGTCCAGCTGACCAGCGCCCTCTCCCGATGCGGCTGGGCTCCGTCGGTCGCATGCGTGCGCCCGCGCGCTACCTCGCACGAGCCGAGAGCCCGTGGCTGTGAAGACGAGACCAACTCCGATGGTGCACCCACACCCGCGAATGTCACCGAGTCGAGCCTCGCGACGGCCCGCCAGACTGTGAGCCGCGCACCGTCCGGCGGCACGAACGGACGTCCGCGTCTCGAGACCCCGCCACCGAAATCGAGAAACTCACAGCGGCACGTACAGACACATGAAGCTTCACGCATCCCAATTAACGTAACGACGAAGGCAGAGCACGCTCATGACTGACCTTGGCTCACTCATCAGCACCGTACTGAATCACATTGCGAACGGCCGCTTTCAAGTGAGCCTTTGCGTGATAGTTGGAGTCGCCTCGCTCATCAGTTTTTTCGAAGTCATCGAGCAGCACGTCCGCGGGAGCTTCAATCAGAGAGCCATGTATTGGCCGGTCGTTGCGTGTTTACTACTGGCCATCACCGCATTCGCAAGCGCTCTCAGCATGACCATCGCAACCCACGTCTTGCCGTGGGCATCAGGCCTCCTCATCGGTGTCGGGATCATCGGATTCGGCCTCCACATCCGCGGTATCGCGAGAAAGCCCGGCGGCTTCTCGAAGAACCTCGTGGCAAACCTGGTGATGGGACCGCCCATCTTCGCGCCTCTTTTAATCGGAATCAGTGGATATCTTGGACTGATTGCGTCGGCACTCGTGCCAGAAACCCGGACAGCCGGATTGCCCGTCGTGCAGCTCGACCTCATTCACCGAGCACTCATCATCGCAACCGCGGGCACCGCGCTCCTGAATGGAGGGGATTCTTTTATTTCACATTACAAAGCAAACTTCTCACGTCGATCCCAGTGGATCCCCGTGATCATAGCGCCGATCGTTGTCTTCGTCGCGCTCGCCGCACTTCATGATTCATCGACGATGCGTCTCATCCTCGCTCTCGTTTCGCTCTGCGCGCTGCTCGCCGGCACGGCCGGATCCGTTCTTCATTTAAACGGAATCCGAAGAAGAACTCAGGGGCGCGGTCGCCTCATTTATAATCTCATCTATGGCCCACCTCCTTTCGCACCACTTTTGTTTGCCGCCACCGGTTTCATGGGACTGCTGGCCGCGAAGATCGGGCAAATCCAATGAAGCGGCCACGAGACCCCGTAACGCGTCAGGAACTTCCCGCGATGGCCAAGCCTGGCTACTACCCTGGCTTCTCCACACTCTCACAAAAAGAGCACTGGGATGGGACGACGAGAGCGCTGATCGAGAAGCGCATGGCGTCCGCGGGACCTCTAAACTTCTTCAGCGCGGTCGAAGCCGCGACCATGCAGGCGATTCTCGACTGCCTTATTCCTCAAACAGATCGCGATGAGCTTCACCAGATACCCGTCCTCCACGCCGTCGACGATCGCCTCCACGAGAAGCGCTTCGACGGCTATATTTATGAGGGGACGCTTCCAGAAGATGAATCCTATCGTCTCGGACTGAGCTGCATCGAGCGCGTCTCTCAAGCGCGGCACCGTAAACCCTTTAGCGAGCTTGATATCGCATCGAGAGA
The DNA here is from genome assembly GCA_039923495.1 of Polyangia bacterium. Taxonomy (GTDB): domain Bacteria; phylum Myxococcota_A; class Polyangia; order Palsa-1104; family Palsa-1104; genus JBDTCO01. The sequence continues at coordinate 27,429 of JBDTCO010000070.1, forward strand.
AGACATTCTGATCGGCCTTCGCGACGAGACACTCGGATCTGACTGGCACGGCGGCCGAAGCCTCCCGGCGCCGCACTTCTGGAGCCTGCTTCTGCAAGATGCGATCTCTGCTTATTACGCGCACCCGTTTGCCTGGGATGAAATCGGCTTCGGTGGACCGGCCTACCCGCGCGGGTACATGCGAAGAGTCGATGGTCGACCCGAGCCCTGGGAGAAAGACGAGGTTCGCTACGAGTGGTTGGCGCCGGAGGGCTCGCAATCTGATTCCTACAAAGCCAATGAAGAGCTTTATTCCAAATCCGGTCATCACGGCGACGAAGGAAGTTTCTGATGGCTCATCATCTAGGCCCGCTCCAGACGCTCGATTTCCCGATGAAGCGATACGGCACCGACGGCGAAGTCGACATCGTGATCGTCGGCGTCGGTTCAGCGGGTGGAGTTCTCCTTCAGCGTCTCGCGCGCGCTGGATTTTCCGTTGTCGGTCTCGAGGCCGGTCCGTTCTGGGATACCGAGCGCGACTGGGTCAGCGATGAGGCCGGCGCTCACCAGCTCTACTGGACCGAACCGAGAATCACCGGCGGCGAAAACCCCGTCACGTTTGGCGCAAACAACTCTGGCCGGGGCGTGGGGGGCGGTTCGGTTCATTGGGCGAGCTTCGTTCCGCGACTCCACCCGTCTGATTTTCGCATTCGAACAACCGACGGCGTCGGTGTGGACTGGCCAATCCCTTACGAAGCGCTCAAACCGTTCTACGAATTGATGGAGCGTGAAATGCCGGTGTCAGGCCCGGCTTACTATCCTTGGGGCGATCCGCACGGCTACAAGTATTCATCCCACCCGCCGCAAGCGACCGGAGACATCTTGGTCCGTGGCGCCGCGAAACTCGGGATACGCACCGTCGAGGGCGGTCCGGTCGCCATTCTGAATGGCGCACACGGAGACCGACCGCACTGTATTTATCGAGGATTCTGTATTCAGGGCTGCAAGGTCGGAGCGAAACAAAGCACGTTGATCAGCCACGTGCCCGATGCCATTCAGGACGGCGCCGAAATTCGTGATCGCAGCATGGCCGCACGGATCGAGACCAAGGATGGCAGGGTCACCGGCGTTCATTATTTCGATTCGCAAAAAACGATGGCATTTCAAAGAGCGAAGATGGTGATCGTCGCCGGCTACGCGATCGAGACGCCGCGGCTTCTCTTGAATTCAGCGCAGCCGGGTTTCGAGGCGGGTCTCGCGAACTCGAGCGGAACGCTTGGGCGCTACCTGATGGTTCAAGGCGGAAACGTCGTCGCCGGTCGATTCGACGATCTCGTTCGAATGTACAAGGGCCCGCCGGCACATTCCTTGACCGAAGAGTTTTACGAGACCGATCCGCGCCAAAATTTCGTGCGGGGCTTTGCAATTCAGACCGTGGGGCCACTACCGATTGCGTTCGCCAAACAGATGGCAGTGGCGAAGGGCGCGTGGGGATGGGGCCTTCGCCGCTTGATGATGGATTATAATCACTGGAGCGCTCTCGGCGTTCTGAGCGAACTTCTCCCCTGGGAGGACAATCGCGTCGAACTGGCAGAACATCGAGATCATTACGGCCTGCGAGTTGCGAAGGTGACGTATCGCCTGCGCGAAAATGATAAAAACACCATTCGCGCCGGCGTCGAGAAAACAGAAGACATCTTGCGCGCCGCTGGTGCGACCGACGTCGTTCAAGAGGCGCGATACGCTCATCTGGTTGGCGGCGCAAGGATGGGTTCAGATCCTTCGTCTTCTGTCGTCGATAAATTCGGCGGCGCCCACGACATACCGAATTTGTTTATTTGCGACGGAAGTATTTTGCCGACTCAAGGTTCGGCGAACCCGGGCCTGACGATTCAATCGTTGGCCGCTCGCACGGCCGCTCATCTCGTAGGACAGGCAGCCCAAGTCTTCTCCGGGCGAGCGCGCGACATGAGCGAACCCAGAATTTCAGACGACCACTCACCACGCATCGCACTGAGGAAAACTCAGGGTCTGCCCAGATTCAATTTTTGACGCTCGTCACGAAAAGCTCACCCGGTGTACGGAAGGACGAGCATTCGGCAGAGTCCACGAGCGAGCGGTGAGGCTCGTCTTCGGAGGGCGGCGGCAGGTGGAGCCGAGTTCGTTCGCCGTCGACTCTCTCCCGAACGCGAACGTGAACGATGCCTCGGCGGCTCGGCCGTGGAGGCACAATTGTCACACGTGACAGTCGTGCGGGTCGCTACGCCCCGAGGCGGCGCCTCGGGGCCGACAATCCTACGAGGTAACGAGCGCCGGCCGTTGGACCGAGAGATGCAGTTCATCTCCTCGGTAGATGCGAGTGGCGCGAGGCGGAGGCATCCCGGGAGCCCCGATGCCCTCATTCAGTACGGACCCGCCGCATCAGAGGAAGTGAGACCCATGCAAATCCAAGTCAACACCGACAAGAACATCGACGGACACCAGGCGCTCATCGACCACGTCGAGGCTGTCGTCATCAAATCGATGGGCCACTTCGGCACGCAGATCACGCGCATCGAGGTCCACCTCAGCGACGAGAACGGACACAAAGGTGGGCTGCACGACAAGCGATGCATGATGGAAGCCCGCGTCGAGGGGCGGCAGCCCACCGCGGTGACGTGCGAGGCGGCGACGATCGAGCAAGCTCTCACTGGTGCGGCGCACAAGCTGAAGAGCTCGCTCGAGAGCACGCTGGAGCGGCTTCGCGAGCATCGATAGCGATGCTGCTCGGCGTTGGCTGCACGCGAGGCAGCGCGGCATCGTTGTGAGCCGCTCGTGACCCTGGCTTTCTGGCGTCGTACTTGCGATGTCTCAGGGCACACCTGGAGGCAGCCATGTCGAAGACGGTCGCAGAAGCAGTCAAGGGACTCGAGCTCAAGTCAGCGTACGGCAACTTCATCGGCGGCAAGTTCGTGCCGAGCCACAGCGGCAAGACGTTCTCGAACCCTTCGCCGATCGACGGCAAGCCGTTCTGCGACGTGCAGCGCTCGGACAAGGAAGATATCGAGTCCGCTCTCGACGCCGCGCACAAGGCCGCGCCGAAGTGGGGCAAGACCTCGCCGACCGAGCGCGCCATCATCCTCAACAAGATCGCCGATCGCATGGAGGCCAACCTCGAGCGCCTCGCCACCGTCGAGACGATCGACAACGGTAAGCCCATCCGCGAGACGATGGCGGCCGACCTCCCGCTCGCCATCGATCACTTCCGCTACTTCGCCGGCTGCCTGCGCGCCGACGAGGGGTCGCTCTCGCAGCTCGACGACGACACCGTCGCGTACCACTTCCACGAGCCGCTCGGCGTCGTCGCTCAGATCATCCCGTGGAACTTTCCCATCCTCATGGCCACGTGGAAGCTCGCGCCCGCGCTCGCTGCCGGGAACGCGATCGTCCTCAAGCCGGCCGAGCAGACGCCTGCCTCCATCATGGTGTGGGCGGAGCTCATCGCCGACCTGCTCCCGGACGGCGTGCTCAACATCGTGAACGGGTTCGGGGTCGAGGCGGGCAAGCCGCTCGCGTCGAGCAACCGCATCGCCAAGATCGCGTTCACCGGCGAGACCACGACGGGCCGCCTCATCCTGCAGTACGCGTCGGAGAACCTCATCCCCGCCACGCTCGAGCTCGGCGGCAAGTCTCCGAACATCTTCTTCGAGGACGTCATGTCGAAGGACGACGACTTCTTCGACAAGGCGCTCGAGGGCTTCGCCATGTTCGCGCTCAACCAGGGCGAGGTCTGCACCTGCCCGTCGCGCGTGCTCGTGCAGGCATCCATCTACGACAAGTTCATGGCGCGCGCGGTCGAGCGCGTGAAGGCCATCAAGATGGGCAACCCGCTCGATCCGTCGACGATGATAGGCGCGCAGGCGTCGAACGATCAGCTCGAGAAGATCATGAGCTATATCGACATCGGCAAGAAGGAAGGCGCCAAGGTCATGACCGGCGGCGCCATCCAGAAAAACGGGGGTGAGCTCGACGGCGGGTACTACGTGCAGCCGACGATCTTCGCGGGCCACAACAAGATGCGCGTCTTCCAGGAGGAGATCTTCGGGCCGGTCGTGTCCGTCGCTCCGTTCAAGGACTACGACGAGGCCATGTCCATCGCCAACGACACGCTCTACGGCCTCGGCGCCGGCGTGTGGAGCCGTGACGGGAACACCGCCTACCGGGCCGGTCGCGAGATCAAGGCCGGCCGCGTGTGGACCAACTGCTACCACGCGTACCCCGCGCACGCGGCGTTCGGCGGCTACAAGCAGTCGGGCTTCGGGCGCGAGAACCACAAGATGATGCTCGACCACTACCGTCAGACGAAGAACCTGCTCGTCAGCTACAGCCCGAAGAAGCTCGGGTTCTTCTAGCAGGAGCCGACGCGCCTCCCCCACACGCGTTTCTCGCGCGAGGAGCTTTGCCATTCATGGTCACGCGGGTCGACGTCAGCGACGAGGCGCACAAGGTGATCGAAGGCCTGCGCCTGGAGAACGGCCCCCTGATGTTTCATCAGTCGGGTGGCTGCTGTGATGGCTCGTCGCCGATGCTGTACCCGCAGAAGGAGTTCCGCGTCGGCGCCCGGGACGTGTACCTGGGCTCCATCGCGGACTGCCCGTTCTACATCGGCGCGGCGCAGTTCGAGTACTGGCAGCACACCCACCTCACCATCGACGTGGTCCCCGGCCGTGGCGGCGGCTTCTCGCTGGAGTCGCCGCTCGGCGTGCGTTTTCTCACGCGGTCGCGCCTGTTCACCGACGACGAGCAGGCCGCGCTCGACGCGGCTGGACCTCCACACTCGGGCCCGCTCGAAGCGAACACCTGAGCGCGGACGCAAACTTCTGACATCCTTGTAGCGATGGACAGGCACGACATCGCCGCGGCGCTCCGCGAGGTAGCGGACTGGCTCGACTTCGAGGACGACGGCAAGAAGTCGTTCCGGGCGCGCGCGTATCGCAAGGGCGCCGACGCGATCGAGCAGGCGGCGGCGCTCGAGAGCCTCATCGCCGAGGACCGCGTCACGGAGCTGCCCGGTATCGGGGCGGGGCTCGCGTCGCTTGTCGCCGAGCTACACCGCACGGGCCACGCGCAGCAGCTCGACAAGCTCCGCGCGGATCATCCCGCCGGCTTCCTCGACATCCGCAACGCCACGGGCCTCTCGCCGCTCAAGATCCGCGCGCTGCACGACGCGCTGTCCATCTCCACGCTCGACGAGCTGTCCTCTGCGATCGCGTCGGAGCAGGTTCGCGGAGTGAAGGGCTTCTCCGAGGCGAGCGAGCAGAAGCTCGCCGAGGCCATCGCCAGCGCCGCCGCGCACAGCGAGGAGATCCTGCGACGGGACGCCGAGGTCATCGCGACGCGCGTCATCGAGTCCCTCGCCCCGTCGAGGGTCGAGGTGGCAGGTCAGCTCCGGCGCGGGCTCGAGACCATCGACCTCCTCGAGCTGGTCACCGACGACCCGGCCGCGCTCGATCGCTTCGTCGATGGCAGCGAGACCGAGGAGCACGACTCCACGAGCGCGATGCTCCGCGTGCGCGAGGGCCTGCACGTGCGGCTCACGGTCGCCCCCGAAGGCGGCTTCGGCAGCACGCTGTTCGCGACCACGGGCCCGGATGATCACGTGGACGCGGTCCTCGCGCGCGCTCACCACCCGCTCGTCACAGACGAGCGCGAGCTGTACGCGGCCGCCAGGCTGCCGTTCATCCCGCCCGAGCTCCGCGACGCCGAGTCCGTGATCGAGACCGCCGACGCCGGCGACGCGTTCGACGATCTCCTCGTCGAGGCGGACATCCGCGGCCTGGTCCACTGCCACACCGTCTACTCCGACGGAAAGAACACCATCGAGGAGATGGCGCGAGCGGCCGAGGCGCGCGGCTACGACTACCTCACCATCACCGACCACTCACCGACGGCGCACTACGCGCGTGGCGTCGAGATCGATCGCCTCAAGCGCCAGTGGGACGAGATCGCCGAGGTGCAGGAGAAGGTGAAGATCCGTCTGCTCCGTGGCACCGAGAGCGATATCACGAAGGACGGCTCGCTCGACTATCCCGATGCGATCCTCGAGCAGATGGACGTCGTCGTCGCGAGCATCCACAACCGCTACAAGCTCGATCGCGCCGAGATGACCGAGCGCATCGTGCGCGCGATGCAGGTGCCCGTCTTCAAGATCTGGGGCCACGCGCTCGGCCGCATCCTGCTCGAGCGCGATCCCATCGACTGCGACGTCGAGCGCATCTTCGACGTCATCGCGAAGTCGCGCGCGGCCGTCGAAGTGAACGGCGATCCACACCGCATCGACCTGCCGCCGCACCTCGTCCCGCTCGCCCGGGCGCGCGGCATCCAGTTCGTCGTCTCGGTCGATGCGCACAGCACCGACGCCCTCGGCCACATCCGCGACGGCGTCCTCGCGGCTCGACGCGGCGGCCTCCGCAAGGGCGACGTCCTGAACACGCGCTCGGCGCAGGCGTTCCTAGCGGCCGTCCGACCCGCGGGCTGAGCCTTACGGCAGCTCGCCCGCGGCAAACATCAGATCGATCCGTGCCTGGCGCGCCGCATCCTCGAGGATCGCCGCCGCGGTGTCGGCGTTGCGCGCATTCTGCTGCGCGTCGATGAGCTCGATGTTCGTCGTCGCACCCGCCTCGTAGCTGAGCTGCGCGATCTTCACCGCGTCATGCGAGAGCGACGCAGCGTGACGCGCGCGGGCGAGCGCCTCGTCCGTGCTGCGCGTGGCCGCGCCACCGACGCGGATCTCGGAACGCGCCTGGCGTGACTGGCCCTCGAGGTTGGCGGCAGCCTCCCTCTCGAGCGCGCGGTGCTCGTGTACCAACCCCTCGCGGTTGCCACCGTCGTAGAACGGCACGGTGAGCACGAGCTGCGCCTGCCAGCTGAGCCGCGGCACGAACACGGTGCCGGGGTACGTGTAGATGGGTGCAAACGAGCCGCTCAGCGACGGCATGTACGTGGTCCAGTCCTGCTTCGTGATGCGATGCGCGAGGTGCCGAGCGGCCTCGAGCTTCAGGAGATCGGCGCGCTTGTGCGGCGCCTCGTCGAGAGCTTGCTTCGGGTCGAGCTCGGCCAGCCACGGCTCCTCCGCCACGTCGACGGGCCGCTCACCCGCGACGAGCACGCCGAGCGCCTCCTCGGCGCGCGTGACGGCCAGCTCGGCCGATCTCACCGCGGCGTGATCGGACTCGAGCTCTTGCTCGGCGCGCACATCGTCGAGCCGGCTGCCTCTGCCGCCCTCGAGCCGCGCGTGTGTGTAGTCGTGGTGCGCCTGCGCGGTGTCGCGTGCGCGGACGTTGAGCTCCACCTCGCGACGCCTCTCGATGATGGCGAGGTAGGCGGAGGCCACGGCAACCGCGACGGTCCGGCGCACCTGCGCCACGCTCGCCTCGGAGACCTTCAGGCTCTCGCGCGCCTGCGACCAGCGCGCCCAGCCCTTCGGCTGGATGATGGGGACGCTCGCGGTGAGGTTGAGCGAGATGTTGTCGGCCTTCTGCAGGATGGTGGCGCCGAGCTTGCGGTCGTGGTCGACGCGGGTGTAGAGGCCGTTCGAGTTGAGGCTCGGCAGCGACGCGCTGCGCACCTGCTCGAGCTGTGCCTGCGAGCGACGCACCTCGGCGAGCTGCACCTCGACGCTCGGGTTGCGAGCGAGCGCGCGCGCGATGGCATCCTTCAGCGTCACCCTCTCGAGCTGCGGCGACGTGTCGCTGTTCCCGGGCGGGACCTCTGCGTACGCGACGCCTCCGAGCAGCAACGACAGGACGAGGCTACGCATGGGGGGCCTCCGCCGTGTGGGGCGCGTGCTTCTTCTCGCGCAGGGTCTCAACGATGACGTAGAGGACCGGGATGAAGTACAGGTTGAACACCGTCGAGAGCGCCATGCCGCCGCACACCGCCGTGCCGAGCGAGTGACGGCTGTTGGCACCTGCGCCGGACGCGAACACGAGCGGCAGGACGCCGAGCACGAACGCGAGCGATGTCATCAGGATCGGCCGGAGTCGCAAGCGCGCAGCCTCGACGGCGGCCTCCGCGATGGTCCGCGGGTGCTCGGCATCAGCGCGCAGCTGCTCGGCGAACTCGACGATGAGGATGGCGTTCTTGCTGGCTAGACCGACGAGCATGACCAGGCCAATCTGGCAGAAGACGTCGTTCTGCAGGCCCCGCAGCCACACGAACAGCATCGCGCCGAGCAGCGCGAGAGGCACCGCGAACAGGATGATGAGCGGCAGCGCGAAGCTCTCGTACTGCGCCGCGAGCACGAGGTACACGAAGAGCACGCCGAGACCGAAGATGATGAACGTCTTGCCGCCCGACTCGATCTGCTCGAGCTGCAGGCCCGACCACTCGTACGTCATGCCTTCGGGCAGCGTCTTTTTCGCCGCCATCTCCATCGCGGCGAGCGCCTGACCGCTCGAGACACCCGGCGCAGGCGAGCCGTTGATCTCGGTTGCGCGGAACATGTTGTAGTGGCTGATGGTCTGCGGTGCGGTCGACGAGACGACGTGGATGACCGAGGCGAGCGGCACCATCTGGCCCGTCGTGGAGCGCACGTAGTACTGCTCGAGCGCGGTCGGATCGGTGCGGAAAGGCGCGTCGGCCTGCGCGTACACGCGGTACGAGCGGTTGTTGAAGTCGAAGTCGTTGACGTACGCCGACCCCATGTAGACCTGCAGCGCCGCGGAGATCTGGTCGAGCGGGATGGACAGGCTCTTCGCCTTCTCGCGCTCGATCTCGACGACGAGCTGCGGATCGTTCGCGGTGAACTGCGAGAACACGCCGCGCAGCTCGGGCATCTGGTTGCCCGCCGTCGACGTCTCGCTCGTGGCACGCGCGAGCGCCTCGATGGTGCTGCCGGCGCGGTCCTCGATCTCGAAGGCGAAGCCGCCCGTGTTGCCGACACCCTGGATCGGCGGCGGCAGGAACGGGATGACGATGGCCTCGTCGATGGTGGACAGCAGCGGTCGCAGCCTTGCGAGCACGGCCTCGGCGGAGTGATCCGCGCCGCGTCGATCTTCCATCGGCTTGAGCGGGAAGAACATGACGGCCTTGTTCGCGGCCGTGCCGCTGAAGGAGAAGCCGCTGACGTTGAAGACGCCCTCCATCTCCGGCTGCGCGAGCGCCATCTTCTCGATCTTCTTCGTCGTCTCGAGCGTGTTCTGCAGCGAACCGCCGGCCGGCGCCTGGACGATGACGATGAGGTAGCCCTGGTCCTCGTCGGGGACGAAGCCGTTCGGCACCTCTTTGTAGAGGAACCCCGTGACGACGAGGCAGCCGATGAAGACAGCGATCGCGATGACCTTGTGGCGCAGCGTGCGCGTGAGGGTGCTGTGGAACGCGGTGGTGAGCGCGTCGATGCCGCGGTTGACCCACGCGAAGATGCGGCCCGGCGTCGCGCCGGTGTGCTTCAGCAAGATCGCCGAGAGCGCGGGCGTGAGCGTCAGCGCGTTGAACGCGGAGAGCGCGATGGAGAACGCGATGGTGAGCGAGAACTGCTTGTAGAGGCGCCCCGTCGTGCCCGGGAACAGCGCGACCGGCACGAAGACCGCGACGAGGACGAGCGACGTGGCGATGACCGCGCTCGCGACCTCGGCCATGGCGCTCGACGCGGCGGTGCGCGCAGGCTGCTGCTTCTCCGTCATGTGGCGCTCGATGTTCTCGATGACGACGATGGCGTCGTCGACGACGAGGCCGGTCGCGAGCGTGAGCCCGAAGAGCGTGAGCGTGTTGATGGAGAAGCCGAACAGCTTCACGAAGATGAACGTGCCGATGAGCGAGACCGGGATCGTGACCGCCGGGATGATGGTCGATCGCCAGCTCTGCAAGAAGACGAAGATGACGAGGATGACGAGGGCGATCGCCTCGCCGAGCGTCTCGAGCACCTCCTTGATCGAGCCGCGCACCGACGTGGTGGGATCGAACGCGACGCGGTACTTGAGGCCGGGGGGGAACCTCCTGGACACGTGTTCCAGCACCGTACGCGCCTGCTTCTCGACGTCGAGCGCGTTGGCGGAAGGGAGCTGGAAGATGCCCAACCCGATCGCATCGCGCCCCGAGTAGCGCAGCTGGCTCGAGTAGTTCTCCGAGCCCAGCTCTGCGCGACCGACGTCCTTCAGCAGCACGAGCGTGCCATCCGCGCCGGTCTTGAGGATCATGCGCTCGAACGCCGCGACATCGGGGAGACGCCCCACGGCGCGCACGCTGATCTGCACCCGCTGGCCCGGCAGCGCCGGCTCCTGGCCGATCTGCCCGGCGGCGATCTGCACGTTCTGCTCGCTCAGTGCAGCGACGACGTCCGCAGCCGTGAGCTTGCGTGCCGCGAGGCGCCAGGGGTCGAGCCACAGGCGCATGGAGTACTTGCGCTCGCCGAAGATCGTGACCGTGCCCGTCCCCTTCACGCGCTTGACCGCATCCTTCACGTAGACGTCGACGTAGTTGGAGATGAACTGCTGCGAGTACTCGCCGTGCTCGCAGTAGAACGCCGCGGCGAAGACCATCGAGGTCGACGCCTTCGTGACGGTGACGCCGGTGGTCTTGACCTCGTTCGGCAGGCGGCCGAGCACCTGTGAGACGCGGTTCTGCACGTCCACGGCCGCGAGGTCGATATCGCGCTCGACATCGAAGGTGACGGTGATCGTCGAGGTGCCGTCGTTCCCGCTGACGGACTGGATGTACTTCATGCCCTCGACGCCGTTGATGCCCTGCTCGAGCGGCGTCGTGACGGCGGACTCGACCACGGCCGAGCTGGCGCCGACGTAGAAGCTCGTGACCTGCACCTGCGGCGGGGCGAGCTGTGGATACTGCGAGATGGGCAGCGTGGGGATCGCAACCGCGCCGCCGAGGATGAGGATGAGCGAGCACACCGTCGCCATGACGGGCCGCTTGATGAAGAAGTCTACGAACACGGTGGCCCCCTACTTCTTGGCCTTCTCGATGATGAGCGCGCCGTCACCGATCCGCTGCGTGCCCGAGACGACGAGGCGGTCGCCCGCGGCGAGACCGCTCTTCGCCACGTAAGAGCCGCTCTGCAGCTCGCCGAGCGCGACCGGCTTCTGCCTGGCGACGAGCTTTCCACCCTCCTGCTGCGCGAGGTAGACGAAGGTCTGTCCGTTGATGCGCGTGACGGCGAGCGCGGGCACGAGGATGCCGTCACGCGTGGACCAGACGACGCGCGCGCGCACGTACTGGTCGGCGCGCAGGACGCCGCTGTCGTTCGGGACGAAGGTCTTCACGAGGATGGACTGCGTGTCCTCGTTCACCTGCGGGGAGATGAAGCTGACCTTGCCGTCGGAGATCGACTGACCCGTGCTGTCGACGAGCTCGATCTCGAGCCCGGGGCGGAGCTGCGCCGAGCGCTCCACGGGCACCGAGATGTACGCCTCGAGGAGGCCGTTCTCGTCGATGGTGGTGAGCTGGGTCGCGGGCGTCACGTGGTCGCCGACGCGCACCGGGATGTCACCCACGACCCCGTGCGAGGGCGCGAGGATGCGGTAGTAGTCGAGCTGCACCTGGCTGGAGCGGATCTGGGCACCCAGGGCCTCCGCCTCGGCCTGCGAGCTCTCGTACGTGGCCTTCGACTGGTCGAGCTCCTGCTTCGAGACCGCGCCGCCCTCGTAGAGCCGCTGCGCGCGCTCGTAGGCCTGCTTCGAGTAGTTCAACGTCGCCCTCTGCGACGCGCGGCTGGCCTGCGCGCTCACGACACTCGCGGCCTGACGCGCCGGATCGATCTGCATGAGCGGCGTACCGGCCTCGACGACCGCCCCGGATTTCACGAAGATCTTCGTGAGCTGCCCCTCGACCTGCGGCTGCAACACGATCGAGCGACGTGACTTCAACGCAGCGATGTACTCCGTGTACTCCCGCACCTTCTCGGGACGCAGCGTCTCGACCTCGACGGAGGCGGCCGGACGACCGCCCTTTTGCTCCGCGCCGTTGGGCCTGCAACCGGCGACGAGCACGACGAAGAGGAACGACAGGTGCTGTCTCATGCGAAATCCTTGAAAGAAGGTGCTGGGCCAGACGCGGCGGCGACGGCGTGGATCGCGGCGACACGTGACCGATGGACCGGAGCCGCTGCGGCATCTCCACGCAGCCTTCGCGGCCACCACACGACGTCTCTCCGTGCGCGGCGATCTCGCCCGTTCGAAAACGAGTGCGCTAGCGGTCGAGCTGGAGCGCCATTGCCCTCTGCGTGGCTGGACGTTTGCCGACGGTCTCGAGCCAACGCGTGACGTGCGCGAGCCCGGGGAGTGTCGCCGCGAGCGGCTTCTCGAGGAACGTCGTGGCGGCGAGGGTCCACGCGTAACAGGCAATATCGGCGATCGTGTACTCGTCGCCGGCCAGGTACGTGCTGGCCGTGAGCTGTTTGTTCATGACCCCCAGAAGCCGCGCGCTCTCGTCGGTGAAGCGCTGGATGGCGAGCGGCGCCTTCTCCTTCGAGCGCACGGCGTAAAAGCCGAGCTGGCCGAGCATCGGTCCGAGGCCACCGACCTGCCAGAAGGTCCACTCGAGCGCCTTCCAGCGCGCCGGGCCCTCCTTCGCGAGGAGCCTTCCGTGCTTGTCGGCGAGGTACGTGAGGATCGCGCCGCTCTCGAAGATCGTGAGGCCGCTGTCGCGATCGACGATGCCGGGGATCTTGTTGTTCGGCGAGATCTCGAGGAACTCGGGCGTGAACTGCTCGTCCTTGCCGATGTCGACGAGGTGGAGCTCGTAGGGGGTGCCGAGCTCCTCGAGGAGCATGGGGACCTTGCGACCGTTCGGCGTGTTCCAGGTGTACAGGTCGATCATGGCTTCTCCTCGGTTAGGTAGCGCTTCCTGGCGAACGCCGCGGCGCGGACCTGGGCATCGGCCAGAAGCGGGATGAGTGCTGCGTCGTGCCATGGCTCGGCGCCATTGCTCGTCTCCGCGACCACGCCTTCGGCGCGACGCACGACCCGCACGTCGACCCTGACGTTGCCGGCCACGAGGCTCGTCGAGAAGATCGACCCCTCGGCCGTGCTCGCGCTCGCGAACGCCGGCTCCGGTGCAATGGCATCCGACGTATCGGCGGAAGCAGGATCCGCACCCGCCAGCTCCGCGATGCGGATCGGCGTCGCCCTGTCCGTCGCATCGATGACGAGGAGCTGCACGGAGGCCGTCGGCGTCGCACCTGGGCCTACGAAGCGGCGCATGCCGAGCTTGAGCGGTGCCACGAGATCCGCGTACGTCGGAACGACAGGCGGCTTCGGCGCGACCTTGGGCACGAGCGGCGCGGGCTTAGGCGCCACGACGACGGATGGCGCGATGGGCCTGGGCGCCTCGGTACGCCGCGACGCGATCACCGCGCCGAGACCGACCACCACAATCGCACCGATCACGAGCGGGAGCGCCGACCGCTTCGGCGTGAGAACGGCCGGTGGCTCCTCCTCGTGCATGGGCGCGTGCGCCGAGACGGCCTCGAAGCGGGCCGGCGTGCGGCGCTCGACGAGGAGCTCGGCGCCACGATCATCGGGCTTCTGCGACGTCGCGGACGTCGCGAGGGAAGGCGCGTGCGACTCCGGGATCGTCAGCGGCGAGCGCGGATCCGCATAGCGCGCCTTGCATTCTGGCGAGCAGAAGTAATAGGTCGTGCCGCCGAAGATGCCGACGGCGCGTGCGCGAAGGGGGTCGACGGGACGTCCGCAGACTGGGTCGAGCGTCGGGGAGCTGCTCATGACCCGCGCTTGCGTACCACGGACGAGCCGCCCAGGTCAGCAGGTCGTGGGCGCCAGCTATGGCGTGTTGTTGGTGTTCGTCGTTCCCTGACGGCGCGCGGTCGTCATGTCCCCCTGTCGACGCTGCTGCGTCATGTCACCCTGCCGACGCGTGACCGGCTGGTTGACGGTACCGTTCCGCGGCGTGCGCGTGCCCGGAACGGCCTTCGTATTCGGCTGATTCGGTGTGCCGGCCGGCGTGTTCGGCTGGTTCACGCCACCCGGGTTTCGCTGCGCCGTGGTCGGCTGCCCGGGGACGGGCTGCGGCTGCGAACCGGGCACAGGCGTCACGCCAGGCGTGGTCGGCAGCGCGCCTGGCGTCGGTGGCGGCGGCGGTACCGTACGGCCCTCAGCAAGCGAAACCCCGCCGCAGGAGAGCAGCAGGCCGAGCGCCGTGATCGAGAGAAGCGACTTCACATTCATGGGAAACCTCCGGTGGATCGTTTGCTCGGCTTCTTCATGACGCATGCCGCCGCAGCAGCTCGATATCGCGCGGTTGACGCGTTTTCCCCCGAGGCTTCGTGCCGCACCGAGCAAAAGTGCCTCCACGCTCTACGCGCAGCCATCGGGGCCGCAGACCGCGCCTTCTGCGACCTCGCCTTCGGGCAGCTCGCTCCACGCCTTGTTCAGCACCTCGAGCAGCTTCTCCGCGGGCTGCGCGCCCGATACACCATAGCGGCCGTCCACGACGAAGAATGGGACGCCGCGGATCCCGAGCGCCTGCGCCTCGCGCTCGTCGGCGCGGACCGCATCGGCGCAGGCGTCGCTCGTGAGCATCGCGCGGACGTCCTTGCCGTCGAGGCCAACCTCCGTCGCGAGCGTCACGAGGACATCGTGATCCGACACGGCCTGTCCCTCCGTCATGTACGCGCGGAGGATGCGCTCCTTCATCGCGCCACCGAGCCCGCGCTCGGTCGCGAAGTGGATGAGCCGGTGGCCGTCGAACGTGTTGCCGCCGCGGATCGCGTCGAAGCGGAAATCGAGCCCGTCTTCCTTCGCGGTCTGCGTCATGTCGCGCAGGCGCTCCTCCGCGACGTCGACGGGCATGCCGTACTTCTCCGCGATGCGCTGCGCCTGCGTGACCGATGGATCGCGGAGCTTCGGCGCGTCGGGATCGAGCTCGAAGGCACGCCACGTGACCTCGACGTCGTTGCCGTTCGAGAACGCGGCGAGCGCGCGCTCGAGACGGCGCTTGCCGATGTAGCACCAGGGGCAGGCGATGTCGGACCAGACGTCCACGCGAAGCTTGTTCATGTGGACGAACGTAAGTCGCTACCGATGATGCGGCAATGACCTACTTCTTCTTGCCAGCGACGAGGCCACGCTTCTTCAGGAGCGGCTCCACCGACGGCTCGTGGCCACGGAACGCGAGGTACATGTCGTGAGCATCGACGGTGCCGCCGCGCGACAGGATCTCGTCGCGGAACGTCTGGCCGTTCGCCCGCGTCATCCCGCCGTGCTCGCCGAACCACGCGTACGCATCGGACGCCAGCACGGCCGTCCACATGTACGCGTAGTAGCCGGCTGCGTACCCGTTCGACCAGATGTGCGTGAAGTACGCGCTGTGGTAGCGCGGCGGTACCTGCGGCAGATCGACGCCATGCTTGTGAAGCGACGCGGCCTCGAACTTCTCCGTGTCCTGCAGCGGCGCGGTGGCGGGTAGCGAGTGCCAGTCGAGATCGAGCAGCGCAGCCGCGGTGGCCTCGAGCGTCGCGAAGCCCTCGTTGAAGGTGGTCGACTTCTTGATCTTCGCGACGAGCGCGTCGGGCATCGGCGCACCCGTCTCGTGCTGCTTGGCGTAGCTCGCGAGGACGCGCGGCTCGAGCGCCCAGTTCTCGTTGAACTGCGACGGGAACTCGACGAAGTCACGCGGCGTGCGCGTGCCCGAGAAGTACGGATAGCGCGACTTCGAGAAGAGGCCGTGCAGCGCGTGACCGAACTCGTGGAACATCGTGGTCACCTCGTCGAACGTCAGCAGCACGGGCGCGCCGGGCGCGGGCGCAGAGACGTTGAGGCAGTTGACGACGACAGGCTTGCGACCGAGGAGGTCGCTCTGATCGACGAGGCTCTCCATCCACGCGCCCCCGCGCTTGCTCTCGCGCGCGAAGTAGTCCGTGTAGATGAGGCCGACGCTGCTGCCGTCCGCGTCGAGGACCTCGAACACGCGCACGCTCGGGTCGTACACCGGCAGATCGGTGCGCTGCTTGAAGGTCACGCCGTAGAGCTCGTGCGCGGCGAAGAAGACGCCGTCCTTGAGGACGTGATCGAGCTCGAAGAACGGACGCTCCTCGGCCTCGTCGAGGTCGTACCGCGCCTTGCGCACCTTCTCCGAGTAGAACGCCCAGTCCCACGGCTGGATCTTGAAGCCGCCATGCGCCTTGTCGACGACGGCCTGCATGTCGGCGACCTCCTGCTTGGCGCGCGCGACCGCGCCCTTGGCGAGCTGGTCGAGGAGCTTGCCAGCGGCGGCCGGCGTCTTCGCCATCTGATCGGCGAGCGTGAACGACGCGAAGTCCGGGAAGCCGAGGAGCTTGGCGCGCTGGGCGCGGAGCTGCGCGAGCCGCGTGATGATCGCGCGGGTGTCGTTGTCACCACCGTGGCTGCAGCGCCCCACCGACGCGCGGAAGAGGCGCTCGCGCAGCGGCCGGTTCGTGAGCGACCTGAGCGACGGCTGCTCGGTCGTGTTGATGAGCGGGATGACCCACTTGCCGTCGAGCTTGCGCGCCTTCGCTGCGCTCGCAGCCGAGGCGATGTCGGCGGGCGAGAGGCCATCGAGCTCCTCCACCTTGTCGACCACGACCGCGTCCGCGTTGGTCTCCTTGATGAGGTGCTCGTCGAAGGCCGTCATGAGCTTCGACTCCTCCTCGTTGAGCGCGCTCAGCGTCTTCTTGTCGGCGTCCGACAGCATCGCGCCCGCGCGGACGAAGTCGAGGTGGTAGCGCTCGATGAGCCGCACGGAGATCGGGTCGAGCCCTAGCGTGGCGCGCTTGTCGTAGAGCGCCTGGATGCGCGCGAAGAGCGGTGCGTCGAGGTTGATCTTGTCGCGGAAGGCGGCGAGCTTCGGCGACATCTCCGTCTCGATCGCCTGCATCGCAGAGTTCTTCTCGGTCGCCGCGAGGTGCCCGAACACCTTGCTCACGCGATCGAGCATCGTGCCGGTCTTCTCCATCGCGACGATCGTGTTCTCGAACGTCGGCGGGCTCTTGTTATCGGCGATCGCGCGGACCTCGGCGAGCTGCTGCCGCATACCCTCGGCGTAGGCAGGCCGGTAGTCGTCCACCCGGACCTGGTCGAACGGAGGCGCCGACAGGTAGAGCGCGCTCGGCTGCGCGAACGGATTTTCGCGCGCGGGCGGCGGCGGGGTGGGCTGTGCCATGGTCGTGGTCTTCTTCGTGGTAGTGGTCGTGCCGCACGCCGCGAAGCCGAGGCAGCAGCCGATCACCAAACCTAGAGTCTGCTTGTTCATGGCGCGTACCATACACACATGAACCACCAGCGGCTCTACCTCGCACCCGGGATGTTCGGCTTCGGCCGGCTCGCGTCCTTCGACTACTTCGCCCACGTCGAGCGCGCGCTCACGGAGCGCTTCATGGCGGCGGGCTCCACCGTCGAGATCCACGTCGCAGAGGTCTCACCCACCGCATCGGTTCGACGCCGTGCTGCCACGCTCGCCGCGCTCGTGGGAAAGACCTGCGGCGACGACGGGCCCATCCACCTGCTCGGTCACTCCACAGGTGGCCTCGACGTCCGCCTCGTCGCCTCGCCCGGCGCCGCGCTCCCCTCGGCGGAGGACGCCGAGCGCTGGCTCCCGCGTCTCCGCAGCGTGACCATGATGAACACGCCGCACTACGGCACGCCGCTCGCGACCTTCTTCGCGACGACACGCGGTCAGCAGGCGCTGTACGTTCTCTCCGCGTTCACCTTCCTCGGCCTCTCCCTCGGCCAGCGTCCGATCTCCATGGTCCGCGCGCTGCTCGGCCTCGTCGCGCGCGGCGATGACGTGCTGAAGATCCCGCTCGTCGATCCGCTCGTGACTTCGCTCACCCACGTCCTCGATGACGTGCGCAGTCCGGACGTGCGCTCGTACCTCAAGACCATCGAACAGGATCAGGGTGCCATCGTTCAGCTCACGCCCGAGGGCATGGACCTCGTGCTCGCCGGCTTCCTCGACCGCCCCTGTGTCCGCTACCAGTCCACCGCATCGATGGCACCGTCGAAGGCCCGCAGCTGGCTCGCGACGCTCGGTCACCCATGGCGCGCCATCTCGCTGACGATGTTCACCGCGCTGCACGCCATCACCGCCGACTACGACGAGCGCTACCCCTGCTCCGCCATGTCCCCGGTCCCCGGCCAGCCCGCCGCCACCGCGCAGATGGAGTCGATGCTCATGCGCGCCTTCGACTCGGCGCCCACGCTGCGCGACAGCGACGGCATCGTACCCATCCGATCTCAGCTCTGGGGCGAGCTCGTGTGGTGTGGCCTCGCAGACCACCTCGACGTGCTCGGCCATTACCGCGACGACACCGAGGAGACCGAGCCGAGCCACCGGCACCACGACTGGCTCACCAGCGGCTCGTCGTTCGACGACGCGCAGTTTGCCGCGCTGATGGATGCAATCGCGCGCGGCATGCTGGCGGCGTAGGGCCGGCGACGAGTTCGTCGGCGTGGCAGGACGCCATGCCTTGCGGACGGGCTCGAGCACCCGCGATCTCCCTTGTGGACGTCTGTACTAGCGTGCTAGTACGCTAGTACAGCGATGAAGACGCAGAGAGCACACGTGAAGGAAGCCTCGGCGGAGCGCGAGCTCTACCGCGCGATGCTCACGCTCTCTTCGGGTGACGAGCTGCGCGCGTTCTTTCGCGATCTCTGCACGCCCGCCGAGGTACAGGCGCTCGCCGATCGCTGGGCTGTCGTGAAGCTGTTGCAGCGCGAGCTGTCGTACCGCGACATCCACGCGCGCACCGGCGTCAGCCTCACCACCATCGGGCGCGTCGCGCGCTCGCTCACCAGCGGCGAAGGCGGCTACGCCACGGCCGCCACGCGCCTCAAGGAAGCCCGTCATGGATAAGCGCACCCGTCTCCAGGTCGCGATGCAGAAGTCGGGGCGTCTCACCGACCACTCGCTCGATCTCCTCACGCGCTGCGGCCTCAAGTTCAGCCGCGGCAAGGACCAGCTCACCTGCTACGGCGAGAACATGCCGCTCGACCTGCTGTTCGTGCGGGACGACGACATCCCCGACCTCGTGCAGGAGGACGTGTGCGATCTGGCCATCGTCGGGCTCAACGTCGTCGAGGAGAAGCGGCTCGCGTTCGAGGCGCGCGGCGTCACCGACCTCTTTTCGATCGTGCAACCGCTCGACTTCGGGCGCTGCCGCCTCAGCATCGCGGCCCCCGAGACCGCCGCGTACGAAGGTCCGCGCTCGCTCGCGGGTCGGCGTATCGCCACCACGTATCCGCACCTCCTTGGCCGCTGGCTGCGCAGCCACGACGTCGAGGCACACATCGTCACGCTGTCGGGCTCCGTCGAGATCGCGCCGCGCATCGGTCGCGCCGACTACATCTGTGACCTCGTGTCGACGGGGAGCACCCTCGTCGCCAATGCGCTGCGCGAGGTCGAGGTTGTCCTGCAGAGCCAGGCCGTGCTCATCCGCACGCCCGTGCCACTGCCTCCCGCAAAGGAGGAGTGGATGCACCGCATCCTTCTTCGCATGGACGGCGTCCAGCAGGTCAAGGAGAGCAAGTACATCATGCTGCACGCGCCACGCTCCGCGCTGGCCGACATCAAGCGCCTCCTGCCCGGCTCGGAGTTCCCCACGGTCATCCCGCTCGACGGCCCGGGGGACAAGGTGGCGGTCCACGCCGTCTGCCGCGAGAACGTCTTCTGGGAGCTCCTCGAGAGCCTGAAGAGCGCCGGCGCGAGCGCCGTGCTGGTGCTGCCGGTCGAGAAGATGCTCGCGTGAGCCTTCCTGTCAGCCTCTCTGTCCACGACTGGTCCACGCTCGACGAGAAGCAGCGCGACGCGCTGCTCGCGCGTCCCGTGGCGGGCGATCGTGCCGAGCTGGGCGAGACCGTCGCGCGCATCGTGAGCGAGGTACGTGCCGGGGGCGACTCCGCGCTCCTCGCCCTCACCGCGCGCTTCGACAAGGTGATGCTGGACGAGCTCCGCGTGACGCAGGCCGAGCTCGACGAGGCCGAGCTTGCGATCACACCGGTGCAGCGCGCTGCGCTCGAGCGCGCCATCGCCAACGTACGTCGTTTTCACGAGGCGCAGCGGAGCACACCACTCCGCGTCGAGACGTCGCCCGGCGTCGTCTGCGAGCGCTTCGAGACCGCCATCTCCGCCGTCGGCATCTACGTCCCGGCAGGCTCCGCACCGCTGCCGTCCGCCGCGATCATGAGCGCGGTCCCCGCGGCGATCGCCGGCTGCGAGCTCCGCGTCCTGTGCACCCCACCGCGC